>JBFXDF010000318.1:0-4019 GCA_050181375.1 Alphaproteobacteria bacterium
GTCGCGATACGCCTCCCGGCAAGCCGGGCGGGGAGCGACGGCTCGCCGCGAGGCGCATGGTCCGACGCCAGCCGAAACGATCCCGTGACAGAAGGCATGGCGGTGCGTACCGCCGCGGAGGCGCGTGCGGTGCTGCGGGTCGGCGGCGATCTTGTCGCGATCGCCGGCGGCTCCGAAGCCGACATCGTCAAGCTCGACGGCGCCGGAACCGTGATTGCGCTGCGGCGGGGGCGGATCGGCGTGCGGCTGCCGCAATCCGCTTCGGCGCGCGTGGTCGAAATCACGATCCCAAGCGGCGCGCTGCGGCTTTCGGCGCCCGGCGAATACGACGTCGCGGCCGGCGACGCGGAGACCCCGGCACGGGTGGCGGTACCCGTTGGAGAAGCCCGGTTTTCCGGCAAGGGGCTGAATACCATTGTCGCGACCGGCGCGGGCGTGCTGCTGATTGGCGGCGATCCCATGACGCTGCTGCCCGGCAGCACCGACGAGGATGCGTTCGCCGCGTGGTCGCGAGAGCAGAAGCACGACGCGGCTGATGCGCCGGTCTTGCGCCACGTATCGGCCGAGGTCACCGGCCACGAAATGCTGGACGGGCACGGCGTGTGGGAGACTGTCGCCGGCATCGGCGACCTATGGTTTCCGACCGATGCGCCAAGCGGCTGGATGCCGTATCGATTCGGGCACTGGCGCTGGGTCGGGCCGTGGGGATGGACCTGGGTCGATGACATGCCGTGGGGCTTCGCGACCTCGCATTACGGCCGCTGGGCTAAGGTTGACGGGTCCGATGGCGACGCCGGGCGCTGGGGCTGGATGCCGGGCAAGCGCGCCGCCGAACCGGCCTTTATGCCCGCCGCGGTCGCTTTTCTTGGCACCGCCGGGGTAGGACTGAGCTACCCCGACGCGTTCAGCCCGGCCGTGGCATGGTTCCCGCTGGCGCCCGGCGAGGTCTACTGGCCGAGCTTTACCGATGACCCCGCCGCGATCAGCCATCTGAACGCCGCCGCCGTGGCTGATACGGCGGCGATTGGCGAGGCCTTGAAGGGCAATCCGCCGGCCGACATCGTGACAGGACAGTATCGCAACCGGCGTGACGCGACGGTCGTGCCTCGCCCGGTATTCGTAAACGGCAAGCCGATCGCCGACGCGGTGATCGAATTGCCGGTGCGCCGGCTCGAAAACGCACCGCTGCTGGCTGGCTCGCCGGGTATCGAGCCAGCCGGGACATCCCCACCGATTAAGGCCGCGGTCGAACTGGCCCGGCGCGGCGCGCCCGCGAACCTGGCCAAGGCCCGTGACGTGCTGACCCGAATAGTCAAATGGCGCGAAAGCCGGAAACACACGGCCGAGGCCGCGGTTTCGCGAGGACGCGCCCGAAGCGCGCCGGCGCTGGAGAAACGCGACGCGAGGAAGCAACATGTTGCCGCGAAACGAGCCGGCTCGGTTCGCGTTCAGCCCGCGTCCTCGCGGCCGGCGGGCCCGGCAAAAACGCGCTTACGCAAGGCCGAGCGCCCTGAAAGACCCGCCAAATCGCGCTCCACGGCGCTGCGTGTACAAGCCGGGGACGGCTGACCGGACGCGATGCGCATAAGCGGAGCCTCGGTCCGGTCCGGATTTGCGGAACGTTTACCCCATCCGAGCGTCTTTCTTCCGGAACAGGCAGGGGACCTCGGGATGCCCGGGCAGCAACCGGCCGACTGCCGGACCAAACGCAAATCGCGCTAGGCCGTTATCCGCCGTGACCGTCGTCGATCCCTACGATCTCGAGCGGTTTGTCGCCGCTCAGGAGCCGGTGTTTCCGACCGCCTTGGCCGAGCTGCGCGCCGGACGGAAGCGGACGCACTGGATGTGGTTCGTCTTTCCGCAGCTGCGCGGGCTCGGCCGATCGGAATTGGCAGCCCGGTACGGGATCGGTTCGATCGGCGAGGCGCGTGCGTATCTTGCGCATCCGCTCTTGGGATCGAGGCTCGCGGTCTGCACAAATTCGGTTCTGGCGATCGGAGGGCGAGACTTGCACGAGATTTTCGGCTCCCCCGACGACATGAAGTTTCGATCGTCGATGAGCCTTTTCGCATTGGCCGCGGAGGCGCCGGCATCCCCTTATCGCGACGCTCTCGACCGATGGTGGCAGGGAGAAGCCGATCCCGAGACGCTGCGCCTGCTCGGCCGGGGCGGGGTGTGAGACGCTCTGCCGGTCAAACTCTCGCGCTCATTGCCGTTCTTCTGGTCACCTGCATCGCGGGCGCGTCGGCGCGAACCCCGCCGCCCGCGGCCCGCGGCGCTCGATTGCTGGTCTACCAGGGCGATTACGGCAGCCTCGGCAATCTTGCTTCCGTTGCGCGCGGCATGGCGCGGTTCGACATAATCGTGCTGAGCCACGCGAGCGACAGGGGGCCGACCAGAAAGAACACGGGCAATTGCGTCGATACGCGTTTCGAGCCCCTGTCCGATTTGATCCGGCTGGTTCGCCGGTTCAATCCCGAAGTTCAGGTTTTTGGCTACATCTCGGCTACCGCGGATGCGCCGATCGGGTCCGGCTGCGGCCTCGTCCCGGGAACGCGGTATTCCGAGCGACCCTGGGAGTGCCCGCAAGACGTGTGCCGCAACAGCATGTCGTGGGTGGACGATTGGCTCGATCTCGACGAGGAGGTCGATGGGATTTTTGTCGATCTGGCAGCTCCGACGTTTATATCGGCCGGGACCAGGGACAACATCTTCAGCTACATCCGGTCGCAGGGTCTTCGCATCATGGCGAACACGACGACGCCGTCCGCGGCAAATGTCGCGTTCGCCGGATCATCCCGCTACATCGGCGAGGGCGATTTCCTGATGATCGAGGGCTTCTTTTTCACCGGCGGCAACGCGAACCTCGCGCAAACGCTCGAAGCGGCAAGCCGGCTTCGGCCGCTTCGCGGGAAGGGCGTTCTGTTGGCGGCGCTCGCGACCGAAGCTTGGGCGACTGAGCCTGGGCCGGGTCTCTCATGCCGTTTGGCGCGAGCACAGGAAGCAGCGGATTTCTTCGCTGACTTGTATGAGCCCGGTGATGTGTTCGAATATACTTCGGCTGACCTGGGCGTCTCCTCTCGCGCGCTGCCGCGTCCCTGTTTTTAGCGACGAGTTTGTGCAAATGGCTGGTGCCGGCCGAGGCTGTTCCCGAACGCGATTTTGCGCATCGCGAAACCGCCTTCGGCGCTGAACCGCCGGCGTATAATAGGTTGGAAACTGGACCCGGCGAGCCGGTGTCCAGCTTGGCAAACCATCGGGAAGGTGCGCGATGAGGATCGTCGATGCCCAGATCCACACCTGGGGAAGCGGCTTGCCGAGCAACATGTCGCATCGGCAGGTCACGCATTTCACGCCGGAGGAGGCGATCGCGCTGATGGACGAAGGCGGCGTCGACGCCGCCGTGATCCACCCGCCGGGCTGGGACCCGAATTCGACCGAGATGGCGCTGAAGGCCGTCCGCGATTATCCCGCCCGCTTCGCGATCATGGGGGCGTTGCCGCTCGACGATCCGCGCTCGCGCGATCGCATCGCGACGTGGCGAACGCAGCCGGGCATGCTCGGGCTGCGCTACACATTCCTGCACGATCCGATGCGTCGCCGGCTGCACGAGGGCGGTTTCGACTGGCTTTGGGCAGAAGCCGAAAAACACGGCGTTCCGATCGCGACGCTCGCCACCGACTCGCTCGAAGAACTCGGCCGCATCGCCGAGCGGCATCCCGGGCTGCGCCTGACCATCGACCATCTCGGCGGGCGGGGCGGTCTGACGACGCTAAAGGACCATGCCGCGATGGAGCACATGCCGCGGCTCGTTGCGCTCGCGAAATATCCGAATGTCGCCGTAAAAGCGACCGGTGCACCCGGTTATTCGGCCGAGGCGTACCCTTCTCCGCCCATGCAAGGCTATCTGCGGCAAATTTTCGACGCATTCGGGCCGCACCGTATGTTCTGGGGCACCGATATCACAAAGATGCCCTGTTCCTGGCGGCAATGCGTGACGATGTTCACCGAGGAGCTGC
>JBFXDF010000319.1:0-4018 GCA_050181375.1 Alphaproteobacteria bacterium
CCTCCAGCTCGCGCCGGCAATCCGGGCATACGGCAATATGGGCTTTGGCCGCGGCAGCCTCGTCCGCCGGCAATGCCTGGGCGGCGTAGGCGCAGGTCGCCTCGCTCCACTCGCAGCGGTTCGGGTCTGGCTGCGAGTGCCGGACGCAGGGCGGATGCGTGTTACGCATGCCCCTAATACGTCAAACGCAAGCTTTTGGATTGGCCTGGGGAGCGCCGGAGCGAAATAAACGCTTGCGGGCCGGCGGCATGATCGATGCCGGCCGTGTCAAAGCACCTTGCCGAGCGTGGGCATACCGATGCCGGCGCGCGGGTGCTCGGCAAGGCGGCGCTGCGGGCGCGGCATGCCCCAAACGGCGTTCAGCGGAGCGCGTCGTCGGTGCTGGTGACGAGCAGGCAGGTGCAGCCGGTCTCGCTCCACACGCGCTCGTCGCCGGCTCCGGGCGCACCGTAATTGTAATCGCCGGGGAAGAGCCGGCGCTCGTCGATCCACAGCTCGCCGTCGAGAAGATGCAGCTCCTCGACGCCGGCATGCGTGTGCGCCGGATAGCTCGCGCCGGGCGCGACGCGCACCAGCATGCTGACCCGGCGCCGTTCCGCATCGGTCGCGAGCAGCTTGCAGGCGATGCCGGGCGCGACCTCTTCCCATTCCGGCTCGGACCAGCGCGCTGCCGGCGGCGGCGCCGGCGGCGTCCCGGTCTCCCCGGCGATGCGCAGCGCGAGGCGCTCCCGCAGCGATGCCGCCGGACGCAGCACATCGGTGGGCCAGGCGACAAAGCGGTCGATCACCGGGCGCAGACCCTCCAGCTCGCGCCGGCAATCCGGGCATACGGCAATATGGGCTTTGGCCGCGGCAGCCTCGTCCGCCGGCAATGCCTGGGCGGCGTAGGCGCAGGTCGCCTCGCTCCACTCGCAGCGGTTCGGGTCCAGCGTGTTCATGGCTTCTCCGCTTCCGCGGTCAGCGCGCGCCGCAGCTTGTGCAGTCCCGAACGAATGCGCGTCTTGACCGTGCCGAGCGGCCGGTTCAGTCGTGCCGCTGCCTCGGCATGCGTAAGCCCGGCGAAAAACGTCATCTCGATCGCCTGGCGTTCATCCGGGGTGAGCGCCGCCAGCGCCGCGCGCAACGCCTCGCCTTGTTCGCGCAGTGCAATCGCGTCGCGCGGATCGGCCACGGGCTCGATTGCCGGCTCGGGCAGGGACCGAGCGTCGCCGTCGGCGCGCTTCTTTCGGTTCTCGAAGCGCAGGCGGTCGATTGCCCGCGAGCGCGCCTGGTTCATGATCCAGCCGAGCACCGTGCCGTTCGCGGCGTCGTAACCCGAGGCGCGCCGCCAGACGTCATGAAAGACGTCGATGGTTAGCTCTTCGGCGGTTTCCCGGTTGGCGGTGATCCGCATAATCAGCGTGAAGACGATGCGATGCGCCCGGTCGTAAAGCGCGTGCAGCGCGACCTGATCGCCGGCGGCGATCGATTGGACGAGCGCCGCCCATTCCCGCTCCGGCACGGGAGGCTTGGAACGGGCATACAGCACCTCCCCCAGCGTCCGCCGGGGTCCTTTGCGCGGGCACTTCGGTGATTACCGAGCGGTTCGACATCGGTCCGAATTTTGGCGATCCTCGAGCAGGGCTTCAAGATCGCAATGCGCCGTTGTCGCCGCCGATCCGCGCCGCCGCAGTGTGACCGAAAGCAGCGCTCGAGCCGGCTCGGAGAAACCGTTCAGCCCGCGCGAGAAACGGCGCGCTAATGGAGGACCGCCCAATAAGCGATCCTCCACAAGCCAAAGGTCAAGCGGCCGGACGGGCAACCGCGACCAGTTTGTTGCCGTCGGGGTCGCGAAGATAGGCGAGATATGCCCCATTGGGACGCACGCCCGGCGGGTCCTCGATCGAGGTGCCGCCGTTGGCGACCCCGGCCTTGTGCCACGCCTCGGCCAGTTTCGGATCGCCAATGTTGAAGCCGATCGTGCCGCCATTGGCGGAGGTGGCCGGCTTGCCGTCATTCGGCTTGGTCACGATAAAGCGGGTGCCGTTGTGCGAGTAGGCGATGCGGCCCTCGCGCACGTCGGCGCCGGGCTGACCGCCGATCGCGGTAAACAGCGCATCGTAGAATTTTTTCGACCGGGCGATGTCGTTGCTGCCGACCACGATATGACTGAACATTACGCTCTCCTCCTCAGGTGACGGGATAGGGTCCGCTCGAGTCCGTCACCTCCGCGATCGCGGGGTCCAGGGGCCTGCGGCGTTCCGGTTGCCCTGGATTCCCGCTTGCGCGGGAATGACGACGATTGATGCCGGGCTTCTCTGCTTGCCGCCTCTCCACGTTTTCCTAAAAGAAAACAAAGGACCGGACCACGACATTCTTGCGGCACGGAGCGTCGAGCGGCACGGTCGGGTCGATGCACGCGGTGTGGAACGACCAGCGCGAGACCGAGCCGTCGGTGACCGAGTCGTAGCATTTGAGCATCGACACCTCGTTCGGCTGCTGCCGCGGGAACCAGTACCACTCGTGGCCGGGACGGTACGTGAAGCGGGTGGTCTCGCCGACCCGGTCATCGTAGATGCGGTAGTTGTTGATATAAGGCTGATCGGCGAAGGACGGCCAGGCGCAGAGCACAAACGGGAACTGCTCGATCGTCTCGATCGGCTTCGCGAGGTTGATCGACATGAACCGCCGCGACATCTTCGCGTCCGCTTCTTCCTCCGTGTAATGCTGCTGCCGCCCGAAATTGCGCAGGTTTTTGGTCAGCAGTTCGCGGCAGCGCACGCGCCCGCTATTGTCGTTCAGGTCGTTGTGCACGAGGTTGGCGTAACGCGCGTTGACGCCGGGATTGTGATTGTCCTGGTCCTCGGTGCGGTCGCCCTGGTAGTCCTTGTCGAACACGTCGTGGTTGTAGACCAGCGCGTCGGTCGCATCCGGGAAGAATTCGAGCAGCAGCTTCTCGATCTCGGGGTAGTACACGCGCCGCACTTCCTCCGAATCGTAGATATTCGTGCACTTGGACTCGAGATACGCCAGCGACAGACCGAGCCGGTCCATGCATTCGGGGCTGTTCGGCGACAGGCCGGGGTAATACTCGCCGATGCGCCGCGCGTCGCGCATCACCTGCGGAAAATAGAGGTCGCGGCGCCGGTTGCCCTCCTCGTTGGTGCGCAGGATTGCGGCGGTCTCGGCGCGCTCCGGGTCCCGCCAGATCGCGTTCGACGGCACCACGGAGTAGCTCGGCCGCTCGTAAACCGTATAGGGCAGCGGCACCGTCAGGCCGCCCGGCGGGGCCTTGAGGCTGTTCGACTGTCGGATGTACTCCACGCACTCGTCATAGTCGCGAAACGCGATGCCCCATTTGGTCTTGATCGGACCCGGCGGCGCCTTGGCGATCATGTCGATGACGCGCTGGCTCTCGCCCGCGGCGATCTCAGCGAGCGCGTCCTTGAGCGCCTCGGCGGTTCCGGCGTCGCCGTCCCGGTCGAACGCCATGTAGGAAAGACCGTCATTCGCCGCGATCGGCGGCGGCTGTCCAACCGTGCGCTGCAGCGGCGGCACGTAGGCCGACGACGCCTGCTCTCTGTCCGCCGTGACCTGGTTGTCGGCAATCTCGATCTGGCTCATGGCGTGCCTCCGATTGATCTGCCCTACCGTGGCATACGGAGCGCGCGTTTTCCAGATTTTGCGTTCGCCGGCTTGCGGCCGCCCGCTTCCCGGCGCGCGGATGCGGTATCCGGACCGCCCGACTTCCGGACGAAAATCTCGCGCGGGGCGGCGCGCGCGTATAACATCGCCGAAAACCGGGGAAAGGGCGGCCTTGTCCAAACCCGGTGTGGAACGGTCGGCGACCGCGCCGTGCCGCCGAGAGACGTGGAAAAATAAATGCAGGGGAGGAGACCGGCATCATGAGCACCAATCATCCCGCGCCCGGCCGTTTGTCCCGTCGCGATGTGCTGCTGGGCAGCGCGGCCGCGTTGCTGGGCGGCGCGTACGGGCTGGGTCCGCGCTACGGTCTTGCCGCCGATGTTCCGCTCGAATA
>JBFXDF010000320.1:0-4009 GCA_050181375.1 Alphaproteobacteria bacterium
ACCTCGCGGTGATCGGTGGCGGCTATATCGGGCTCGAACTCGGCTCGGTGTGGGCGCGGCTCGGCGCCAAGGTGACCGTGATTGAATACCTCGACCGCATCCTGCCCGGCATGGACCGCGAACTGGGGCCCGCGATGCAACGCATCCTGGCGCGCGCCGGCATGATGTTCAAGCCGGGGACGCGGGTCGTCGGCGCCGAGGCAGGCAATGATGCCGTAACCCTGGAGCTGGAGCCGGCGGCGGGCGGCGAGAGCGAGAGACTGGCGGCCGATGTCGTGCTGGTCGCGATCGGAAGGCGGCCGTTTACCGAGGGTCTCGGTCTCGACGAGATCGGTGTCGCGCGCGATCGCGCCGGGCGGATTGAGGTTAATGACGACTTGGCGACCAACATCCCCGGCATTTACGCGATCGGCGACGTGATCCGCGGTCCGATGCTGGCGCACAAGGCCGAGGAAGAGGGGATAGCGGCCGTCGAGCGCCTCGCCGGGCAGAGGACGCGGGTCGAATACGACGCAATCCCGGCCGTCGTCTATACCTGGCCCGAAATTGCCGGCGTCGGGAAAACCGAGGACGAGCTGAAAGCCGCCCGCATCGAATATCGGATCGGGAAATTCCCGTTCACGGCGAACGCGCGGGCGCGAACGAACGCCGACACCGACGGTTTTGTCAAGGTGCTGGCCGACGCGGCGACCGACCGGGTGCTTGGGGTCCACATCATCGGCCCCGACGCCGGGACGATGATCGCGGAGGCGGCGCTCGCCATCGAATTCGGCGCCTCGGCCGAGGACATCGCGCGCACCTGCCACGCCCACCCGACCTTGCCCGAGGCCCTCAAGGAAGCCGCGCTCGCGGTGGACGGGAGAGCGATCCACATCTGAGAAAGCGGAGCCGGAGGCGCCGGCGGTCCACTGTTAGGGTTATCCGTTGCGCGCTCGCGGGTGCGCCGCTTCGTAGACATCGAGCAGGCGGGCGCTATCGACCGAAGTGTAGCGCTGCGTCGTCGAGAGGCTGGCGTGGCCCAGCAATTCCTGAATCGCGCGCAGATCGCCGCCGCCGGCCAAAAGATGAGTCGCGAAGCTGTGGCGCAGCGCGTGCGGTGTGGCGGTCTCGGGCAAGGCGAGCGCGCGGCGCAGCGCTTCCATCTGGCGCTGCACGATTCGCGGGCTGAGCGGCCCGCCACGCGCCCCGACGAACAGCGGCCCGGCCGGGAGCAGCGGATAAGGGCACGCGGCGACGTAATGCGCTACGGCCTCGCGCACCGCCGGCAGCACCGGGACAAGCCGCTGCTTGTTGCCTTTGCCGGTGATCGTGACGTGATCGCCAAGCGGCGCAGCGGCGCGGGTCAGCCCGAGCGCTTCCGAGATGCGCAGCCCGCAGCCGTAAAGCAGGGTCAATACGGCGATATCGCGCGTCGCCTGCCACGCGCTGGCGGCGATGCCGGCGGGCGCCTCGATGATTTCCGCCGCGTCGACGGCGGCCAGCGGCCGCGGGACTAGGCGCGGCAATTTCGGTGCACGCAGGACTGCCAGCGCAGGGCACGAAGCAAGGCCGCGCCGTTCGAGAAATCGGATGAAGCCGCGTACGACGGAGAGACCGCGCGCCACCGAACTGCGCTCGACCCGCGCGGCGCGGTCAGCGAGAAACGCCCGGAAGTCGGCCGGGGCTAGCGCGCTCAGCGCCGCCAGTGTCGGCTGCTCGCCGATATGCGTGGTGAGAAAATCGAGAAAAAACGCGACATCGCGGCCGTAGGCGGCGACCGTGTGCGGCGAGGCGCGCCGCTCGTCGGTCAGCCAGTTCATCCACAAACCGATCGCGTCCCGCAGATCCGGACCCGCCGAGAACCGCGCGAGCTGCACCGGCTCCGGCTGTGGCGGGAAATTCACTGGTGCGGTTCGGGAGGCATTCGGTTCCCTCGCGCGGACGGGCACTATCTCGGCGGGTTCAGCCATTGCGAGATCGTGATGCCGATCACCCGGGCGAGAAAGCTCAGTAGTTCCGTGCCGAGGCCGGGGTGAAACCGCCCCTTCTGGCGCGTCCCGATGCACAACAGACCGGCCGGCGCGCCGCGGCCGAACCCGAGGCGCAGCAGCGCCTGCGACCGCACCAGCCCGGCCGCGCCGCCGAACAGCGTCGGGTCGCCTTGGGTGTCGTCTTGCAGCAGAATATTGCGCTCGATCCCGAGCAGCGCGTCGATGCTGCCGGCGCCGAGCAGATGAACACCGTGCAGTCCGAGGCGGCCGGGCGGGGCGGTGGCGTTTTCGACCCCGATCGTGACGACATCGACATCGAGCAATACGGCCAGGTCGGTCGTCACTACTTGCAGCAGTTGCTCAAAGCTGGAGGCGGATAGGATCGCGATCGCCGCCTTATGCGTCCGGCCCTGGCTCGCCAGATTGCCGCGGCTCGCGGCGATCAGGGCGCGATGCTCGAGAGCGACCCGCGCCAACTCGCGGCGCAGCCGCTCGATCTGGAAATGTTGGAAGTCCCGTACCCTCTCCGCTTCCCCGAACTCGCGAACCGGACCGCGCAGCAGGCTCAATGCTTCGGGGTGACGGGTCAGAAAATCGGGGTTCCGGCGGAGATAGGCGAGGACATCACGAGCGCCAATCTGTCCCGCGGCCTCGGGCGTCGCCGCGCTGTCTCCGTGCGCTCTGTCGCGCGGACGGTCGACCATGGGTGCCTACCTCGAACGCGGGAGAAATGGATGACGGCGGCATCCGAAATTGAAGATGACGATAACCATTCGATAGCACCCAAGAAGCGGCTTCCGCCGATGTTCCCCGCACACGCGATGATCACGGGATTGCATGAACGAAGTGTAGCTTTGCCCGGGGGCATCGCCAACTGCGCCGCGGCGGACCCGAACCGCGGGCTGTTTTTGGTGGTGCGGCGGCGCCCCCCGATCTGCCCGGACGGGGAGCGGGCCGGGAGGCGGCACGGCGCGAATCGGGCCGTTCCTGCCAATGCTGTCCGCGCAGCCGGACGATTGTGCGACAAGAGGTTGTCGCGCCACGCTGTCGCCGGCCCCGGGTCCGCCCGTGCCCTTCCCGCTGCTGACGCATTCGATTATCGTGCGGGAACGGGGTCAGCGTTGCAGGGCCACATCGTGACAAACGCAGCGGAAACGTTCGACTTCATCGTGACGGGCGCAGGCTCCGCCGGCTGCCCGGTCGCGGCGCGGCTCAGCGAAAGCGGCAGGTACCGGGTTCTGCTGCTCGAGGCCGGCGGCCCGGACCGCAACCCGTGGATACACATCCCGCTCGGCTACACCAAGACTTACACAGACCCGCGCGTCAACTGGATGTTCGAAAGCGAACCCGAGGCGCAGCTCAACGGCCGCACCTTGTACCAGCCGCGCGGCAAGGTGCTGGGCGGCACCAGCTCGATCAACGGCATGGTCTATATGCGCGGCACGCCGGCCGATTACGACAATTGGCGCCAGCGCGGCTGCGAGGGCTGGGACTACGACAGCGTGCTGCCGTTCTTCAAGAAGGCCGAGCACCAGGAGCGCGGCTCCGACGAGTTTCACGGCGTCGGCGGGCCGCTGCGCGTGTCCAACCCGGTGCGCTCGCCGTTGGGCGACGCGATGGTGCAGGCCGCGATCGAGGCGGGCATCCCGGCCAACCCGGATTTCAACGGCGCCCGCCAGGAAGGCGTCGGCTATTACCAGACGACGACCGGCAACCGGGCGCGCTGGAGCGCCGCGAAGGCCTATCTGAAACCGGCCCGAAACCGGTCGAATTTCAAGATCGTCACGAACGCGCACGCGAGCCGGGTGCTGATCGAGGACGGGCGCGCGGTCGGGGTCGAATACCGCACGCCGGACGGGAAGTTCACGGCGCGCGCCCGCGGCGAAATCATTGTATCGGGCGGCGTCTACGGCTCGCCGCAATTGCTGCTGCTGTCGGGGCTGGGTCCGGCCGAGCTCCTGACGGTGCATGGCATTCCGGTGGTGCGCGACATGCCCGGGGTCGGATCGCACCTGCACGACCATTTCAACACCTACCTG
>JBFXDF010000321.1:0-4008 GCA_050181375.1 Alphaproteobacteria bacterium
GTAGACGCAAGGGTCAGCAAAGCGGTTCCGGCAGCACCCGATCGGCCCTGAGCAATCCGTCCACCACCGTCAGCAGCTGATCGACGGTGAACGGCTTCGCCAGCGAGCACGCCGCGCCCAGCGCGGTGGCGGCGCGGAGATAGACCGAGGCCGGCTCGGCCCCCGAGATCGCCAGCACCGGGACTTCCGGACGTTCCCGGGACAATTGAAGGATCGTCTCTATCCCCTCCATGCCGGGCATCACGAGGTCGGTGATCACCAGTCCCGGCGCCCGCTGACGGCACATCCTCAATCCCTCAGCGCCATCCCCGGCCTGTCGTACGTCGTGCCCGGCGCCGGTCAGCACCTGCGCGAGCAGCCGCCGGTAGCGGGGTTCGTCATCGATCACGACAATGTCGGCCATTTTCCTTCCGGCTCCAGCTAGTGAGGCACATGCATGCGCGAACCCGGCTCACAAACGGCGGGCGCGAATGCCGGGCGGCAGCCGGACGCCCGCCTGCCCCGTTACGCCTGCCGGGGCCGGGCGGAGCCGGCGATACGGCCCGTCAATTCGGAGCCTTGCCAAGCGGCGCCGAGCGCCTCGTCGATCAGCGCGCGAAGCGCGCCGCCGCAGGCGGCATGCTCACGCGCGAGTTCCAGGTTCAGCGTGATGACGCCGAGCAGGTTGTTGAAATCGTGCGCGATCCGGCGAGGCGGGTAGGCTTCCGCTCTGGCTTGCCGGACCCGGTTCGCCTGAGGATCGGCGATGTGCTGGGCCGGCTCGAGCGGGCTGTCGCGCTCGATCACCGTCGCTCGGCCGCTGACATCCCGGCCCGGCACGCGGCGGGTGGCGATCGCATCCACGATCGGAGGGTTGAGAGCGTCGCCGCGCGTCGCGGCAGCGCGTCGAGCGGGCCGCTTCGGCGCCGCGAATGAGCTATTCGTTTTCGATAAACGGGTCCCGCCAGGCTGGCCAGTCAAGCTCGGCCGCGCCGCGACGGCCGCCGCTGAGCGTGTCATAGGAGTACTCCCATTCGGTGTCACGCCGGTATCTACCATTTTAGGTAGTATCTTACTACTATCTTTCAAGGCCGATCGCCAATCGCGCTGCAGCCATGCGCAAGATGCCGCGCCGGCGGTACGCCGCCTCAGCCTTTACCCGGGCAACGCCGATCACGCCGGGGCGAAGACGGCCGGCCGCTTCACCCGTTCTCCCGGCGTGGAACGGGGCCCGCCGAAGCGGTCCGAGGTCGAGGCGGCGTCGACCCCGGCCGCGTTCAGGTGCGCATGTAGCCTTCGAGTTCGCGCTCGCAAAAACTGATCGCCTCGTCGATCGAGCGGCCCTGCTGCGTGCATTGCGCGATCGTTTTGCACATGATGCCTTGGGCGTACATCTGGACGCCGATCCGCGCCGGCGCCGGATGGCCGGCGACGGATACGACGACATCGCCGCGCGGCGGAAAATTGTACAGCGTGCCTCGGGGCGGCGCGGCCTCGTCCCACACCTTGAAGTCCGCCATGCCTTCGAATGGCGGGATATCGAACCCCTGGCTCGCCGCCACCAGTTTTTCGACCGCGTCCTTGCCGGACAGATGAAGGAGCAGGCTCTTCGCGGCCGCCTTGTTGGGCGAGAAATTCCAGATTCCCCAGTACCGGTAACGGCCGGACACATGCCGGCCCTGGGGGCCTTTTGGCGGTGGAAACGTCCATAGCTGCTCGGCGATTTTGGGCTGATCCCGCCTCGCGACCGCCCAGGCGGAGGGGGCGTTGAAGATCAGCGCGCTGTGACCCGAAATCAGCGCCTTGTTGTTCGAGGCATCGTCCCAGGCATACACGCTTTCCGGGAAATGAGGCGCGGTGCGCTTGAACCACTCCAAGACGGTCCGGGTCGCGTCGTTGTTCACGGTGATGCGGCCCTCGGCGTCCACGAGTTGCGCGCCGTAGCTGTTGAACATCGCGCCAACCCACTGCACCGCGTCGCTGCACGTGCTGAGCGGCATCCCGAACGGGTGCCCGCCCCTGGCGCATTTCTCGGCGGCCTGCGTAAAGAAATCCCAGGTCCATTGGTCCCGCAGTTCCTTGTCCGGCGGGGCCTCGGCCGGATACATCTTTGTCACGTCGAGCCCGGTAAGCTGTTTCATCAGGTCGATGCGGGCGCAGGGCGGCGATACCGTGCTGCCGAACGAGGTCGGCACCGCGATCCAGCGGCCATCCTGCTTGCCGAGATAGGCGGCGCCCTCGCTGACCGCACCGTTTTGCCCGATCAGCCTTTCCATCACGTCGTCGACCGGTTCGAGGCTCGCGGCGTGACCCGGTGCGTACCAGGCCGTCAGCTGCATCATGTCGTGTCCGGTGCGGGCCTGCGCCTCGGCCGCCGCCGTCAGCAGGTCCTTGTCGCCGTTCGACGTGATGAAATCGACCGTAAGATCGACCTTTTCCTTTTCGGCCCATTCCCGGCAGAGCTGTTCGAGCGGCTTGTTGGCGCCGGGCACCCAATGATCCCAGAATGCGACGCTGAGCTTGCCGGAAGCGTGCGATCCGCGCACGAACGGGATCGCCAGCATTGCCGTCGCGAGCGCCGCGGTGCGCAGCACAGCCCGCCGTGTCGTTGTCATGCTCTCCTCCCTCGCCGATGCGTTGTTGCGGCCAGCCTAGCGCCGGGCTGGCCGCCTCCTCAATCGAGACAAACCGCGGCTGCGATTGCCGGGGGACTTCCGCTGCACCGTCCCGCGGCGTGACGTCACGCGCCGGTCTACCGGTTCCGCCAGTTCGGCTTGCGGCGTTCGGCGAAGGCGCGCGGTCCCTCGATATAGTCCTGGCTTTTCAGATTGGCTTCCTGCGCCGGGTAGGTGCGGGTCATCGCCGCCGCCAGGGTCGGTTCGTCGAGGCTCTTGTAGACCACCTGCTTCGAGGCGCGGATCGCCATCGGCGAACATTCCAGGATCTGCCCGGCCCAGCGCTTCGCCGCGGCGAGGGCCTCGCCGGCCGGAACGACCTCGTTGACAAAGCCGAGTTCTTTTCCCTCGGCGGCCGAAACGCGCCGGCCGGTGAGGATCATGCCCAGCGCCGCCTTCTGACCGATCATCCTGGGCAATCGGTGCACGCCGCTGCCGGCGATCAGCCCGACCCGCGGCTCGGGCAGCGCGAACACGGCGTTTTCGGCGGCGACGATGATGTCGCAGGCGAGCGCGGTCTCGAACCCGCCTCCCATCGCGACGCCGTTGACCGCCGCGATCAGCGGCTTGTCGAGGTCGAAGCGGCTGGTGAGGCCGGCGAAGCCGGTCCTGGGTCGCGGCCCGCGCCGGCCGGCGGCCTGCACCTTCAGATCGTTGCCGGCGGAGAAGGCGCGCTCGCCGGCGCCGGTGACGATCCCGACCCACAAATCCGGGTTGGCGGCAAACTCGTTCCAGACCGCGTCGAATTCCCAATGCGCCTCGCTGTGCAGCGCATTCATCACCTCCGGCCGGTTGATCGTGACGATGCGAACGCGGCCTTCATCGGCGACGGTGCAGAAGCGGTGCTCGGTCATTCGGGTGCCTGCTCGATGCGTGGGGCGGCGGAGCGCGATGTTCAGGCACCTTCCCCGATCCAGCGCGTCGCGGCAACGCCGTTCGCCCGACGACGCTGCACCGGTGTAAAATTCCGAGCCGAGACCGCCTGCCTTTTCCCTGTTCCGGCGGCGATTTGCTGCTTCTGCAGGAAATCAGCAGCAAACCCGCGCGAAATCCGTTGTGCCGCGCGGGTTTCGCGGCGGCGGAACGCAAAATTTACAGCAGAGCATAACAAACCGCCCGGCCCGCCATCGCTCCGATCCATCGCACCGGTTGTTTGTATACTTCCGCAATGTGGCGAATTTCGCGTCGCCTCCGGCCGATACGCCTCGCACGCGTCCCCGGCACACTGGCATTGATTGAGGTTTGCGGCAGAATACGTTCGACGCCCGAGTGGGGGATTTGGGAATGCCTGTCGAGTTTATCGGCTGGATCGCGCCGCGGGTGTCGTCGGAGCTGATCCCGGCCGCCGGCCCGC
>JBFXDF010000322.1:0-4005 GCA_050181375.1 Alphaproteobacteria bacterium
GATTGCGCGGTCTGCGTCTCACTCGTATCATCGCCCGCAATCGAAGACAAACGGGAGCACCGCTGAACAAGTCGCCGCATATGGGCGTGCCGTATCGCGGCAATCGGCCTGCGCCAACGATTTGTAACGGGGCACAAATGAAGGCTCGACGGGTTACCGGCTTTTCTCGCCTTGCCGCAACGCTGTTATGCTGCGCCGCTCCGGTTGCGGCCGCCAGTGCGGCCGATCGCATCGCGCTGAAGTTCGATGTGATCGGCCCCCTGGGCATGCGAGTCCTCGAGATGCACTCGCTGCTCGAGGAGAACCCCGGGCGCTACGCGGTCAGCGTCGATTATGCAACGACGGGACTTGCCGGGCTGGTGATCGATCAGAGAACCTATGCGGTCGCGCACGGTAGGCTGATCCCCGGCTCCGCCTCCCCGGTCTCGTTCCGCAACCAGACGCGGCGCAACGGGGTCGAACGCAACAGCCAGGTCAGCTATTCGGCGGACGGGAGCGTACAGGGAAGCTCGACGCCGCCGCCGCAGACCGTTGTTGCCCCCGAAGCCGCGCGCGGCACCGTCGACAATTTGAGCGCCTATCTGCGACTCGAACGGCAGCTTGCCACCAAGGGGACGTGCGCGATGACCGTGCCGGTATTCGATGGCCGGCACCGCTACGACCTCGTCTTTACCGATGGCGGGCGGCAGGAGCTGACCCCGCAAGGCGGGCAAAACTTCGAAGGCGCGGCGACCGCCTGCAAGATGAATCGTTATAATCGCTCGGTCGACGACTCCGAGAAGGACGAAGGCGCGCAATCCGGGACAATCTGGTATGCGCGGTTGATTTCCGGCAGCGACATGATGTTTCCGGTCCGCATGAAGCTGTCGACTTCGATCGGCGATGTCGATGCCTACCTCGCCGAACTGCAAAGCAACACCGTTAACCTGAAGCTGCGAAACTAAGCCACGATTTATGGCGAAATACTATGACGGGTTTGAGGAGAATCCGGTCCGATAACTATGCTTATGCCTGCGCGTTAACTTCTTGGAAAGCTCCGTGAGGCGATGATCCATCCGTCGAACGCATCAACAGGAGACATTCCAATGGACAATTCGCAGCTGCTACCGAAGCTGGTGCGAAACGAAGACGGCGCCACGGTAATCGAATACGGGCTTATTGTTGCGTTGATCTCGATCGCCGCGATCGCGACCATGCAGGCCCTCGGCCCGCTTCTGATCGCCAAGTTTCAAGCCGTCGTTACGGCGTTGAGCTAATTCGGGCCACAACCGCACGATATAGGCCGGTTCAATCGAACCGGCCTCATCAAACGAGGTTTTGGGTCTCACGTACATCCGATAGTTTCGGCTCCCGGTTGCGGCAAGTCGGCCGCCGGCTCGGCAAACGGGCACGGGCTGCTCGCCCAAGCTCCGCCGGTGCCACTCGATGCGCGGCTCTGCAGCAAGTTGCTTGCCCGCGCCGAATTGCGCTCGCGCGATTTTTTTCCGCCTTGGCCGTCAGCGGGTCAACCCGCTTCGAGCAGCACGGCTCGCCGCTGCTCCAGCCTCTCAGCCTCCTTTTCGAGATCCTCGGCCATCCGCAGGCGCGCTTCCCAAATCGTCGGGTTCCCCGTCTTCTCGGCGAACTCGCGGTACCACGCCGCCAACTCCCGCAGCTTCAACGGATTATCCATCGACCCCGGCCCGTCTTCCTATCTCCTGGCAGCCAACATTCCGGCAAGGCGCGGGTTCCCGTCTGCGCGGTATTACTTTTTAGATCCGCCAGTAGAAAATCGGGAACCATTTACGCGATCGTTGCGGCGGCAATATTCGCGAGCTTCGTTCAGCTTTAGCGATGTTGCGAAGTACTCCGCAGCCGCTTTAGATCGGCGCCTAGTTTACATGAAGGATCAGGCCTCGCCGAGGCGGCGCCACCACGGCCAGGTCGCCGCCAGCGCGCACAGCCCCACCACGCCCGAGAGAATTGTCGCCATCGAGGCGCCAATCAAATCCGCCAACACCCCCAGCGCCAGGAACCCGATCGGCCCCGAGCCGATACAGACCGACAGCACCCCATAGAGGCGGCTGCGCATCTCGGGCGGCGCCGCGAGATAGATCAGCGTGGCCTGCATGACGCTGAACCCGGCATTCGATACGCCCGTAAGCAGCAGCGCCAAACCGGCTATCGGCACGCTCGGCACCAGCGCGAAAACGATCAGCATCGCCATGTACAGCGCGACGCCGCCGATATAGAGCGCGGCGTAATGCGCCGGCCGGGCATAGACCGCGATCGCAAGCACACCGATAAACGCGCCGATCCCGTCCATGCTCGCGAGCACGCCGATCGCGCCCGCACCGAGATGCAGATGATCCTGGCCGATGACCGGGATCATCGAGGTGAACGGCCACCCGAACACGTTGTAAACGATCGTAACGAGCAAAATCCCGATCAGCCGCGGCTCGCGCCGCACCAGCACGAACCCCTCGACGATACGCGCCAGCACACCGCCGACCGGCGCCGCGGCATGGACGTTGCGATGCTGGACGCCGATCGCGGCCGCCAATCCAATGACATAGAACAGTACGCTGGCGGTGAAGGCGCCGGAGATTCCGAACCAGGCGAGCAGCGCGCCGCCGAGCGTCGGGCCGAGCATGCGGCTCGCATTGTTGCCGCCGACATCGAGCGACATCGCCGATCCCATGTTCTCGGGTCCGACGACCTCGCCGATCATGACCCGCCGCACCGAGTTGTCACTCGCCCAGGCGGCCCCGTTGCAGAAACTTGCGAGCGCCAGATGCCAGACCGCCAGGACGCCGGCATGGGCGAGCACCGCCAGCGCCAGCGAGGTCGTCAGCATCAGCAGCACGACCCCGATCAGCGCCTTGCGGCGCTCCATCCGCTCGGCGAGCGCGCCGATCACCGCCCCGAACAGCGCCAGCGGCAGCATGCGCAACAGCGTCATCAACGCAACATCGAAGGCCGACCCGGTATGCTGATAGACAAAAACGCCAACCGCGAGCATTTCCAGCCAGCGCACCGCAGAGATCACAAAACCCACCGCCCAGAGACGGCGGAAATCGGGTTTGGCGAGCATCGTCCAGCGGGTCGCGCGAGGGGCGACAGGCGGCGATGTGCGGGCGGGCAATACGCGGGCGGCGGCGCCGTCCGCACGGAACCATCGATCGAATCGCATCTCTTCGCGGTAAGCGCGCCGAAGTTTCCAAAAAACCTTCAGGCCGCTGTTGTTGGCCTGCGGCGGGCCGGCATAGTGTATCCGGCGCATTGTACAGGGTGACGCATCGGCGCGTGCCGGCTTTTTGGCGCAACCGCGCTCGACCGGCTTTGCGCCGCGCACCGCACGGAATGAGGAGCGGCGAACAGGATGGATCTCGGACTGAAGGGGAAGAAGGCGATCGTCACCGGCGGCACCCGCGGGATCGGCCGCGCCATTGCCACGCTCCTCGCCGCCGAGGGTTGCGATGTCGCGATCTGCGCGCGCAATCGCGAGGCGTTGGATCGGACCGTCGCGCAGCTCGAAAGCGCCGGCGTCAAGGCGACGGGCGGCTCTGTTGATGTCGCCGACCTTGCCGCGCTGCGGCGCTGGATCGGCGAAGCCGGCGCGGCGCTCGGCGGCCTCGACATCTTTGTCGCGAATGTCAGCGCGCTGGCCCAGGGGATGGACGAGGCGGCCTGGCGGCGCGGGTTCGAAATCGACGTGATGGCCACCGTGTTCGGCATCGAGGCGGCGCTGCCGCTGCTCGAACGCTCGGATTCCGGCGCCATCGTCGCGGTCGGCAGTACCGCGATGGCCGAGGTATACGGCCCGACACGCTCGTATGCCGCGGTCAAGGCGGCGCTGCTGCCTTATATCAAGGGGCTGGCGCGCAATCTCGCGGCGAAGAATATCCGAGCCAATCTGGTCTCGCCCGGCAACGTGTTCTTCGAAGGCGGCGTGTGGGACAACGTGCGCCAGAACAGCCCCGAGATGTTCGCGCAGATGCTGGCGCGCAACCCGACCGGGCGCAT
>JBFXDF010000323.1:0-3992 GCA_050181375.1 Alphaproteobacteria bacterium
CCCGGTCGAGCTCGACGGCACGCGCGCCGCGCACCGCCGCGACGGCGCCGCCGTGACGCGGTTTCTGGCGTGGCTCGCGCGCGAGGCGCCCAAAGGCGGGTTGCGCGAGATCGCCGCCAGCGACCGGCTCGAAGCCTTCCGCCGCGACGGCGAGCATTTCCGCGATCTGAGCTTTCCGACGATCTCGGGGGCCGGGTCGAACGGCGCAATCGTGCATTATCGCGCGACGCCGGAAACCGAAAAAACGCTCGAACCCGGAACGCTCTATCTGCTCGATTCCGGCGCGCAATATCTCGACGGCACGACCGACATCACCCGCACGATCGCGATCGGCGCGCCGACCGCCGAAATGCGCGACCGCTTCACGCGTGTCCTCAAGGGGCACATCGCGCTCGCGCGGGCGCGCTTCCCGAAGGGCACGACCGGCGCGCAGCTCGACGCCTTCGCGCGCCGCGCCCTGTGGGAAAAGGGTCTCGATTACGACCACGGCACCGGGCACGGGGTCGGCAGCTATCTGTCGGTGCATGAGGGGCCGCAGCGCATCTCGAAGGCGCCGAACGCGCAGGCCTTGCTGCCCGGAATGATCGTCTCGGACGAACCCGGGTATTACAAGACCGGCGAATACGGCATCCGCATCGAGAACCTCGTCGCCGTTCAGCCGGCCGATCGCGGCTCCAGCGAGGCTGATCGGCGCGAGACGTTCTGTTTCGAGACGCTGACGCTGGCGCCGATCGATCGCGCGCTCGTCGATCGCGACCTGATGGACGAGGACGAAATCGCCTGGCTCGACGCCTATCATGCGCGGGTGCGCGAGACGATTTCCCCCCTTGTCGATGCCGAAACGGCGCGTTGGCTCGCCGCGGCGACCGCGCCGCTCGGGTAAATTCGGACCGCCGACGTCTCGCCGGCATGCCGGCCTCTGGCCGGCGGTCCCTCGCGCATGGATTTCGGATTACCCCACCGGCACGACCAACGGAAGCGCCCGCGCGCGG
Organism: Alphaproteobacteria bacterium; assembly: GCA_050181375.1. GTDB lineage: Bacteria > Pseudomonadota > Alphaproteobacteria > ATCC43930 > CGMCC-115725 > DATARH01. Next base: position 993 of record JBFXDF010000323.1, read on the forward strand.
ATGTCGTCCGGCCATTTCGCGGGGCGGCGCGCGTCGAGATCGAGGTTGACCGCGTATTGGCTCATGCGCGCCACCTCGCGGCCGTCGCGCGGGTTGGTCATGACATGGACCATCCGGATCGACGACCCGCCGAAATGCGCGATGCCGGTTTCGACGAGATATGGGTCGTCGGCCGACAGCGCGCCCGAGACCTGCAATATCAGTTCGAAGGTCGACATGCCGCGACGGTTGGCGGCGAGAAAATCGGCGTCCATCCCGATCGCGGCGCCGGTTTGCACCGTGCCGTCCGTGAAGCGATGCACGATCGCGGCCGGGCTCAGCCTTCCATCGGCGTCGAGATCGCCCGGTTTTACCCGGCCGCGCGCCGTCACGAAAAACCCGCCGCTTTTCGCCGGGTCGGGGCGTTCCTCAACCGCCGGCCCGTCCCACGCGGCGAGGCGGGCGGCAATCGCGTCCCGGCGCGCCGGCGACAGCGGCACGCCCGAGAGGTCCCAGCGCTCCTCGACCCAGGTCACCGTTTCGCCGCTGCCCGAATCGACAAAGCGATGCCCGAGCCGCAATCCGCCGCCGGATGTCAGGTCAGGCGAAAGCGCCGCCCCCTCGATGTGGAAACTGCCGCCGGCGCGCAACTCGCGCATAAACCGCAGGTTGAAGCGCCGGTGAAACCCGGCGCCGCGCAGCAGATCACCAAGGTCCAGCAGGTCGGCCAGGTTGCGCTCGGCGTCGGTCAGCCGGTCGAGATAGTAGGCGATCGTAAAGTGCTCGGTGATGTCGCATTCCCAGGGCGGCACCGTGCCGCGATAGGTCTCGCTCCAGTTGTTCATTCGCGTGGCGCTTTCGGCGGGGTCGCGGGGGCGTAAAACGCGTCGCGTGGATAGGCCGGCCCGGCGGCGATGTCGAGCGGTTTGGTGCACGTTCGCGGCCGCTACAGCAGCGGCCGGGATCGGCCTATCCTGACGCCGGAGGCAAGACGGAGGAGCAGCGATGACCGACGCCGACGCCGTGCTCGCGGCCAATCTCGAATTTTACCGCGCGTTCGCGACCCGCGATCTCGCCGCGATGGAGGCGATCTGGGCGCGGGCCGCGCCGGTCGGCTGCATCCATCCGGGCTGGCCGGCATTGGCCGAGCGCGAGGCGATCATGGAAAGCTGGCGCGGCATCCTCGCCAACCCGCAGGCGCCGCGCATCGCCTGCTACGACGAGCGCGTATTGCTGTACGGCGATGCGGCCATGGTGCTGTGCGAGGAGGAACTCGACGGCGGCACGCTGGTCGCCAGTAACCTGTTCGTGCGAGAGGACGGCGGCTGGCGCATCGCGCACCACCAGGCCGCCCAGCTCGTCGCGCGGCAGCCGGCGTCCCGGCGCGCCAGTCGCCCGCCGCCCCCCTCGCGTCTCAACTAGGCGCGCCTCAATTAAACCGGTTGCGCAGCCTTGTCGCCTCGGCGGCCTGCGCCGCCTCGACCGCGAGCCGCACGTCGCGCAGCCGCAGGCTTGTCTCCAGGTCGAGAAGCCCGTCCCAGCGCTCGGGACGAAAGCGGCGCTGAAACGCGGCCAGCGCGATCGGCTCGGTGCCGCGCGACACGCAATAGCCGATGCGCGCGAGATCGGCCAACGCGGCGGTGCGATGAATGACGCCGACGCCGCGGCCGCGCCGCCTCGAAAGATCAGGGGATGATCGCGGCCACAACCCGATCCCTGCCCGCGCCAGACGCGGCCAGTCGAACAACTCGCCGGGGTCGCTTTTGCGGTCGGGGGCGATGTCGGAATGGCCGACGACCCGATAGGGCGGGATGCGCCTTCGCGCGACGATGTCGCGGCACAAAGCCTCGACCGCGCGCATCTGCGGCTCCGGGAATTCGCGGTAGCCCCATTCATGGCCGGGATTGACGATCTCGATCCCGATCGAGAGGTCGTTCAGACCGGTCTCGCCGAGCCAGCACGACACCCCGGCGTGAAACGCGCGGCGCTCCTCGGGCACCAGGCGCCAGATTGTGCCGTCCTCCTCGACGAGATAGTGCGAGCTGACCTGAGCTTCCGGATCGCACAGCCGGTCGAGCGCGGCCTCGGCGCTCTGCATGCCGGTATAATGCAGCACCAGCATGTTGATCGGGCGCATATTGGGCGGCTCGCCGCGGCTGCCGTGATTGGGCGACGGCCGCTCGCGTATCTCGAACTCTGTCACAGTCCGCTGCGCCTCGAACCACTCCTGAACCCGAGCAGTGCGAAAAGCATAGCGCGCCTTGCGTTCACGTGGAACCGGCCCGGCTTGACGCCGATTGGCTTTCGGCAAATCCTCGGCCTGAGCCGAGGAGGTCCCGATGCAGATTGAAGCCGCCGTGTTCCGCAAGCCGCACGCGCCGCTGACGATCGAGGCGGTCGATATCGACGCGCCGCAACGCCGCGAGGTCCTGGTCCGCACCGTCGCGACCGGCGTCTGCCACAGCGACCTGCATGTCGTCGACGGCGTCGGACGCTTTCCGCTCGATCGGCCGATCGTGCTCGGTCACGAGGGCGCCGGCATCGTCGAGGCGGTCGGCGAGGATGTGACGAGTGTGCGCGTCGGCGACCACGTCGTTGCCTGCCTCTCGGGGTTCTGCGGCACCTGCCCGCAATGCCTGTCGGGCCATCCCAATTTGTGCACCGGCGGCATCGTCACGAGACCCGACAACGCGACGCCGCGCCTGTCGCAGAACGGCGAGCCGTTTCGCCAGTTCATCGGGATTTCGAGCTACGCCGAGAGGATGCTGCTGCACGAGAACTCGATCGTGCGCATCGACCCCGACATCCCGCTCGATCGCGCCTGCCTGATCGGCTGCGGCGTCTTGACGGGGATCGGCGCCGCGATGCGCAGCGCCGGGATCGAACCGGGCCAGACCGTCGCGGTATTCGGCGCTGGCGGCGTCGGGCTGTCGATCGTCCAGGGCGCGCGGATCAGCGGCGCGCGCCGGATCATCGCGGTCGATATGTTCCCAAAGGAGGAGATGGCGAAGCGCGCCGGCG
>JBFXDF010000324.1:0-3972 GCA_050181375.1 Alphaproteobacteria bacterium
CCGACGAATGCGTGAAGCCGAGTTCGTCGGCGATCAGCGCGTTCAGCGTCCCGATAACGCCCTGCGACATCGCGGTCATGCGCTGCGCGTCGAGCGCGATGACCCGGTTTCCGTTTCCTGCCATGTCCGTTCCTCCTTTGAGTGTCCAGATGCGGGTTCAGCGCGCGATCAGCACCAGTTTTCCCTGCAAATGCCGGCCCTCGCTGACCCGGTGCGCCTCGGCGGCGTCGGCGAGCTTGTAGCGGGTGATCGCCGGCGGCGACACGGCCCCGGCGGCGAGCAGCTCCTTCATGCGTTCGAGATGCGCCCGGTCGCGCGCGACGCGCGGGCGCAGCACCTCGACATCGTTGCGAGACGGCTGAAACCCGGCCGGAGCCGGCGCGATCCATACGAGCCGCCCGCCCGGTTTCAGCACCTCGTAGGAGCGCGCCTGAACCTCGCCGCCGACCGTGTCGATCACGACATCAACGCCGGACACGGTTTTTGTGAAGTCCTCGGAATTGTAGTCGATAACCCGGTCGGCGCCGAGCTTGCGCACGTAATCGTGGTTGCGCGCGCTCGCGGTGGTGATCACGGTCGCGCCGATATGTTTGGCGAGCTGGATCGCGAAGCCGGCAACGCCGCCGGCGCCGCCCTGGATCAGGACCGTCTCGCCGCGCCTGAGTTTGGCGGTGTCCTCGAGGGCCCAGATCGCGGTCAGGCTGGTCAGCGCCATCGCCGCCGCCTCGGCGTCGTCGAGGCTGTCGGGTTTGCGGGCGATGATGGCGGCGGCGATTTTGATCTTCTCCGCGTAGCAGCCCTCGATCCCGGCATCCATGACGCCGAATACCGGATCGCCGAGCTTGAAATCGGTGACGCCGGATCCGAGCGCCGCCACCCTGCCCGAGAAATCGCGCCCCAGACTATACGGGAATTTGAGGTTGCTCGCGCCGCTATAGGCGCCGCCGCCGAGCCGCACCTTGTAATCGGCGGCATTGACGCTGGCGGCGTGGACATCGACGACGACCTCGCCCGGTCCGGCGACCGGGTCCGGCAGATCGCCATAGACGAATTTATCGACCCCGCCATGGCCGGTCAGATAGGCCGCTTTCATTTATCCCTCCCCCACCGGCCGTCACCCTCGCGTGATCCCCGGATCAAAGTCCGGGGAGGGGTCAAGGGCGGCGACGGCGCACAACCCCCGGATTCCCGCTTGCGCGGGAATGACCGCGTCAACATAGCTCGTTAGACTGGCGGCGCGACCGACAGGCGGCCGGTGGTGCCGTGGCGTTCGATCAGGCTCGCGATGAGACCGTTCCTTTTCGATTCCTCGACAAAATCGCGCAGAAACGCGAATGCCGCGGCGTTCTTCTTCGGCGTGCCGATGGCCTGCTGCACGGCGGTGAACTGACCGTCGAGAATGCGCGATCCCGGCAGTTTCGCGGCGACGTCGATCAGGCCCGGACGCAGCCCGGCATAGGCATCCATCTTCTGCTCGGTGAAGGCCTTGATCGCCGCGTCGGCGTTGTCGAATTGCAGCAGCTCGCCGCGCTTGTAGTTGTTCTCCAGCCATAGCCCGTAGGCGCTGCGCGCGGTCACGGCGACCCGGCGGCCCGGCTGATCGACCTCGGAGACGCCGCGGATCGGTGAGCCGGGCGGGACCAGATAGGTCGCCTCAATCTCGCAATAGGCCGCCGTGAAATTGATGACCGCGGCGCGCTGCGGCTCGGCGCCGATATTGCCGATGTCCCACTTGCCAGCTTCGGCGTCGTCGGCGATCTGCCCGGGACGCTCGTACGGCACGAACTTGACCGGGACCCCAAGCCGCGCGGCGACCGCCGCCGCCATGTCAGGCGACACGCCGGTCGGATCGCCGGATGGCGCCCGGCCGGTGACCAGCAGAAAATTTCCCATGTTGATGGCGGCGCGCAGCGCCCCGGTCGGGGCCAGTTCGGAAACGACTTGCGGCGACGGCGTAACGGGCATGATCGAAGGTCCGCGGTTGATTGTGTCGGACCGACCTTAGCGCGAAACACTCGGTCGAGGTATGGGAATTCGGTCGACCCGCCGGGCGCGGCGCGGAACCGGGAGCGGGCGTTCAATCATGCTGCCGCTGTCCGATCGCCCGCCGCCCCCGCGCCGCGCCAGCCGGTCGGCGCCCGACGAGTCGGGCAGCTGGCGGGATACTCCGACCGGGATGTCAGCCGCGAATTGATCCTGTGCCGCGCGGCCGCTACGCGCGCGGACACCGCCGGATCGCATTTAATGCAGCGATGCTTCGGCCTAAAGATCCAACCTATTGATTTTATGGAGATCGGTCTTTTATTCCTTTTTTTAATTAAAAGCCTTGCGTCAGGTTGACGCAGGGGGTAATATGATGATCGGGCGTTGCACCGATCAAAGTCCGGTTCAGCCCACGCCTAAAACTTCACAAAGTCGCAGAACATTTTGGTTCGGCCGATTTAATCCGCGGTTGCCCCCGGCGGATCGCGGATCAGACCTGCCTGCCTGCTCCCCCTGAGCCTAGGAGACCGTTATGAACACGCATGACCCCTCGGGTTCGTCGCTCTCTGCTCTTTTGGAGCCGACCCCCGCACTCCCGACCGGCACAGAGGCCCTTGGCCCGCTCGGCGGCGACGCGACCGCAACGCCTGTCATCACCGAGGCGCTGGTCCCGGAAGAAGTCGAAACACTGCTGCTTCCCGAAGAGGCGGAGATCGGCGCGGCCCCGTTGCCGCCCCCGATCCCGCTTTACCAGAACGTCAGCGGGCGCTATCGGGCGACCTCCGGCGGATGGCAGGTGGAGCTGCGCGTCGATGTCGATCGGACCCATCCGCTGCGGAGGCTGAGCGCCGATTTCTACACGGTGTCCGGGTCGACAGTGACTTATTTCGGCTCTTTCATCGTCGACACGCCGACCATCACCTGGAGCTCCGCAACGATGACCGCCCGCGGCACCGGCCGGTTCACCTGGTCCGCGGCTTTTCCGGTCGTGCAAGTGACGATCCCGCGCCGCAAGCTGCTGCAGCCGCTGGCGCCGGCAACGCTGCGGTTCTTCAACGCGGCAAACGCACCCGGCGCCACCTATCTCTGCCCGTTCGAATCAGGCTATTTCCGCAGCGTGCGGATCGAGACCGATTGTGTATCGGACGTCGTCACGCCGGTATTCGGCAGCTACAACACCGGCAGCCTACCCTCGGGAGGACCGGCGCGGACGCTGTCGGTGGTCTCGGCGTATGCGGAGGCCGGGATCCAGATGATGCCGACCGCAGGGTCCGACGTGATCAATGTCAACGAGGCCGGCGCCAACCACACCTGGTCGGATTCCGAACTGCACGCCTCGATGGTCCGGCACTTCTCGCTGTACCGCAACGAGCCGCAATGGGCGGTATGGGAGGTGGTGTGCCAGCTGCATGACCTCGGTCCCGGTCTGTACGGAATCATGTTCGACCAGATCGGGCTGCAGCGGCAGGGCTGCGCGGTGTTCCATGCCGGCATCGGCGGCACGACGGCGGACAAGCTGCGGCTGCAGCTCTACACCTATGTCCATGAGCTCGGGCACTGCTTCAACCTGCTGCATTCCTGGCAGAAATCGTTCGCCAACCCGCCGGCGCCAAACCGGCCGGCCGCGCTGTCCTGGATGAACTATCCATGGAATTATCCGGGCGGCGCCGCGGCGTTCTGGAATGCCTTCCCGTTCCAGTTCGACGATCCAGAGCTGGTGCATCTGCGGCATGGGTTCCGCAACAACGTCATCATGGGCGGCAACCCGTTCGCGACCGGCGCGGCGGTCATCGATCCCGATGTCATGGCCGATCAGGCGGCCGACCATTCCGCGCTCGACTTCCAGATCGAGCCGGCGCATCGCTCATTCGCGCTCGGCGAGCCCGTTGTCGTGATGCTGAGCCTCGGCTGCCACGACCGCCGCGGGAAATTGGTGCAGCCCTACCTGCACCCGAAGGCGAAGATGACGAGCATCGCGATCCTCAAGCC
>JBFXDF010000325.1:0-3961 GCA_050181375.1 Alphaproteobacteria bacterium
CCGAGAACTCGCCGTTGCGGGCGATGAACTCCTTTGTCCCGTCGAGCGGATCGACGCACCAGAACCGCGCGGCCGGCGAGGAAAACCCACCCGGCGGCACGGTTTCCTCGGAGACAATCGGTATGTCGGGGCACGCCTCCCGCAGGACCGCAACAATCGCCCGCTCGGAGGCGAGGTCAGCCTCGGTTACCGGCGTCCGATCGTCCTTTTGCGTCACCTCGAACGGATCGGCATAAACCCGCATGACCTCCTCACCGCCGGCCAGCGCGGCGCGCAACGCTACTTCCAGCAGCGGGTCCATATTCCCCCTCAGGTTGCGTCGCCGGCGTCGCGTAAGGCGCGCCACAGAAGTAGCGGGGTCAGCGGCATGTCGAGATGGTCGATCCCGAACTCGGCGACGGCATCGACGACGGCATTGACCAGCGCCGGCGGCGCGCCGATCGCGCCGGCTTCGCCCGCGCCCTTGACCCCGAGCGGGTTGGTGCGGCACGGCACGATGTTATACGAAAACTCGATCCGTGGCAGCGTGTCGGCATGCGGCACCGCGTAATCGGTCAGGTTGCCGGTCAGCAATTGTCCGCTCTCCGGGTCATATACCGTGCGTTCGAGCATCGCCTGGCCGACCCCCTGCGCGACCCCGCCATGCACCTGCCCCGCCAGCAGGAGCGGGTTGACGACGGTGCCGAAATCATCGACGACCAGATAGCGCACGATCTCGATCCGCGCGGTATCGGGATCGATCTCGACCTCGCAGACATGGACCCCGTTGGGAAAGGTCGGTGCCGGCGGCGTGAAATGGCCGCTCTCGGCGAAACCCGGTTCGAGACCGGGGGGCAGTTGCGACGGGTTGAAGGCGGCGCGCGCCACGGCGTCGAGCGTAACGCGGCGGTCGGTGCCGGGGATAGCGAAGGCGCCGTCGTCGAAGCCGATATCGGCCTCGGCGACCTCCATCATGTGGGCGGCGATCTTTTTGCCTTTTTCGATCAGCTTGTCGGCGGCGTGGACCAGCGCAGCGCCGCCAACCGGCAGCGAGCGCGACCCGCCGGTGCCGCGTCCGAACCCGATCGCCGCGGTGTCGCCCTGCACGACGCGGATTTTTTCGAGCGGCAGGCCGAGCTTTTCGGCGGCAAGCTGGGCATAGGCGGTCTGATGCCCCTGGCCGGACGATTGCGTCCCCATCAAGAGGGTCAGCGTGCCCGACGGATCGAAGCGCGCTTCGGCGAATTCGTCGGGCGGGAAACCGGATTGCTCAATATAGACCGCGTGCCCGAGACCGCGCAGCAGGCCGCGGTTTCGCGCTTCCGCTCGTCGCGCCGGAAAGCCGGCGGCATCGGCGGCGGCGAGCGCGTCGTCGAGGTTGCGTGCGAAATCGCCGCTGTCATAAGTCAGACCGAGCGGCGTCGTGTGCGGCATCGCGCCGGGTTTGATGAAATTGCAGCGGCGCAGCTCGTCGGCGTCGATGCCGAGGCGACGGGCCGCGCAGTCGATCAGCCGCTCGACCGCGTAGGCCGCCTCGGGACGCCCGGCGCCGCGATAGGCGTCGACCGGAACCGTGTTGGTGTAGACGCCCTTGACCTCGACGCAAATCGCCGGGAACGCGTAGACGCCGCTATACATGACCCCGCCCGAGGCGGTCGGGATTTCCGGCGCAAAATTCGATAGATAGGCGCCCATATTCGCGGTCAATTCGACCGACAGCGCGAGAAAGCGATACCCGTCGTCGAGCGCGAGATCGAGCTTTGTGACGTTGTCGCGGCCCTGCGTGTCGCTGACAAAGGCTTCCGAGCGATCGGCAACCCATTTCACCGGCCGGCCCACTTTCTTCGCGGCCCACAGAACCAGGACGTGCTCGGGATAGAGGAACAGCTTCATCCCGAAGCCGCCGCCGACATCGGGGGTAACGACCCGGATGCGGTTTTCCGGGATATGGAAGACATGCTCGGCGAGCAGGTTGCGCAGGAAATGCGAACCCTGCGTCGAACTCCATAGCGTGTAGGTGTCCTCGCCCGGGTCGTATTCGCCGACCGCGCCGCGCGGCTCCATCGAATTGGCGACGACCCGGTTGTTTATCAGGGTCAGCGACACGCGATGCGGCGCCGATGCCGCGGCGCGCTCGACGGCGGCCCGGTCGCCGATCTCCCAGTCGAAGGAGAGATTGCCAGGGTGGTCGTCCCAGACAGAAGGCTGGCCGGGGTCGAGCGCCTTTCTGGTCTCGACGACGGCGGGCAGCATCTCGTAATCGACTTGGATCAGCTCGGCCGCGTCCCGCGCCTGCGCGGCGGTCTCGGCGACGACCAGGGCGATTGCGTCGCCGACATGCCGCACCCGATCGCGCGTCAGGGCGGGCCGCGGCGGCATGGTCATCGGCGAGCCGTCGCGGTTGGCGACCGGGCTGACGCACGGGATCGTACCGATGCCATCACGCTCAAGGTCTTCGCTGGTCAGCACGGCGACAACGCCCGGCGCCGATAGGGCAGCGCTCACGTCGATCGCGCCGATGCGGGCATGCGCATGCGGCGACCGCAGTATCGCCGCATGGGACTCGCGCGGTCGTACGATGTCGTCGAGATAGCGGCCGTTGCCGGTCAGGAACCGCCGGTCCTCGATGCGCCGGATCGGCTGTCCGATGCCGAATTGCCTCATCGCGAAACCCTCGCCCGGATACCGGCTCAACATGGGAACTGGCGCCGCCCGCGTCCATTTACGGGGGGCAGGCGAGGGTTCTCCGTGGGGCGGTGCAACATCCGGCAGTTACGCGCGACCTATTTCGCCTCGTTCCCGACCTCGCCCTTTTTCGCCTCGATGGTCTGCTCCGCCTTCGGGTCGACCCACCAGGTATCGAGGCCGATGCCGTATTTCGGCGTGATCTCGGGGCGGCGGAACTTGTCCCAATAGGCGACCCGTGACACGTCGGTGTGATAATTCGGGATCACGTAAAAGCCCCATTGCAGCACGCGGTCGAGCGCGCGGGTGTGGGCCACCAGCGAATGACGATCCGGCGCCTTGATGACTTCCTCGACCAGAGCGTCGATAACCGGGTTCTTGATGCCGAGAATGTTGCGGCTGCCTTCCTCGTCGGCGGCCTGCGACCCCCAGTAGTCGCGCTGTTCGTTGCCTGGCGACAGCGATTGGCCGAACGACACGACGGCCATGTCGTAATCGAACGTGTCCATGCGCTTCTGATATTGGCTGGCATCGACCGTGCGGACCCGCGCGGTGATCCCGAGGCGCTCGAGATTGCGCACTAACGGCAGCACGATGCGTTCGAACTCGGGCTGCACGAGCAGGATTTCGAACTCGAACGGTTGCCCGGTCTTGTCATTGACGAGCTTGCCGCCCTTGATGCTCCAGCCGGCTTCCTGGAGCAGCTTGAAAGCCTCGCGCAACCCGTCCCGGATATTCCCCGAGCCGTCGTAGCGAGGCGGGTCGTATTCCTTGGTGAAGACCTCGTTGGGGATCTTGCCGCGGAACGGTTCGAGGATTTTGAGCTCCTCGCCTTGCGGCACCCCGGTGGCGGCCAGCTCGGAATTGTCGAAATAGCTGCGGGTGCGCTTGTAGGCGCCGTAGAACAGGTTCTTGTTCGACCACTCGAAGTCGAAGGCGTAGGCCAGCGCCTGCCGCACAAGCGGGTCCTGGAACAGCGGACGCCTGAGATTGTAGCCGAAACCCTGCATACCGCGCGGCAGCTCGTTGGGAATTTCCTCCTTCTTCAACAGGCCCTGCCGCAGCGCCGGCCCGTCGTAGCCGGTCGCCCAGGCCTTCGACGAGTTCTCCAGCCGTACGTCGTACTGACCAGCCTTCAGCGCCTCGAGCGCGATCGTTCCGTCGCGGTAATAGTCATAGCGGATCTCGTCGACATTCTCGCGCCCTTTCCTGACCGGCAAATCGGCGGCCCAGTAATCGGGAACCCGGCGATAGGTGATCGAGCGCCCGGGATCGACCGACGCGACCTTGTACGGAC
>JBFXDF010000326.1:0-3951 GCA_050181375.1 Alphaproteobacteria bacterium
GCGGATCGACCTCGAATGCGTTCACGATACCGCACAGCATCGCATAATTGTTCGCGATCGCCGTCAGCTCGACGAGCCATTGCACGCCGTGCCGATCCTTCAACCGGTCGAATACGGCCTTGTCGGTCCGGTTGGTCCGCATCAGCTGGCGGATATAGGTGACCACATCCGCCTCGTCGGCGGGCAGCGAGGATGGATCGCCCTTGGCGCGCAGCAGATCGATCATCGATTGCGGCACGCCGGCGCGCTGCGCGGCCGCGACCTGCGCGGCCCAGACATAGGCCCCTTCGCGTTCGCGCACCGCCGCAAGGATCGCGGCAAAGCGCGGGTTCGGCTCGACGATCGTCTCGTCGCGGTTGAACGGCACCATCGGCAAAAGTTTGCTCGCCAGCTTCGGGCTGTACAGCAGCATGCTGAACGGCCCGCGGATCCGCCCGAACACGCCGAGCACGTCATCGACGACCTGGTGGTGTTCGGCCGGAACGTCGTCCTTGCCGGTAATCGGCGGCACCCGCGGCATCGCTCCCTCCTGCTTTACGTCCATTTCCGTGATCCGCGCGGGCGTGGCCCGCGGATCGCCAACAATGCGAGTCTGGAGAAGCTCGTCGAGAACGCCAAGGCGAAAACCCGAAGAACGGTCTCGACCGAAGCCCCGCCGGCCATCGGCGGTGGAACCTCCGGCTGCCGGCAGCCGCCGGGTCAATGGGTAGCACAAGTTCAGCCGCAAGAACACGATCCCGAAGCGGGCAATAGACATGCCAGCGGGGTGCCGGAGGATCGCCTGAGCAGGGCGGCGACAGCTCTACCGCGCGTGGTGCGGGTCGTCAGGCCGCTTATCCCGAGGCCGCTTATCCCGGCGGTGGGACGCATGCGCCTGACGGTTGATCCCGCTTTGCTTTCGGGGATTGGCGGCGAGACATTCTTTCACCGCCCTGCTGCAAGCGTGTCATTTCCTCGCGAGAATGTCAGCGAGCGGCCAGATTAGCGGGGCCGCCCTGAAGATCGATCGGCGTCGGCATCGGAAAGGCCCGCTCGATGGCCTCTCCCGCCTCGAAGCACAAATCCTCCCGAAACTGGCCGGCGACAACCTGCACGCCCGTCGGGACGCCGTCCACGACGCCGGTCGGTACCGAGAGGCCGGGCAACCCGAGCGCTGCCACGGAGAGCATCGGGCTCTGCGCCGCCAGCATTTCGCGAAACACCGCCGCCCCTCGCTGGTCAAGGTCGCTGGGCACGGTGGGGAAGGGGACCCGCCACGAGGCCGGCGTGACGAGCATTGGGTAGCGTTGCAGGAACTCCACCCAGTCCCGCAGGATCTGCTCCCGCCGGCCGAGCGCCCGGGAGAAGCCGGCGAGGTCGAGCGGCGGCGTGTCCTCGAGCCAGGCCGCCATCGAGTTTCGTACCGCGTCGTCGCCGTTTTTCTGGATCTCCGGCATTTGCGTCACTTTGATCTCGTTCATCACCAGCGGCGTCCACAGATCCGCGGCCTCGGTGAAGTGAGGCGGCGCGGCCTCTTCCACGGCGTAGCCGGCCCGCTCCAAGGCGCTCGCCGCCGCGTCGATCGACTGCAGCACCGACGGGTCCGCCGCGACGCCGTCCGGCGGTCGCCTGAAGACGCCGACCCGAAGCGGGCGCCGGTCGGGTCTCCAGTACGCCAGGGGGGCCGGCACCCACCAGGGAGCGCGGGCGTCGCGCTCGGCCAGGACGGGCAGGCCGAGGTAGAGATCCCTGACGCGCCGCGCCAGCAGGCCCTGCACCGACATGAGCTGCCTGGTGATCTGTTCCGACGCGTCGCCGCTGTACCCGGGCAACCTGCCGAGGGTGGGCCGGATGCCTGCCACCCCGCAGACATGGGCGGGGTAGCGGACCGAGCCCGCAAAGTCGCTGCCGTGTGCCAGCGGCCCCATGCCGGCCGCCACCGCCGCGGCGGCGCCCCCGCTGGAGCCGCCCGGTGTGACCGCCGGGTTCCAGGGGTTGAACGTGCGACCGTACAGGGCGTTGTCGGTGAATTAGCGGAACGAGAACGCCGGGCAGTTGGTCCGCCCGAAGATCACCGCGCCCTCGCGGCGCAGGTTGCGGACCGGCGAGCTGTCCTCGGCGGCGATCTTGTTCTTGTAGGCGACCACCCCGTTTGTCGTCGCGTGCCCGCGCATATCGACATTGACCTTGACGGTGACCGGGACGCCGTGCAGCCGTCCCACGGGGCCGCCGTTCGCGACCGCCCGATCGGCCAGGTCGGCGGCGGCCAGAGCCTCCTCCGCGAGGACCTCCACGACCGCGTTGACCCTGGGGTTCTCGTTGTTGAGCCGCTCGAGGCAGCTCATGGTGGCCTCGCGGCTCGAGATCTGTCGCGCCGCGATGGCGTCGGCGAGGTCGACGGCGTCCCACCGCCATAAAGGTTCGGAGTTCTGCACGCGGGGAATGCCCGAGCCTTGGCTGCGGGCCGGCGCGAAATCGACAAGACATGTGGCCCCGAGCGCGATGGACCCCATGATGAGTTCTCGTCTGTTCATGCCTTTCTCCTGATGGACTGTCTTGGACGACACGTTCCAGACGGCGAACGGCTGCGCTTTCTATCTGCGGCAGCTTTCGTTGCCCGGATACCGGCCTCCTGGACCTCACCGGCTACCGTCGTGTCGAGTTAGCTGCGGAACGTCGCGAAAACTTCGCGGTTCCGGGTACAACAAAAGCTGCAAACGGCCGGCTCAGAGAAGACCGGCCCGTCGCTGACAGTGGGTGGAGAGCCGAAAAACCTCGGCTAGAGCAAGATCGGGTCAGATGGAAGCATCTGACCCGTGAATCTTGCTCTCGATGCAAATATTCAGAGCCTGATTCACGGCTCAGATCGTTTTCGATCTGAGCCGATCAGGCTCTAGGACGGCCGCTGTTCGATCCGCGACAGGTCCGCGCGGGTCGGCGCGTACCGCTCGTCCGGCGCAATGAGCCGGCTCGCCATATAGAGGCAGGTTGCGAAATAGACGCCCCCCATCGGCACCCACATCAGCAGACCGGCGAGCTGTTGATCCTCGAGCGTGCTTAATCCCCAGAGTTCGGTCGCGCCGTACCAGCCGTACAGGGGCCGAGGCGCGAGGGAGATCAGCGCCCCGAGAAGGCCGCCGTGGACCAGCGTAAAAAAGGCGGCGCCGAGCGCCGGCGCGACCTGCCGCGCCGAGCGTGCGTTACCGAGGGCGCGCCAGAACAACAGGGCGGTTCCGAAGAAGGAGGCGTGTTCGAGCGCGTGCAGCCATCCGCTCGCCAGGGCCGCATCGAATGCTGCCGGGGCGTGCCACGCCCACAAGGCAAGCCCATGCAGCGAGGCGGCGGGGATCGGCCGGGAGAGCGCGTTTGTCGTCCCCGCGAGCGCCCGCCAGCTCCGCGACGCAAAAAAGCTGCCCCGATGGCGCGCCGGAAACGCCCAGGCAAACGCGACCCCGGGACGGCCGAGAAGGAGCAGCGGCGGCGCGACCGCGATCAGAATTGCGTGCTGCGCCATATGCGCCGACAGCAGCGTCCCCCCAAGCTGGTCGAGCGGAGAGACGAGCGTAACGACGAGCATGGCCTCGCCGGCAAGAAACGCGACAACCTGCGTTCGTCCGATGCCGCGCCAGCGACCGGCCCGCGCCCAGAGCCGGACAGTGCCGCGCCCATACGCCCAATGCGCGACGAGAAGAGGTACGAGTACCAGCGGATCGAAGCTCCACGCCTGCCAGAGCGCCGAAGGCTGGATCGGAACGAAGCCGTGCGCAGCGGCCGGGCCGGCGCTCCACAACAGCGCCAGAAAGAGCGCGCCTAGACGCACAGAGATATCATCCCCAACGGAAACATTTGCCAGAGAACCGCGACGGCCGCGATAGCGTCACCACCGATCGCAACCGACATCCGGAACCGCTGTTGCGGCAAGGCGCGAAGCCGGCGATAGCGGAGGACGCCGTGGAGGGCGAGCACCGCCGC
>JBFXDF010000327.1:0-3920 GCA_050181375.1 Alphaproteobacteria bacterium
GTCTCGAATATGCGAGGAATATCGGGCGCCGTGCTGTTTCAGGACACGGCCGAGCGCGCGCAGCTCATCGGGTTCGGCGTAGAGACCCGGCGGCGTGAACAACCCGCTCGACATGCCGAGCGCGCCGGCCTCGAGCGCCTCCGCGAGCATTCCCTGCATATGGCGAAGTTCGCCGTCGCGGGGCGCCCGGTTCTCCATGCCCATCGCCATCAGGCGCAGCGTGTTGTGTCCGACCTGCATTACGGTATTCACCGCGACGGCCGGCCATGCCGCCATATAGCTGGCGAAATCGGTCTCGGCGAAGGGCAGCCACGGCGCGCTAGCCGAAAGATAATCGGCGAGAAGGCCGGCCTTTCCGGGCAGGGCCGGTGCGACCGAGAAGCCGCAATTGCCGACCACCTCGGTTGTGACCCCCTGACGGATCTTCGCTTCCGCCAGCGGATTGAGCGGCAGGGTGAAGTCGGAGTGGGTATGGATGTCGATGAAGCCAGGGGCGAGGACCCGTCCCGTCCCGTCGATCACCCGCGCCGAGGTTTCGGTCCGATGCGCCTCGATCGCCGATATCCGTCCGTCGCGGACGGCGACATCGACCGATCGCGGCTCGCCTCCGGCGCCATCGATGACCGTGGCGTCGCGGATCAAAAGGTCGTCCATGCGTTTGCCTCCTCACTACACCCGGTTTTGCCCGGATTGCGGCCCCATGAGGCCGAGTCTTCGCTTTTTGGCCGCGGGCGCAATCGGATCTTCGATTTCAAACTGAGTCACTATTGTGGCGGGGGGGGGGGGTGCGCCGCAGCACCGCGATGATCAGCGCGATCATCGCGAGTGTCTGAAGCCCGGCTCCCGCCAAGTGCGAGTATTCCCACTGCGCCCGCAGCGCTTGCCAGTTCGCGGGAGGCTGCGTCCAGTTCACGGTCGCCTGATTGGCCGGGAAGGTCCAGACCCAGAAAACGACTTGCGCGCCGACGAGGCAGGCGAGCGCGAGGCAGGCGGGCCGGAAGACGCGCGGCTCGGCGCGGTACAGAAAAATGACGGCGAGCATCCCGGCCAGTTCGATTCCCAGCAGATACGCCAGGCGGTTCCAGCCGGAATAGATCGTCTGCACGGTGAAATACCCATCGCGCGTCATGCCGATTTTGTTCGGCAGTTCGAAGGCATGCGCGAGGGCGCCGCCGAGCGCCAAGCTCGTCGCCAGCAACGCGACAAAGAATGCCGCATCGCGCGCAATTGATCGAGACCCGCCCGTCATCCGAACCTCTCGGTGAAATTTCGCAGCTTATCCGCGGGTTAACATCGCGAGCGCACGGTTGCGCGCATAAGCCGCCTCGGAGCTTGCCCTACCGGCTTCGACGCCGCCCGGCTATGATCGGATATCGCTCGCCAGGAGAACCTGAAATGCCCGACCTGCTCGAAACCAGCGAAAACGGCGTCACCACCCTGACCTTGAACCGGCCGGAGCGGCTCAACGCGCTGTCGCCGGAGATGACCGCGGGCCTCAAGGAGGCGCTCGAACGGCTCGCGACCGACCGCGAGTGCGGCGCAATCGTTGTCGCCGGAGCCGGGCGCGGCTGGTGCGCCGGCGGGGACGTCAAGACAATGGAGGCGCGCGGCCGCGACCAGACCGTCGAGGACCGGGCCGAGGGACTGCGACGCGCCCATCAATTGCCGCTGCTGATCCGCAACCACCCGAAAGTCATTATCGGCATGATCAACGGCCCGGTGGCCGGGGCCGGTTTGGGATTGGCGCTCGCTTGCGATCTGCGCGTTGCCGGCAAGTCGGCGCGGTTCGGCACCGCCTTCGCGCGCATCGGCTATTCCGGCGATTACGGCGGTACATGGACGCTGACCCGCCTGGTGGGCACCGCCAAGGCCCGCGAACTCTATTTCACGGCCGACATCGTCGACGCCGACGAGGCCGGACGGCTCGGCATCGTCAACAAGGTCGTGGCGGATGACGAACTCCGGGCCGAGACGATGGCGCTGGCGCGCCGTATTGCCGACGGGCCGCGCGTCGCGCTGACCTATATCAAGCGCAATCTGTTCGCGGCCGAGACCGAGAGCTTCCAGACCGTGCTCGATCTCGAAGCCGAGCACCAGGCCCGCTGCGCCTTTACCGAGGACCACAAGGAAGCGGTCGCCGCGTTCAACGAGAAGCGCCGCCCGGTGTTCAAGGGCCGCTGATATACCGGGTCGTTCATGGCCGGGCTTGATCCGTGGGCATCCACGAGGCCAGGGCTGGCTCCGAACCGCGTCTCGCGGATGCCCGGCCCAACGCCGGGCACGAACACGATTGAGCGATGGCGGTTGACATACTGAAGGAGACAAGGGCGATGGCTGGCCTGTATTTCGAGGAGTTTTCAGAGGGCCAGGTGTTCGAACACGCGCTGACCCGCACCGTCACGGAAATGGATAACGTTCTGTTCACGACCCTGACGATGAACCCGCAGCCCTTGCATCTCGACGCCGAATTCGCCAAGACCACCGAGTTCGGCCGGCCCTTGGTCAACAGCATTTTCACATTGGGTCTGGTGATCGGGATCAGCGTCGGCGACACGACGCTCGGCACCACCGTCGCCAATCTCGGCATGACCGATGTGCGCTTTCCGAAGCCGGTGTTTCACGGCGACACGATCCGGGTGCGAACGACGGTGATGTCGGTGCGGCGCAGCCGCTCGCGCGCGGATGCCGGGATCGTCGAGTTCGAGCATGTCGGCCTCAATCAGCACGGCGACACGGTCGCGATCTGCCGCCGCGCCGCGCTGATGAGGACGCGGGGGGGTTAAAAGGCTTTCCCGCTCCGATCTTGTCATTCCGGGGCGCCGCGCAGCGGCGAACCCGGAATCCATATTCCAGAGGCCTGTGTGCATGGGTTCCGGGTTCACGCCTTCGGCGCGCCCCGGAATGACAATCAAAGCTAATTCATGATGGACTCGGTCAGGTCCAGCCAGTCGGGATTGGCCCCTTCGATCAGGCCGATCTTCCAGTCGCGCCGTCACTTCTTGATTTCCTTTTCGCGCGCGATCGCCGCATTCACGTCGTCATGCCTCTCGAACCAGACAAGTCGATTCACCCCATATCTCGATGTAAAGCCGCCACTGCTTTGCTCTTGTGCTCATAAACCCGGCGCACGAGATTGTTCGTCACGCCCAAATACAGCGTCCCGTGCTTGCGGCTGGCGAGAATGTAGACGTAATAGGCCATGAAACACAGATTATCCCAGGAGAGCCGAATGCGCTCGCTGCTGTTCGTGCCGGCCGATAGCGAGCGCAAGCTCGCGCGGGGTCTCGAATCCGGCGCCGACGCGCTGATCCTAGACCTGGAGGATTCGGTAGCCGCGTCGAACCGTCCGACCGCGCGACGGCTCGCCCGAGAGTTTCTTGAGGCGCACGGGCCGGACCGCATCCGCCGCTATGTCCGGGTCAACCCCTTGGCGAGCGGTCTCGCGCTCGACGATCTCGCCGCGACGGTGCCCGGTCGCCCGGATGGCATCCTGCTGCCGAAATGCATCCCCGAGGAGGTGCGCACGCTCGACCATTTTCTTTCGGCGTTCGAGGCGGCGTCGGGCGCGCCGGTGGGCGCGACCCGCATCGTCGCGATCGCGACCGAAACGCCGGCCGCCGTGTTCGCGCTTGGCGGGTATGGCGGGGTGTCGCCCCGGCTCGAGGCGATCACCTGGGGAGCGGAGGACCTCTCGGCTTGTCTCGGCGGCAACAACCGCACGATCGACGGCGATTACGACGGGCCCTACAAGCTGGCGCGCTCGCTGTGCCTCCTCGCGGCCGCGGCCGCCGATATCGTCGCGATCGACACGATCTACACCGATTTCCGCGACGAGGCCGGCTTGAGGACCGAATGCGCGGCAGCGCGCCGCTCCGGCTTCGGCGCCAAGATGGCGATCCATCCGGCGCAACTCGCCGCAA
>JBFXDF010000328.1:0-3917 GCA_050181375.1 Alphaproteobacteria bacterium
GGAACGTTGGACGACAATTCGTGGCTGCGGCCAACCCGGCATATCTGGACGCGCCGCAAACAAGCCTGGGTGACGCTGCCGCAGGGCGATGAGGTCTTCGAGGGCCAGCCCGGCTAACCCCCCCCCCGCCGATGCTGCGGTAGGGCGCAGGGTGGTTTGAGGGGACCGATGCCCATCGCCTGGTTTGCCGAACAGCATGGGCTATACTTACGCTCAACCATCCTACGCTTCTGATGAGCTTTAACGGAGAAATCTTCAGCAAGCATCGTAGGATGGGCTGAGCGGATGCGAATCCCATGCCGTTCGGCGGGAGCGATGATGGGCTTCGCCGTGCTCAGCCCATCCTATGAAGGGGAGGGACCATGTTCGATCTGATCATCACCGGCGGCACGGCGGTCATGCCGGCTTCGACCGGGGCGGCCGATATCGGGGTCGCGGGCGGCAAGATCGTCGCGATCGGCGCCCCCGGCAGTCTGGCGGCAATCGGGGCCGGGCGGACGGTCGATGCATCGGGAAAAATTGTCATTCCGGGCGGGATCGATCCGCATATCCATTGCGGCATGCCGATCCTTGGTGGACCGTCGAACGAGCCGGTCTTTGCGGCGCCGCCGTCGCAGGTTTCGAAGGCGGCGCTGTATGGCGGGACGACGACGATGCTCGATTTCGCGCTGTGCCCGCCGGACCAGCCGTTGCAGCAATCGATTGAGGCAAGACAGCGCGAATGGGCGGGGGCCTGCTATACCGATTACGGGTTTCACCTGATGCTGCGCGGTCCGCAGACCCCGGAACTGCTCGGCGCGTTGCCCGAAGCGGTGCAGGCGGGGCACGCGACCGCGAAAATCTTCACGACCGATATCAGGCCGGTCAATCAGGGCCGCATGGTCAAGTTCGGCGATATCTGGGAAGTCTTGAAGATCATGGCGCGCGAGGGGGGCCTGACGACGATCCACGCCGAGGATAACGACATCGTCATGCACATGTACGAAAAGCTGACGCGCGAGCAGCGCACCGGCTTCGAGAACATGGCCGAGGTGCATAATACATTGAGCGAGGATCTGTCGTTCAACCGGGTGATCCGTCTCGCGGAGAATGTCGAGGGCGCGGCCTTGTACATGGTGCATGTGTCGGCCGCGACCGGCGTCGCGGCGATCGCGAATTCGCGCGCCCGCGGCTTTCCGATCTACGGCGAGACATTGCACCAGTATCTGCTGTACACGGCCGAGGACTACAAAAAGCCCGGCGGGCAGATGTACCACACCTATCCGAGCCTCAAATACGCCGAGGACCAGAAGGCGCTGTGGGAAGGGACGAACCACGGCGCGATCCAGACCGTCGCGACCGACGAGGTGTGCTGTCCGCTGCGGGTGAAATTGCAGGGACGGCGGATCGACGACACGACCGGCGGCAATTCCGGCGTCGAGCCGAGGCTGTCCTTGATGTACACGCATCTCGTGACAAAACGCGGCTATTCGCTGGCCGACTTTGTCGGGCTGGTGTCGTCGAACGCGGCGAAGATCATGGGGCTGTACCCAAGGAAAGGCGCGCTGGCGGTCGGCTCGGACGCCGATATCGTGCTGCTCGATCCCGGCAAGGCGCGCACCATCCACAAGGAGGATTTGCACGAGACCGATTACACACCGTGGGAGGGGCACGAGGTCTCGGTTTGGCCGTCGATGACGATCCTGCGAGGGAAAATCGTCGTCGAGGGCGAGGCGTTCAGCGGAGCGCTGAGCGACGGTCAGTTTCTGCCGCGCAAAATTCCCGACGCGGTCCGTGCCCGTCCGGCGGTGTGACCGGGCGCGTATCCGACAGTCGGGGAATTGCCGCCCTCGCCGCCCCCGGATAGTCTGCCGAGGGCATTCCGCAGCGGCATCGGGGTGGAGGCGAGGCAATGAACATACGCGACGGTTTTGTCGGCACGGTCGGCAATACGCCCCTTATCAAGCTGCGCCGCGCCTCCGAGGAGACCGGATGCACGATCCTCGGCAAGGCCGAATTCCTCAACCCCGGCGGCTCGGTCAAGGATCGGGCCGCGCTCTACATCATCAAGGATGCCGAGGAGAAGGGCCTGCTGAAGCCCGGCGGGGTCGTCGTCGAGGGCACCGCCGGCAATACCGGCATCGGTCTGGCGCTGGTCGGCAACGCGCGCGGCTACCGCACCGTCATCGTCATGCCCGAGACGCAGAGCCAGGAAAAGAAGGACATGCTGCTGTTGTGCGGCGTCGATCTCAGGCTCGTCCCGGCCGTCCCCTACGCCAACCCGAACAATTACGTGCGCTATTCCGGCCGGCTCGCGGAGGAGATCGCCGCCCGAGAGCCGAACGGCGCGATCTGGGCCAACCAGTTCGACAACCTCGCCAACCGCCGCGCCCATATCGAGACAACCGGCCCGGAAATCTGGGATCAGACCGATGGCAAGGTCGACGGGTTTACGTGCTCGGTCGGGACCGGCGGCACGTTGTCCGGGGTCGGCATCGCGCTGAAGGAGCGCAATCCGGCGGTAAAAATCTACCTGTCCGACCCGATGGGGTCAGGCATCTACAGCTGGTACGCCCGTCGCGAGTTCAAGCCGGAAGGCAACTCGATCACCGAGGGCATCGGCAACAACCGCGAGACCAAGAACCTCGAAGGCTTTACCCCGGACGGGCAATATCAGATCACCGACGAGGAGGCGCTGCCGTATCTGTTCGACTTGGTGACCGAGGAGGGGCTGGTGCTTGGCGGCTCGACCGCGATCAATGTCGCCGGCGCGGTCCGGCTCGCCAGGGAACTGGGGCCCGGCAAGACGATTGTCACGATCCTCGCCGACTCGGGCACGCGCTATCAATCGAAGCTGTTCAACCCGGAATTTTTGAAGGAACGCAATCTGCCGGTTCCGAAGTGGTTGGATAAATAGTCCGTAAATAGACATACGCACTACCGCTGTCCCGGCGAAAGCCGGGACCCATGGCGCCGCCGGTTCGATGTTCTACGGCTATCTGCTCGCCAGCAAGCCGCACGGGACGCTGTATTGCGGCTCGACCTCCGACCTCGTCAGGTGCGTATGGGAGCACAAGATCAAGGCGGTGCCGGGATTCGCCGCAAAGTATAAAGTCGATCGGCTCGTATGGTTCGAGCAATATGACAATCTGGAACAATGGGTCCCGGCTTTCGCCGGGACAGCGGCAGAGGGAGGTAAAGCGCGGCACATGACCGAGCTCGTATTTCGCGACGATCCCTACGCCCGCTCCTGCGCGGCGCGGGTGGTCGCGGCCGATGCGCGCGGCATCCGCCTCGACCGCACCGTATTCTATCCGACGGGCGGCGGTCAGCCGGGCGATACGGGTGTGCTGCGCCTCGTTTCCGGGGCGACGATCGTGATCGTCAACACGGTGAAGGGCGAAAGCCGCGACGAGGTGATCCACATGCCGGCGCCGGGGGCGGAGCTGCCCGAGCCCGGCGCCGAGGTTACCGCCGAGCTCGACTGGGAGCGGCGTTACCGGCTGATGCGGATGCACACCTGCCTGCACCTCCTGTGTGCGGTCGTGCCGGGTGCGGTGACCGGCGGTCAGGTATCCGAAGGGCGCGGCCGGCTCGATTTCGACGTGCCCGGAGCCAGCCTCGATCGCGAGGCGATCGTCGCCCATCTCAACGAGCTGATCGCTTCCGGGCATGACGTGGCGCCGCGCTGGATCGGCGACGACGAACTCGCCGCCCGTCCCGAGCTGGTGCGCACGATGTCGGTAAAGCCGCCGACCGGCGCCGGACGGGTCCGGCTGATCGAGATCAGCGGCCCGCGCGGCACGGTCGATCTGCAGCCCTGCGGCGGCACGCACATCCGCAACACCGCCGAAATCGGCCCGGTCGCGATCGCCAAGATCGAGAGCAAGGGCCGGCAGAACCGACGCGTTATTGTGACTTTCGCGGAGTAACGAATA
>JBFXDF010000329.1:0-3894 GCA_050181375.1 Alphaproteobacteria bacterium
CGCGTTCGTCGGCTACGACGGAACCGCACTTGCTGCCGCTGATCCTGACATCGCTGCCTTGGTGGTTGCCGTCGTTGCGCGCAAAATCGGCGGTGACCTCGTAACCCCCCGACGCCGCGCGAAACTGGCTCGTTCGATAGGCGAAAACCAGGAACAGCGCGGCGACGACGAGGACGACCGCGCCGATCACGATCTCGATGACGTTGCCCCTCATCGCCGCGTCCGGGCTGCGATCACGGCGCCGGGACGCCGAGCGCGCCGCGCAGATCGGTGAGAGCCTGATCGCGGCTGCGGGTCTGCCAGCGGCGTCGGCGTCCGATCGGCTCGTTCTCGACCTCGGGATAGACTTTCAGCCAAACGAAGACCGGGCCGGGACGCTGCAAAATCGCGGGCAGTTCGCGCGCGAAATCGTCGATCGCGGTAAACGCGTGCGCGCGCGGATAGCCGGCCGCGAGAGCAAGCCTGTCATAAGCGATGTTTTTCGCATTCGGCACGGGTTGGCCGCCGGTCGTTCCGTAGCATTCATTATCGAGCAGGAAATGATAGAAATTGGCCGGCGCCTGCTCGGCGATCGTGGCGAGAATCCCGAGGCTCATCTGGATGTCGCCCTCGGAATCGAACAACACCAGCTTGCGTTCCGGACGCGCCAGCGCCAAGCCCAGCGCGAACCCGGCATGGCCGCCCATCGCCGGGTCGCCGAGCGGCACGTCGAGCGCGGGGTTCCCGGTTTGCTCGACCCAGTAGCGGCCGCCGCGTCCCGGCACGACGATCGCGTCGCCGCGATGGGGGCGAAACGCGTCGAGCGCCTCTGCGATGCGCATCATCGGGAGCCTCCCTCGCTAGCGGTTGAAGCCGTGATATTCGTCGCCGACCAGCACGACAACCGGCCGCTTCGTGCGAGCCGCGTCCTCGAACGCGGCGGTGATGCGCGGCGCGTCGGCATCGCTCTCGACGAGGTAGTAAGGGAGATTGAACGCCATCAGAAAGCGCTCGGTATAGGTCGCGGCGGTGTCGGCGGTCATCCCGTGCCTTGTCCAGCCGCGATAGCCGACCATCATCACGACCGGCACGCTAAGGCCCAACAGCCAGCCGCGGATCGAATCGCCCGATTCCATCATGCCGGTGTTCTGGATCAGGATCAGCGGCTTGCGCCCGCCGGCCGCGAGGCCCGCCGCGATCGAGCAGGCGTGCCCCTCGCGGTTGACCCCGATGAGGCGCAGCGACGGCTCGGCCTGCATCAGCAGATAGAGCCAGTTCGTCTCGCTGTCGGGCAGCCAGACGATATCGGTCACCCCGTTTCGTTTCATCTGCGCCAGCACCGTCTCGGGGCTCAGCGCGACCGAAGCCGCATCGCTCATGATGTGTCCGGGCTCAGGTTGTTCCGGATTGGCGGCGGACGGGCGCCCGCTCGGCGGGCGCGATCCTACGGTCAGCGACCGGGGTAGGCAATCGGTACGCGGATCGCGCAAAATCGCGCGATGCCAGACCCCAGGTCCAATAATGACAGGCTCACGGATGCGCAGCGGCGGTTTCTCGACGCCGGCCGGGTCGGACGCCTCGCGACCGCCGACCGCGGCGGCATCCCGCACGTCGTCCCGGTCTGCTACGCGCTCGAACGGACAACGGTCTACATCACGATCGACGAAAAGCCGAAGCGTCGCGACATGCCTCTGAAGCGGGTGCGCAACATCCTCGAAAACCCGCGTTTTTCGTTTGTCGTCGATCGCTGGGACGAGGATTGGACCCGGCTTGGCTGGGTCATGCTGCACGGCTCCGCCGAGATCCTCGAATCCGGCGCCGAACACGACCGGGCGCAGACCTTGCTGCGCGAGCGCTATCCGCAATACCGGGCGATGGCGCTCGCCGAATTGCCGGTGCTCGCGCTGCGTGTCGCGCGGGCGGCGAGCTGGGGCAATCTGTCGCCGCCGTGAGCCGGCGAGCCGGCGAGCCGCGCCGGGAACGATGCCTCCCCGCCTTCGTTCTGCGAACACGGAACGGAGACAATCGATGCGCTGCAAGCTGCTCGACGCGGGTCCGCCCGCCACCTATGCCGTGGTTCTCGCCAAGGGAGACGAGGTGATGCGCGAACTCGGCCGCATCGTGCGCGAGCAGAAAATCGAGGCGGCGTCGATCACCGCGATCGGCGCGTTCGAGCGCGCCGTGCTCGGCTATTTCGACTGGGAGACGAAGGACTATAAGCGCATCCCGGTAGCGGAACAGGTCGAGGTGCTGTCGCTGCTCGGCGATGTCGCGGTGTCGGACAAAGGGCCGACGCTGCATTTGCATACGGTCCTCGGCAGGTCGGACGGCAGCACGGTCGGCGGCCATCTGCTCGAAGGGCATGTCCGGCCGACCCTCGAAATCGCGCTGATCGAGCCGCCGGCCCACCTGCGAAAGCGCAAGGACCCCGAGACCGGCCTCGCGCTGATCGACTTGCAGCACTCCTGAGATGCGGCGAGAGCGCCAGCAGAGACGCGAAACGGTCGTCGTCACCGGCGCGGCGGGCGGGGTGGGGCGGGCGACGGCACGCGCCTTCGGCTGCCGCGGCGCCAATGTCGGATTGCTGGCGCGCGGCGCCGAGGGGCTCGAAGCGGCGGCCCGCGAGATCGCGCAGGAAGGCGGCGCCGCGCTCGCCCTGCCGACCGACATGGCCGATCCCGAGGCCGTCGAACGCGCCGCGTCGGCCGTCGAGGAGCGCTTCGGGCCGATCGATATCTGGGTCAATTGCGCGATGGCGACGATCTTTGCGCCCTTCGCCGATCTGACCGCGGACGAATACCGCCGCGCCACCGAGGTCACCTATCTCGGCTATGTACACGGCACGATGGCGGCTCTGCGGCGGATGCGGGTGCGTAATCGCGGCACGATCGTGCAGGTCGGCTCGGCGCTGGCCTATCGCGCGATCCCGCTGCAATCGGTTTATTGCGGCGCAAAATTCGCGATCCGCGGCTTCACCGACAGCATCCGCTCCGAGCTGCTGCACGACAAAAGCAGCGTCCACATCACGATGGTGCAGATGCCGGCGCTCAACACGCCGCAATTCGACTGGGCGCGCAACAAGACCGGCCAGCGGCCGCAGCCGGTACCGCCGATCTTTCAGCCCGAGCTGGCGGCCAGGGCGATCGTTTTCGCGGCCCACGCGCGGCGCCGCGAGATCTATGTCGGATGGTCGGCGGCAAAGGCGATCCTGGCCACCAAGATCATGCCGGGGCTGCTCGACCGCTATCTCGCGCGCCATGGCTATGCCGGGCAGTTGACCGGGGAGAAGCCGCCGCCGGAGGCGCCGGATAATCTCTATCGGCCGGCGCCGGGCGATCATGGCGCGCACGGGAGGTTCGACAAGCAGGCGCGCGGCTGGAGCGCGCAGTTCTGGCTGACCCGGCATCGCGGCGCGCTGCTCGCTGGCGCCGGACTTGCCGCGGCGGCCGCAATGGTGTGGTGTTCAGCAGAAGGCCGCCGCTCCGCACGGAAGCTGTTGCCGGGGTGATCGCGTCGCACCGGCGGTGCTGACAGGCGACGGCCCACTAATACAGTTTCTTGAGGAACACCAGCAGAAGAACAAGCAGGACCAGCCAGACAAGCCACAGCGCCGCCCACGCGATCGCCTTCCATGGACCGGCCTCGTCCCGGCGCGCAGCCTCGCGGCGGATTTCGGCCTCGATCTCGCGGTTCCACCGCCGGACAATGTCTTTGGGCTCGCCTTCGCTTGTGGCCACGTTTTGATACTCGCTCGGCCCCACGCGACGCGCGGGATTGATGCGCCCGCTCATCCTTGTAATAGCGGAAGTTGGTATTGTCGCCCTGTTCCGAGAGGAACGCGTCGCCTCGGGTGGCCACCCGAGGCGACGCGGCCGGCGTCGGATCGCGCCCATCCTGAGCCTGGTGGCTGCAGTG
>JBFXDF010000330.1:0-3873 GCA_050181375.1 Alphaproteobacteria bacterium
GTAGAGCCTGATTCACGGCTCAGATCGTTGCGATCTGAGCCGATCAGGGTCTAGGCCGAGCCGCGGCGCGCGGGACCACTCCGATTTACAATGTACTCCGGCGTCAGGCGGTGGGCGCAGCCTCCTCGGTCTCGGTTACGGCGCTGGCGGCGGCCGCGGCCGCTTCCTCGCGCACCGCCGAGGAGGCCGCGATGCTCGCGATCGTGAAGTCGCGGTCCTGGATCACCGGACGCGCCTGGGCCGGCAGCTCGACCGCGCTGATATGCAGAGTGTCGCCGATCTCGAGCCCGGTCAGGTCGGCGACGATCCGCTCGGGAATGCTGTCCACCGAGCAGACCATCTCGATCTCGTGGCGCACGACGTTGAGGATGCCGCCGCGGCGCATCCCCGGCGACTGTTCCTGATTGATAAAGACGACCGGCACCGCGACCGTGACCTGCGACCCGGCCCCGACCCGCTGGAAATCGATGTGCAGCGGCGCGTCGGTTACCGGGTGGTACTGCACCTCGCGCGGCAGCGTGCGGTGCGTCGCGCCGTCGACGCTGAGCTCGACGAGGTGGTTGAAGAAGCCCGGCCGCGCCAGAACGCGACCCAGCTCGCGCGGTTCGAGGCTGATCATCATCGGTTCCTTGCTGTCGCCGTAGACGATCGCGGGGACCCGCCCGGCGCGCCGCGTCGCGCGCGCCGCGCCCTTGCCTGCGCGCAGCCGCGGTTCGGCGCTGAGGGTGATCAGTTCGGGCATTTACATCGACTCCTTTGGAAAAGACCGGCTGGCGGGAAGGCTCGGCCGGGCGCGCGCCGCGGCTCCTTTCGCACGCCGATCGATCGTCAATCGAACAGGCTCGATACCGAGCGTTCCTCGCTGATCCGCAGGATCGCCTCGGCCATCAACGGGGCGATCGTCAGCTGCCGCACGTTCTGCGATACCCGCACCGCCTCGGTCGCGACGATGCTGTCGGTCAGCACCAGTTCCTTGATCGGCGAGGCGGAGGCCCGCGCCACCGCGCCGCCCGACAGCACGCCGTGCGTCACATAGGCGTAAACCGCCTCGGCGCCGCTGTCCATCAACGCGGCGGCGGCGTTGCACAGCGTGCCGGCGCTGTCGACGATGTCGTCGACCAGAATGCAGTGGTACCCTGATACATCGCCGATGATGTTCATCACCTCCGACACGCCGGCGCGCTCGCGCCGCTTGTCGATGATCGCGAGATCGGCGTCGAGCCGGCGCGCGATGGCGCGGGCCCGCACGACGCCGCCGACATCGGGCGAGACGACGACGAGGTCCTTGCCGTGGTGGTTCTCGTCGATGTCCTTCACGAGGACCGGCGCGGCGAACAGGTTGTCGACCGGAATATCGAAAAATCCCTGGATCTGGCCGGCGTGCAAATCCATCGTCAGGACCCGGTCGGCCCCCGCGACGGTAATCAGATTGGCGACGAGCTTGGCGGAAATCGGCGAGCGCGACGACGATTTGCGGTCCTGCCGGGCGTAGCCGTAATACGGAATGACCGCGGTGATGCGGCGCGCCGAGGCGCGCTTCAGCGCGTCCAGCGTAACGAGCAGCTCCATCAGGTGATCGTTCGCCGGGTACGATGTCGATTGGATCACGAAGACATCCTCGCCGCGGACGTTCTCGTGGATCTCGACAAACACTTCCATGTCGGAAAACCGGCGCACGCTGGCGCGCGTGAGCGGCAGCCCGAGATAGGCCGAAATCGCCTCGGCGAGCGGCCGATTGCTGTTGCAGGTCAGGATCTTCATCGCCGACGGAAACGTCCGCGCCGTCGGGGCCGATCCCGCGGCTTCACGCGCGGGCGCGTTCTAACAAACCCGCGCGGCCAACGCAATCCAGGCCGGCTCGGCCCGGCTGCCCCTGTCGTCGCGCGATCCCGGGATTCGATCCACGCGACGACGACACGAATTTCGCCACATTGCGGGAGTATCAATAACCGGTACACCCGATCACGACGGTAACGGGCGGAGCTTCCTTTGCTGTAGATTTTGCTGCTCGCCATCCTGTAAGCCATTGACATACAACAATTCGCCAGGCGTTTGCTGCAGATTCGCTGCAGAAACAGCAAACCGTCTCCATAAACAGGGAAAACCGGCCGTCACGCGCCGGGATTGCAACCGATGCGGCACCGGTCCGTCGCGCCCTCGCCCAGCGCCGCGTCCGCCTGCTAAAAGCCTCGATCGGCTAGGAGCGTCTGGAGCGTCGCGATGAGCATTCCCGCCCCGTTCGACCGGTTCCGCGGCGAGGTTCTGCCCGAATGGATCGACTATAACGGGCATATGAACCTCGCCTATTACACGGTGCTGTTCGACCAGGCGACCGATTTGCTGTTCGACGAACTGGGCCTCGGGCTCGACTACCGCCGCGATCGCAAGCTCGGCACCTTTGTCGCCGAGACGCACAATCTCTACGAGCGCGAGCTGCTGGTCGGGGCGCGCGTGCGCGTCGCGACGCAAATCGTCGCGATCGACCCGAAGCGCATGCATCTCGGCCACGAGATGTTCGCGCTCGACGGTCCCGACGCCGGCCAGCGGAGCGCGACGCAGGAATTGATGTTCCTGCATGTCGATCTCGCGGCGCGCCGGGTCTGCCCGTTTCCGCCCGATATGTACGAGCGCGTTTCGGCCGCCGCCGCCTCGCATGCCGGATTGCCCTTTCCGGCGTGGTCGGGCCGGCGCATCGCGATGCCGGGACGCTGATAGCGGCGCTGCGCGCGCGGCCGGGGTTTCGCGCCCTTTCCTTCGCGGCCAAGTTGCATTGTAATGAGGTGATGGACCGACGGGCTTTACTCACCGCCGCTTGTGCGCTGATGGCGTTGTGCCCCTTGGCGTCAAGGTCGGCGATGGCCCTGCCGAGCGCCGGGCCGCGCCGCATCAAGCTGCGCAACGCCAATACCGGTGAAAATTTCGACGGGCCGTACCGCGACGAGAATGGGCCGATCGCAGCCGCGATGGAGGACCTGTCGCACCTGCTGCGCGACCATCATTCCGGCGAGCGGATCGCGATCGATGTCGGCGTCGTCGATTTCCTCGCCGCCGTGATGGACGGGGTCGGCGCGAGAAGCGCGACGGTGCTGTCGGCCTACCGCACCGTCGCGACCAACCGCATGCTCGCTAAAACGACCTTCGGGGTGGCCGACAACAGCCAGCACATCTACGGCCGGGCACTCGATATAAGGCTCGATTCCCGGCTCGATGACGCGATGCAGCAGGCGCGCGAGATGCGGCGCGGCGGGGTCGGCTGGTATCCGCGCTCGCGCTTTGTCCATCTCGATACCGGGCCGGTGCGCAACTGGACGCTCGACGGCGGCGGTTTCGACGGGCTGCTGTCGCGCATCGAGGAGCTGCTGGCGAAAAGCGGCCTGCCGAAACACATCGTCGCCGGCCGCGCCCGCCATCCGCTCAGCGTCGGCGAGCGGCTGAGCCTGCAACGCGCGATCGCGAAGGCCGAGTTCCTCGCCAGAGGCCGGTAGAACGCGGAACTCCGAACCGGCCCTACGCCCCGCGCCAGGCGCGCATGCCGCCGCGCAGCACCGCGACGCCGCGCATCCCCGCCTCGGCCAGCGTCGCGGCGGCCTGCGACGAGCGCTTGTCGGTCAGGCACACGACGACAACAGGCCCGGCTTCCCGCCCGATTTCCGCGATGCGGCCGGACAGTTCGGAAAGCGGCACGTTGCGCGCCCCTTCGATATGCCCGAGCGGTCCGTCGAACTCGTCCGGGCCGCGCACGTCGAGGATCAGCGGAGCCTCGCCGCGCGCCATCCGGTCGCGCAGTTCGCCGGGTTCGACCCAGACCGGACCGGCGTCCCTGCGGCCGAACAATCTTCCGAGCCAACCCGGCATCGCCCCCGGCATGGCATC
>JBFXDF010000331.1:0-3854 GCA_050181375.1 Alphaproteobacteria bacterium
GCGGCGGCGCGCAGATGCTGCGACGGAACGGCGAGCAGGACCGCATCGTAGCGGCCGACGGCTTCGGTTGCGGCGGCAACCCCGATGCGGTCGTCAAATCGCACGTCGGGAAGATGCGGACTATGGCGCGTGGCTGTCAGCCGTTCGGCGCTATCTTGATCGCGCGCCGCAAGCAGCACAGCACGACCGGCCCGCGCCACGACATTCGCAAGCGCCGAACCCCAGGCTCCCGCCCCGACGACGGCAATATGGTCAAACATCACAACCGCACTAATGTCCGGCCAACCGGCCGCCGTCAATCAGTCTTACGGGCAACAAACGTGCTGGCAGCGGGCGGTCGCTGGACCTTGTCGAGTGGCCAGCGCGCATGCGGTACGGTGTCGAGCGTGTCGGTCAACCCTAATGCCAGACGCTCCGCGCCCGCCCATGCGATCATCGCGCCGTTGTCGGTGCAGAGTTCGGCCGGCGGCACGACCAGCGCGGTGCCGGTTTCGAACGCGATGCGGTGCAGCACGCCGCGGATCGCCTCGTTGGCGGCGACACCGCCAGCTGCCACCAGCGCGGTCGGATTGTCGTAGCGCTCCTTGAACATCTTCATGCCGGTACGCAGCCGGTCGGCGACCACGTCAACCACCGCCTGTTGGAATGCGGCGCACAAATCGCGGACGTCGTCGTCGCTCAGCGGCGCGATCTTTTCGGCCTCGAGCCGCAGCGCGGTCTTGAGACCCGAGAGCGAAAAGTCCGCATGCGGCCTTCCGTGCATCGGGCGCGGCAACACGAAACGTCCGACATTGCCCTGCGCGGCCTCACGCTCGACCAGCGGGCCGCCCGGATACCCGAGGCCGAGCAGCTTGGCGGTCTTGTCGAATGCTTCGCCGATCGCATCGTCGACCGTGGTGCCGATGCGCGCATACTCGCCGACGCCCAGCACCGCGACGATCTGCGTGTGTCCGCCCGACGCCAGGAACAGGCAGTAGGGAAACGGCGTGGCGTCGGTGAGCCGCGCCGTCAACGCGTGCGCTTCGAGATGATTGACGGCGATCAGCGGCTTCTCGCACACCAGCGCGATCGCCTTGGCGGTGGTCAGTCCGACGATCACCCCGCCGATCAGGCCGGGCCCGGCGGCGGCCGCGATGCCGTCGAGTTCATCGAAGCTCTTGCCGGCCTCCTGCATGGCCCGGGCAATAATGACGTCGAGCGCTTCGACATGCGCACGCGCGGCGATCTCCGGAACGACGCCGCCGAACGCTGCATGCTCCTCCATTTGGGACAGCACCACGTTCGACAGAATCCGGCCGGACCCGGCCTGCGGTCGCTCGACCACGGCCGCTGCGGTCTCGTCGCAGGTCGTCTCGATGCCGAGTACAACCATCAAGGTCTCACAAGCCCGAATGAATTGCCGGAGGCGGCTTTCCGGCCGGAGATACGGTGCCTAAGATCGCGCTCCCCGTTGGCCGATCCGGCCTAGCACTGCGGGGTCATGAGGCGCAATGCTCGGCGAGCGGATCCCTCTCGGTAGTGCAGCGCAGATCGTGCGCTGCCGACGGTCGGAAGCGTGAGCAGCGTGCGACTCCTGGTCACCCGGCCCGAACCCGAGAGCGAGGAGACTGCCGCGCGTCTGCGTGCGCGGGGTCACGACGTCCTGGTAGCTCCGCTCCTGCGAATCGAACTGACGCCGGACGCCCATATCGGCGCTGGCCCCTGGTCGGGCATCGTGATGACCAGCCGCAATGCAGCCAGGGCGATCGAGCGGCATCCGTGCTTCTCCGAACTGTGCGGCCTGCCGGTGTTCGCAGTCGGCCGGCGTACGGCTGCGGCGGCCCGTTCTGCTGGATTCTCCGACGTGCTATCGGCAGACGGCGATGCGGATGACCTCGTTCGCCTTATCGTCGCACGCCGCGCGACAGTCGTAGGACGGCTCCTGTATCTTGCCGGTGCGGATCGGGCCTCCGATGTGACGGGTGCGCTCCGCGCGGCCGGTCTGCCGGCGGACACGGTAGCGATCTACCGCGCGGTCGCCGCCGACGAATTCCCGGACGCCGTGCGAACCGCCTTGGCGGCGGGCGAACTTGACGGCGTCCTGCATCTGTCGCGGCGAAGCGCCGAAAGCTATCTGGCTTGCGCCCGGCGCGATGGCCTGCTCGTGCGGGCTCTCCTACCGAAACATTATTGCCTGTCCGCCCAGGTCGCCGAGCCGCTGATCGCGGCCGGCGCACGCAAGATCGCGGTCGCCCCCCGGCCCGACGAGGCAGCGCTGATCGAACTGCTCACGCCGTGACATCGAGGCGCTGTCGGCGGGTGTGAAATTGCCGCCCGGTCGGTGCGATTATGTGATAGTTCGGCGACGGCGAATCGACAGGATGTGGCTGACATGAGCACCGACGACGCTTCGACGGCTGGCAACCCCAGCAGCCAGGACCGTCGCCGTCCGGCACCCACCATCGAGCTGGCGGCAACCGAGGTCCGAGACGAATCCGAGCGCCCCGGCCGGAACGCCGGGACCTGGCGGCTCGTCGGCGCGGCGATCGGCGGCGGCGTGGTCGCGCTCCTCGGGTTTTGGGCGGTCAACGCGGCGCTGCGCCCCGACACTGGCACTGGCGCACTCGAAACGCGCCTCGCGCAAGCGGAACAACAGCTACGCCAAATGGCCGAGCGGCCGCTCTCGGCGCAGTCCGAAACCGCGAGCGTCTCGGCTTTGAACGCCCGGCTCGCCAAGGCGGAGAGCGCGCTCGCCGCTGTGCAGCAACCGCCGCCGGCCGATCCGGCGCTTGCCAACCGGATCGCCAGGACCGAGGGCGAGTTGAAGTCGTCCGGCGAGATCGTCGCCATTCTCAACCGCCGCACCGACGAGACCGCGACGCTCGCTCGCGACGCGCGGCAGCGCGCCGACGTCAATGCGGCCGCGATTGCCGAACTAAGCCAGAAGATTGCGCGGCTCGACATTGCGCCGGTCGGGCGCAGCGATCTTGAGGCTGTGTCCAAACGCGTGGCGGCGATCGAAACCAACGAAAAGGCGATGGCCGCCGAGCTTGCCAAGCGCCCGGCTCTGGGCGCCACCGACCCCGTGGTGCGGTTCGCGGTGGCGTCTGCGGCACTGCGCGAGGCGGTCGAGCGCGGCCAGCCGTTCGCCCCGCTGCTGGCGACAACCAAGCCGTTCGTCAAAGATCCAAAGCAACTTGCGCCGCTCGAAGTCTTTGCGGCGACCGGTGTGCCATCGGTCGCGACGCTGTCCCGGCAACTGTCCGAACTAGCGCCGGCGCTCAATCAAGCGGCCGGAGCGCCGCCGCGCGATGACGGGTTGTTCGAGCGCCTGACCGCCAATGCCGAGAAGCTCGTCCGTGTCCGGCGGGTGCAGGACGTGCCGGGCACCGATCCGACAGCCGTGATCATGCGGATCGAGGTCCGCGCGGCAAATTCCGATCTCGCCGGCGCACTCGCCGAACTCGCCAAGCTGCCCGACAACGTGCGCGCCCCGGCGCAGGAGTGGATCAGGCGCGCCGAAGCGCGGACGGCTGCGATCCGGTCGAGCAATCAAATCGCGGCCGAGGCCCTGGCCGCGCTAGGGAAGTGACATGGCAGGGCATCCGCCAATGGCAGTAAGGTCGCGATGATCCGCGTCATCATCTATCTCGTTCTCATCGGCCTTTTGGCCTTCGTCGCGGTCTGGTTCGCCGACCGGCCGGGCGACGTCTCGGTGACGTGGCAGGGCTGGCGGCTGGAAACCTCGGTGATGATGCTGCTGGTCGCGATGGCGGCCGTCGCGGTGGTTGCCGTGCTGCTGTGGTCGCTAGTGGTTACCATCTGGCGGTCGCCCGACACCCTTGCCCGCTATCTCGGCGCGCGCCGCGGCATGC
>JBFXDF010000332.1:0-3848 GCA_050181375.1 Alphaproteobacteria bacterium
GAGGCGGCGAGCGCGGCGCGGCTTGCGGCGAAGGCGTCGTATTTCGCCGCGTTCCCATGCAGCACGATCGGCCTTCCCGGCCAGTCCGCGACGCCGCGCGCGACGGTTTCAGCCACGGTCGCGACGGTCGGAACCGCGACGCGGAACGGCCCGATAAGACCTTCGAGCTGCCCCAACGCCTCGCCGAAAATCGGCATCAGGCGCCGCACCTCGCCGCCGCGACTGCCAGGCAGCGCGGCGAGCACCAGTTCGCTGTCGGCGATGCCTTGCGCCCTGCGGAAACGCGCCGCGTCGCCGCGCCCGGCGCCGCTCTCGACAACCGGATGCCCGACATGGCTGGCCGCGAGCCCCACCTTCTCGAAATACGGCGGCTCGAACGGCAGCAATGTCATGACATGATCGTACCAGCGGGCCATGCGGCGGGCACGCCCAGGGCGCCAGGCCCAGACCATCGGGGCGACGTAAGCGATCAGCGGCAGGGTCTCGCCGGCGCGGCGCAGCCGGTGCGCGACCCGCCAGCAGAAGCCGGAGCTGTCGATCGTGACGACCACGTCCGGCCGCATCGCGCGGATCGCCGCGACGGTCTCGCCGATCCGGCGCAACAGGCGCGGGGCATGCGGCAATACCTCGGTAAGACCCGCGACGGCCAGTTCCGACAGCGGCACGAGACTATCCAGGCCCTCTTCCCGCATTCGTTCGCCGCCGATGCCGGCGACGCGCAGACCCGCGCCGACGCGCTCGCGCAGCGCATGGATCAACGCGGCCCCAAGCGCATCGCCCGAGGGCTCGCCGGCGATGATGAAGACGAACGGTGCCGGGTCGATCATCCCGGGACGTTAAGCCGCCGCGGCCCGCGTTGAAAAGCCGAAGGCCTGCGCCATATCGCGTGGGTTCGCGAGTATCGGCAGTCTCAACCTTGTTGCGTGCATCCGCCGCGCCGCCTTTCTCAGGCCGCGCGGCATGATTCCTCCGCTTTCGTCCGGCGAGCCGCTGGTCCTGCTCGACAATGTCTGGCTGCGCCTCGACGGCGCGGCCGGGCCGGTCGAGATCCTGCGCGGCGTCTCGCTCACGCTCGCGGCCGGCGAAACAGTCGCGCTGGTCGGACCGTCGGGGTCGGGCAAATCGAGCCTGATGATGGTCGTCGCCGGTATCGAGCGCGCGAGCGCCGG
The DNA here is from genome assembly GCA_050181375.1 of Alphaproteobacteria bacterium. Lineage (GTDB taxonomy): Bacteria > Pseudomonadota > Alphaproteobacteria > ATCC43930 > CGMCC-115725 > DATARH01. Next base: position 1,170 of record JBFXDF010000332.1, read on the forward strand.
ACGGGTCGTGGTCGCGGGACAGGATTTGCGCGCGCTCGACGAAAGCGGGCTGGCGCGGCTGCGGCGGCGGCATATCGGGATCGTTTTTCAGAGCTTTCACCTGCTGCCGACAATGACCGCACGCGAGAACGTCGCGATCCCGCTCGAACTGGCCGGGCACCGCAATGCCTTTGTTCTCGCCGAGACTGCGCTGGCGCGGGTCGGGCTCGGGCATCGCCTTGGGCATTATCCCGGGCAGCTGTCGGGCGGCGAGCAGCAGCGGGTGGCCATCGCGCGGGCTTTTGTCGCCGGCCCTGCGTTGCTGCTCGCCGACGAGCCGACCGGCAATCTCGACCGTGCGACCGGGGAGGCGGTTATCGATCATCTGTTCGACGAGCACGCGCGGCTCGGTTCGGCGCTGCTGCTGATCACCCATGACACAGCCCTCGCCGAGCGGTGCGAGCGCCGCCTTGATCTGGCCGACGGCCGCATCGTCGGCGAGCGCCGGTCCGTCGGCGCGGTCGCCACGAGGCAGGTGCGCCATGCCGGCGGGTGATCTTGCGGCCGCCGGTCCGCCGCGGCGGATTTATGGAAGACGGCGCGGCCGGCCGCTACGTCCGGGCCAGCAGCGCCTGCACGAGACTCAGCTGCCGCGGCTCGCGGTGCCCCTGCCGGAAACGGGGCCGCTCGACGCGGCGTCGCTGTTTGCGCCGCCCCCGGCCGAGGTGTGGCTCGAAATCGGCTTCGGCGCGGGCGAGCATCTCGCGGCGCAGGCCGAGGCACATCCCGCTGCAGGATTTATCGGGTGCGAGGTGTTCGAAAACGGGGTGGCTCGTCTGATCGCCGAGATCGACCGGCGTGGCCTCGCCAATATCCGCATCTTTTCCGATGACGCCCGCATTCTGCTCGATGCACTGGGGCCGCAATCGCTGGGACGCGTTTTTATCCTGTTCCCCGATCCCTGGCCAAAGGCGCGGCACCACAAGCGCCGACTGGTTGCAACCGCGACGCTCGACCGACTCGCGGTGCTGATGCGGCCGGGGGCGGAATTGCGTCTGGCGACCGACGACCGCGATTATCTCGCCTGGATGCTGGAGCAGGCGAGCGCGCATCCGGCGTTCGAATGGCTCGCGCGCCGCCCCGCCGACTGGCGCGAGCGCCCGTTCGATTGGCCGCCGACCCGCTATGAGGAAAAAGCCCGCGCCGCCGGGCGCATCCCGGCCTTTCTGAGGTTCGTTCGGCGCGAGCACTCGGAACCCCGGCTTCCCTGATCGCGGGAGGATTTACCGGTCGGGCCAGGTGCAATCATGTGAATTGGTGCGGACGGCGGGACTCGAACCCGCACCCCCGTGAGGAGAGCAGATTTTAAGTCTGCTGCGTATACCATTTCGCCACGTCCGCCAAATCGGCCGAGTTGCAGCCGTTTATCCCGTCAGGGCTAGTAAGCATAACGCGCGCACCGCAAGCCACGAAAAACGCGCTTTGACGAACTCGACCGAGAGCAAGATCGGGTCAGATGGAAGCATCTGACCCGTGAATCTTGCTCTCGATTCAAATATGTAGAGCCTGATTCACGGCTCAGATCGTTGCGATCTGAGCCGATCAGGCTCTAGCGTGCCGGGACCGTGGACCGCTGCGTCAATACGGCTCGCGGACGAAGAGGAAGGTCGTGCCGGTGACGATCGGGGCGCTGGCGCCGACGAACGATACGTTGGCGTCCTTGACCTGGCGCGAGCCGGCGCGGCCCGAGGCCTGCAGGGCGCCCTCGATGATGTGCCACAACCCGTGGATGCGCCCGGTGCCGAGGCTGCCGCCGAACGTGTTGAGCGGCAACTCGCCATCCAACTCGATACGCCCGTCCTGGATGAAGTCGAGCGCCTCGCCCTCGTTGCAGAACCCGTAGGATTCCAGCCCGTAGATGACCGAGGCCGAGAATCCGTCATAGATCTGCGCGACATCGACATCTCCGGGGCCGAAACCGGAGCGTTCCCAGGTCAGCTTCGCCGAACTGCGCCCGCCCTCCATATAGTCGGCGAGGCTGCCGATCCGGCCCGCGACCTCGAAATGCAGCCGCTCGCCATAACCGGCGAGATAGGCCGGTGGCGGCTTCAGATCGCGCGCCCGCTCGGCGGTGGTCAGCACGATCGCGACGGCCCCCTGCACCGGGATGTCGCAATCGAACAGGCAGAACGGATACGCCACCATGCGCGACGCCAGGTAATCCTCGCGGCTCAAGGGCGTGCCGTGGAAATAGGCGTGCGGGTTGTGCTGCGTGTGGCGGCGCTGCGTCACCGCCAAGGTCGCCATCTTCTCGCGGTCCTGGTTGTGCCGTTCGAGCCAGCGCGTATAGGCGACCGCCATACCCTGACCGGGACCGCCGAACCCGTAGGGCGCGGTGAATTGCGTCGCGCCGGCGGCGTACTGGCCCGGCAGATTCTGATAGGTGCCGCGCGGGTTGTGCATTGCCCGCCACACCACCGCGTATTTGCATACCCCCGCGAGCAGCGCGTTGACCGCCTGCTGGACGGCGCCGCCGATATTCACCGTGCCGACCTGGATGTGCCAGGTCAGATCAGGCAGCTTCAGCATCGCCATCATGCAGTTGACCGAGACGATCGAGATCCCGTCGATCTCGGCGTGGCCGGTCGCCGGCAGCTCGGGATAGGTCGCCAGCCCGTCGATGTCCGACAATCGCAGCCC
>JBFXDF010000333.1:0-3848 GCA_050181375.1 Alphaproteobacteria bacterium
CTACATCGCGCTGAACACCCCGATCGACCGCACCAAGCAGATCTGGCAGATCTACGACCAGCACGCCGCCGAAGCCGGTTTCCAGGGCGGCCAGGAGTACCACGGCCTGTTAAAGCAAATCCACGTCGCCGAAACCGAGGAAAAGGCGATCCAGAACGCCGCCCAGTTCCGCTGGATGCAGGGCGAGTTTACCGGCCTCGCGCATCCGGTGTGGTCGACGCCGTCGGGCTACGGCAGCCCGTCAAACCGGCGAGCCTTTGTCGAGTTCGCCTCGGGCGTGTCGAAAAATCCGCGCTATCGGCCGGACCTCGAAACGCAGATGAAGGAGCTGATGATCATCGCCGGCACGCCGAAGCAGGTGATCGCCAAGCTGCGCGTCCTCCTGGAGGAGACGCGGCCCGGCATCCTCGGCATGTGGGCCAATGATGGCACCGTTACGCACGAGGACGCCAAGACCTGCATCCGCCTGATGGGCGAGGAGGTGCTGCCCGCGGTGCGCGAAATGGCCAAGGAATTCGACCTCAAGAGCCCGTTCGAGACCAACCAGCCGGTCAGCATCGATTACATGCCCGGGCGCAAGCAGCCGGTGCGGGCGGCCGCCGAATAACGCGCCGGCCGCGAAGATCGGCGGAGCCTGCGATCAGGCCCCGCCGATCGGTCGAGGGAGCGACTGAAACAGCGGCAACCAGCCCTCAGAAACGCGTGCTAACCCCGACCACGACGGACCAGTTCGCGGTAAGCTGGACGCCGTTGACATAACGATAAAGCGGCACCTGCACAAAGCCGTAAACGTCGGTGTTGGTGAACACCCCGTAGCTGATGCCGGGGCTCAGCGACACGGTCCAGCCGCCGCTATCCTCCGGCTCGGCCTCCGATCCCGTATCGCGCCCCTTGCGCACGGTATTGAGCTGCAATATCAGGGCAAGCTCCGGGAGCGGTTGGTAATTGTAGCCGAGGTCGAACCCGACCGTGTAACCCGGGCGAAAACCGTTTCGCTTATAGAACGGCGCCTGGGCGAGCAGCTGAGTAAACCAACCGCTGTCGGGAATCGGCAGCGTGTCGTTCCAGAAGCCGCCGATCAGACCGTCGGTAGTCCCGGTACCGGGCTGCAGGCTGCGTTCCGCCACCGCGCTCTCGGCGTTCTGGACCGAAATCGACCCGCTCGGCAGCTTCACGCCGGCGACCAGCCCGTAGACGTTGGACGGATGCTCGCCCTGAAGCTGATAACGGCCGAGCAGCCGGAGGTCTCCGGGTTGCGTAAAGTTCCAGGTCTCCAGCAGCTTTTCGCCGCGGTGATTGTGGATGTGCTCGTGCTCGCGGTTAATCAGCGGGAGGGTCGCGGTAAACCCCCAGTGCTCGTCGAAATTGTGCCCGAGCGTCAGGAGGAGATTGCGATTGATCGTCTCGACCTCGTCGTGATGCCGCGGGATTTCGCCGACCGAGACGTCGCGGTTGCCATGCCGGGGCTGGTTCTGATCGATGTACTCGAACCGCGCGTCGAGCCGCGTGCCAGGCTCGGTCAACGGAATTTGCGGCAGCAGGTTGGTATTGACGGTGCAGAACGCGGAGCCGCAGCTGGCCCATGCCGCCGGGGCCAATGAGGCAAACACAAGCGCGCCCGGCACCGCTCTCGCGATGCGATTGAAAGCCATGGGCAAGTCCTGGGATCGAGAAAGCCAAAGGCTCCCCGCGAAACCGGCGTTGCGAGCCGGCGCGGCGAGCCGCTGATAGCGATCGGTCAGGACTCGGTAGGGGGAGCGCGCGGCTGAGAAGGACCGCCGGGTCGCGGCGGCGGCGCGATCGCGGCGCCGGCGGCGCGATCGTTGGATATTGCAAAGAATACGACGACCGCCGCCATCGCCGTTGGCGGAACGATTGCCGATGTTCCATGCCACTGGCAGCACCAGCCGGCGTGGTGATTCTCGTGCGGGTCCCGAGCCGGCGAGGACGGCTTTGACGGGGCCTCATCCTGTGCGGCGCGGGTTGCGGCCGAGAGGCACAGGGCGTGTTCGCCGAACAGGGCAACGAGGCCGACTTCCCGGTCGATCGGGGCCGGCGCCGGCGCCGGAACAGCCAAGCGCAGCACTAGCGCACACAGCGCCATGGCAACGACAATCGGGTGCCAGCTCTGGCTCCGGCTGCCGATGCGCGCGGGCGCGGGTGACGACATCAGAAACCTCTCCCCGCCGACCGCAACCTCGCACCGAGGTCTGCGATCGCGAAAAGACTATGCCGCGCCGCCGCTGACAGCGAAAACGCTCTTTCGATAGAGTTGGACTGCGAGCGCGATGACGCATCGGACCGCTTGCGCTCCGGGGCAATGCGCACAAAGCTCCGCCTTCGCCGGACGCCGACGTATTGGTCGGCCCGCGCCTTAAGGAGAAGCCGATGATCCGCTCGATCCTCGCCGCCGTGACCGGAGACTCGACCGACGTCGCGACCTTCGCCACCGCGCTCTCGGTTGCCCGGCCATTCGGCGCGCATATCGACGTGCTGCATGTCCGCGCCGACGCGATCGGCGCGGGCATCGCAATGGCGACCGGAGCCGGCAGCGGCGCGCTGACCGCCGGACTGATCGAACAGCTCGAGGCCGAGGCATTGCAGCGCGAGGCTCGCGCCAAAACCGGGTTCGAGCGGTTCTGCGCCGATAACGGTCTGACCGTCTCCAGCACGCCCCCGAGAGAGCCGCAGCCCCAGGGCGGCGCATTGCCGGCCGTAACCTCATCGGCCGAGTTTCACGTCGAGACCGGTCGGGAAGCCGATTGGGTGACGATCTACGGGCGCACCGCCGATCTGGTCATCGCCTCCCGCTGGGATGACGGCGCGCTCGCGCCTTCCGCTTTGGAGGCGGCGCTGCTCGAAACCGGCCGCCCGCTGTTGATCCCCGGCTCCAGCGCGGCGCCCGTTGCGGACACGATCTCGCGCATCGCGATCGCCTGGAAACCGGTGCAGCAGGCGGCCCGCGCCGTAGCGCTCGCGATGCCGCTTCTCAGCCGCGCGACCGAAGTTATCGTCGCGACGGTCGAGGAAGAAGGGGACGAACGCGACGAGGTCGACCGCCTGACCCGTTATCTTGGCTGGCACGGTCTCAACGCCGCGGTCGCACGGATGCGGCCGGGTCCGGACGGCGCCGCCGCGACGCTCCTATCGGGGATAGAAGGGCGCGCCGATCTGCTCGTGATGGGCGGGTACGGGCACAGCCGATTGCGCCAATGGATCTTCGGCGGCTTCACCCAGCACGTCCTCGCCGGCGCGCCGCTGCCGGTGCTGATGGCGCATTAGATTATCCGCCGCTTGAGCATTGGCCGCCAAAAGGTCGAATCAGCGATTGTTCAGGCTCCGGTTCGCCACGTCACGCTCGGACCCCCGCGCTGCCGGCCCGACCACCCCGCCGCATTGCGCCAAGCCGCCTCCGGGCGATAGCATCCACCGGGTTCAGCAACAGCGCCGAGCGAGGATAGGGCGGATGAGAGCGGTCGTTTGCGAGGCGTTTGGCGGTCCCGAGGTGCTGGCTCTGCGCGAGCTGCCCGATCCGGCGGCGCCCGGACCGGGCGAGGTGCAGGTGCGCATCCAGGCGCGCGGCGTGCAATACGTGGATGTCCTGATGCTCGCCGGGAAGTATCAATTCCGCCCGGAGCCGCCCTTCATCCCGGGCAATGAGGGGGCCGGCGAGGTCGTCGCGGTCGGCGATGGCGTCACCCGGTTCACGCTCGGCGACCGCGTCATGAGCCGCCACCGGCTCGGCGCCTTCGCGCAGTTCGGCAACGCCCGTGCCGAGGATTGCGACCCCGTACCCGAGGGCATGAGCATCGAGCAGGCCGCCGTGTTTCGCGGCGCGCATCACACGG
>JBFXDF010000334.1:0-3808 GCA_050181375.1 Alphaproteobacteria bacterium
CGAGGTGTGCAGACCGATAAGATGCGCCTCGCAGCGCTCCGCCAGCGCCGCCGCCAGATCGAGCCGAGCCGTGCCCGCCGATGAGGTATCGACCGTCACCAGAATGTCCTTGTAGCCCATTGCTCTCTCCGCCGGTCTGCCGCTTGGCGCCGGATGTATCGGACCTTCAGCGCCATGCCGCCTTGATGCAAGTCAAGCCGACGCAACGCGAGCAGGTATCTGGCGCCCCGCGCTGCGTTTACCAGGCGGCGTCGAGCAGTTCCCGAACGATTGGCGGGCCGTCGATCTTGCGCGGGTTGGCATGGATCCAACGGTCGTGCATCGACAATTCGGCGATGTGATCGAGCTGCTCGGGCATAACGCCGACATCGCGCAGCCGGGTCGGCAGCCCGAGGCCGGCGATCAGAGCGGCGACGACATCGGCCGCCGGCGCGCCCGGCCGACCCAGCGCCTCGCTGACCAGCGCCTGACGATCGGCGTTGACCGCCGCGTTGAAGCGCAGCACGTGCGGCAGCATTACGCACGACGTGTAACCGTGCGGCACATGCGCCGTGCCGCCCAGCACGTGACCGATGCCGTGGCTGGCCCCTTTCGGGACGCCGGTTTGCGAGCCGACCATCGACATCCACGCGCCCAACTGCGCCTCGAGCCGCGCGTCGAGATCGAGCGGATCGGCCTTGGCGCTCGAAAGTCCGCGGCCGAGCAGGCGCAGCGCGTGAAACGACGCGCCCTCGGAGATCGGCTGGCATTGCGGCGAGCAGATATCCTCGACCGCGTGATCGACGGCGCGGATGCCGGTCGACAGGAACAGCCATTCCGGCGTGTGCAGCGTCGCGCGCGGATCGAGTACGACCGATTTTGGCATCATTAGCGGATGGCTGTAGCTCTCCTTCACGTTGCGCGCGGTGTCGGTGCACCCGGCCGACGCGGTATACTCACCGGCCGACAGGGTCGTCGGAACCGCAACCGTGCGGACGGCCGGCGCCTGCGATTGCGGACGTGCGATCGTGCCGTCAGCGGCGACCCGGGTGCGGTGCGCGTCGAGCTGCGCCGGGTCGCTCACATCGTTGCCGAGACAGAAGGCGACCATCTTCGCCGCGTCGGTCACCGAGCCGCCGCCCAGCGTGACAACGAGGTCGGCGCCGGCATCGCGCGCCGCGTTAGCCGCTGCGACGACATCGATCCGCGGCGTGTGCGCCCGTATCCGGGCAAAGACGCCGGCCAGCCGGTTGCCGAGCGTCTGCCGCACCTGTCCGACCATATCGGTGTCGCGGTTCAATGTGCCGCTCGCGAGCAGGAACACGGCGTGAGCGCCGCTCTGCTCGACCTGCTCCTTGAGCGCCTCGGCGAATGGGCGGCCGTAGACGATGCTCTCCATTGGCGGGAACCGATACGTGCCGGCCAGCATGCGACCCTCCGTCTGGCTTAGGTCCTCCCTGGGCTCAGCGGGCCAGGTAGCCGCCGTCCACAGGGAGTGTCACGCCAGTGATGTAGCGCGCCATTTCCGAGGCGAGGAAAACGGCCGGCAGCGCGATGTCCTCGGGTGCCCCAATCCGGCCTAGCGGGATGCGCCCGGTGAAATTGGCCATGTAGTCAGGGTTCTGCCGCGCCTCGGCGTTGAGCGGCGTCGCGGTAAACCCGGGACCGATTGCGTTGACGCGGATACCCATCGGCCCGAGCTCGATCGCCAGCGCCTTGGTCAACAGGCGCACGCCGCCCTTCGACGTCGTATAAGCCGCCGAATTCGGCAGCGCGACGAAGGATTGGATCGAGCCGATATTGATGACCGACCCCTTGGTCTCGCGCAGCTGGTCGAGGAAGGCGGTCACCATGTTGTAGGGGCCGTCGAGATTAACGGCGAGTGTGTCGTCCCAATCGCGGCGCGCATTGGCGTCGGTGACCTTGCCGCGCCGAATTATGCCGGCATTGTTGACGAGCACCGATATCGGGCCGATCTCGGTCCGGACCTTGGCCGCCAGCTCGTCGCAGGCGGTGCGGTCGGAGACATCGCAGGCGAGCCCGACCGCATTCTCGCCGACCGTCCGCGCGACACGCACGGCGGCGCCGATATTGAGGTCGATCGAGACGATCCGCGCGCCTTCCCGCGCCATCGCGATCGCGATTGCTTCGCCGATCCCGGATCCGGCCCCGGTCACCAGCGCAATACTTCCGATCAGCAAACCGGGCATGGACGCCTCCGGCTTGACGGGTATTCGCCCTCTCCCGGTGTCCGAAAGACGGCCATGAACTATATGGCCTGCTGCTGGGCGCGCAACGCGCGACGCTTGGCGATTGTCGGCGCCTTCGGCGCCTTCAGCGGATCGGCGAGACGCCCGCTCGGGCCGACCGTGTCGGGCAGGCTCCAGACCCACTCATCGCCGCCCCAGATGTAGTTGCGGTTGGTCTGCGCCGGGTTGCGGTTGACCAGCGGCCGCGCATAGAGCGGGTGCGTCATGCTGCGGATCTCATGCTCGATCTGGAACAGCACCTCGCCGGTGTCGAGATCGATGATGTCCTCGAACCGGTACTGGCAGCGATCGCTCTCCTCGGTAACGAGGTTGTGCTTTCTCAGTTTCTGATGCGGCGTTCCGAAATCCGCGACATAGACCTGCAGATGATGACCGTCATACTCGGGCAGCTTCCGGTCGGTCTCGCGGAAAATCAGCTCCTGATTGCGGCCGACCTTGATGTGCGCGGCCTTGCCGTCGCCGTCCTTCTCGGTGTCGGTGAGCGCGCCCAGGACCTTGCGGTAGAAGCGGGCGATGCGTTTGGCGGTCCCTTCCGGAACCGTAAACTCGACGTAGGGAATGCCGAGATTGACCTTGCCGAAGCGCTCCTCGTCCGGTTCGTAGAAGTGGAACCGGTTACCCCATGGGCAGGTCGCCTCGACGTAGCCGTTACGCTCGGTGAACGAGAATTTACTGTCCGCCAGATTGTTTCGGACACCCGCAAACCGATCGAGCAGCTGGTCGCGGCTCGGCGTGACGATGCCGATATGGCCGCGGAATACCAAGGCGTCGCCGGTCGGGAGGTGAAACTGGCTCTTCCCGATATTGACCCACATGTTGTTGGTGCCGGGAAACAGGTACGGATCGCGCGTGAAGCCGCACCCGACGAGATAGAAATTGCTTGCCGGCCCCTGATCGGGGATCTCGACATTGAGATGTTCGAGCATCGTGATGTTGCCGAGATTCTCCGCTTCGCGATCGAATTGAGCAGCCATTTGGTCCTCCGAGATAGTCCAAGCGCCCTTCCGGAGCGGTCTCCCGGCCGGCGGGTCCAGCAACTCCGGGGCGGCGCCATTTGATTTCATCAGAACAGGTTTTCGAACCGCTCGTCTACCGGGACCCGATACCCGTCGGCGAGCCGATTGGTCTCATTGGCCATCGCGACCACGGCGAGCAGTTCGCCCAGCATTTCCGGCGTCATTCCGAGCCGTTTGGCCGCCGCGCCATGCGACGCGGTACAGTACTGGCACCCGTTGCTGACGCTGACCGCGAGATATATCAGCTCCTTGGTGAGCGGATCGAGCGCCCCCGGCGCCATCACTTCCTTCAGGCTCTCCCACGTACGCTTCAGCGTCGGCGGATGGTTGGCCAGCGCCCTCCAGAAATTGTTGATCCAGTCGGTGTTGCGGCTCGCCTTGATGTCGTCGAACACGGCGCGGGCCTCGGGCGGAACCGCGTCCTCCTCAAGCAGCGGTACGGTGGGCAATTCTAACTCCCGAGCTGATACTGGCTGAGTTCGGCACCAAGCCGCCCTGTCACAAAAAGGCCGAGCATGCGGAAATCGCTTAGCGCGGACCAGA
>JBFXDF010000335.1:0-3806 GCA_050181375.1 Alphaproteobacteria bacterium
CAACGACCTCCGTCCGCTGCGGCTGGAGGAAAAGCTCGGCATCCACGCCTCGCCGACCTGCGTGATGTCGTAGGGCGAGGATCAGGGCAACGGCGGCGGCGCGATCGGCTGGCGCATCGGCGACGAGAATCGCGGCCTCGAATGCATGTTCACGATGATGAACAGCGAGCGCTTGCTGGTCGGTGTGCAGGGCGTCGCGATCGCCGAGCGCGCCTATCAGCAGGCGCTCGATTATGCCCGCACGCGCGTCCAGGGCGTGCCGGCCGGGATGCCGCGCGGCGGTTCGCTGCCGCCGATCGTGCACCATCCGGATGTCCGCCGCATGCTGCTGTCGATGCGCGCCGGAACCGAGGCGATGCGGGCGCTGAGCTATCTCGCCGCCGCCGCAATCGACGCGAGCCGCCTTGCCGGCGACGAGAAGGCGCGGCATCGCGCCCAGCGGCGGGCCGACCTGCTGATCCCGGTCGTCAAGGCATGGTGCACCGATCTCGGGGTCGAGATCGCCTCGACCGGTGTCCAGGTGCATGGCGGGATGGGCTACATCGAGGAGACCGGCGCCGCGCAATTTTATCGCGACGCGCGGATCGCGCCGATCTACGAGGGCACCAACGGCATTCAGGCGAACGACCTGGTCGGCCGCAAGCTCGGTCGCGACGGCGGCGAGGCGGCGCGCGCGCTGTTCGCCGAGATGCGCCCGATCCTCTCGGATATAGCCGGCCGCGCCGGTTGGGAGCCGATCCATCGCGGTCTGGTCGACGGGTTCGACGCGCTCGAACGCGCCACCGCCTATCTGGTCGACGCCGAACCGGCGCTCGCGGCGGCGGGTTCCTCGCCCTATCTGGCGCTGTTCGGGACCGTGACCGGCGGCTGGCTGATGGCGCGCCTCGCGCTCGCCGCGGAACACCGTTCCAGCGATCCCGGTTTTGCCGCCGCGAAGCGAGCGACTGCCCGGTTCTACGCCGAACACTTCCTCGCGCGCGCGCCCGCCTGCCTGCCGGCGATCGAAGGCGGCGCCACGGTGGTCGATTTCGACCCGGATTTGCTGTAGGCCCCGTGTTCCAGGATGGACCAAGCCAACCCTTATGGCGTAGTCTGATCGACGGTTGTTTAGGCAACCGCAACACTTTGGCGGGTTAACCGCCGTAACCAGAATAGAACCAGGAGTGTCGGCGGGGCCGAACGCCCACCGGCGCGGCGAGGCTTCGATCCGGCTAATGGCGTCAAAAACACCGACAAGAACGTAACAGAAGAAACAACTCGGGCGTAGCTCCGTCTGTGCTGGCGTGCTGTCCCCGGTCGGCCGACCGTGGAGGGAACGCCATGATCGATCGTCTGGAGCAGCAGAAAAAGCTGACCCCGAACCAGTGGAAGCTGATCTGCACGGCCAACGTGGCCGACCTGCTCGATTTCTTCGACTTTTTCCTGATCGGCTACGTTACCGCCGCGCTGACCAAGGAATGGTCGCTGACCTATTGGCAGGGCGGCGCGATCCTGCTGGCCTCCGGTCTCGGCGCGGTGCCGGGCGCCTATATCTGGGGTTGGCTCGGCGACAAAATCGGCCGCCGCACCGTCTTCATCTGGTCCGCTGTAACGATCTCGCTCGCCACCGGCATCATGGTGCTGACTCCGGGACAGAACGCGCTGATCCCGGGCTGGCTGTTCCTGGCCTTTTTCCGGGTCTTTGTCGGCGTCGGCAATGCCGGCATCTTTACGATCGACCTGCCGCTCGTGCAGGAATTCATTCCGGCCTACAAGCGCGGCTGGGTCAGCGCGCTGGTGACGACGCTGCTGCCCGGCGGCGGCATGCTGGCCGGTCTCGTCGCCTCGTGGCTGCTGCCGATCGTCGGTTGGCGCTACCTGTTCCTGGTCGGCCTGTCGCCGCTCGTGCTGGTATTCATGATCCGCTACTGGGTGCCGGAATCGCCGCGCTGGCTGATCCGCATGGGCCGCCACGAGGAGGCGCGCCAGTCGCTCGCCTGGGCGCTGATGATCGACCCGCGGGAGATTCAGCTTCCGGCCGCGGCCGCCGCGCCCGAGCACACGCGCTGGCTGGAGCTGTTCAAGTATCCCAAGCTGCTCGCAGCCGGCATTCTGACCGGGCTGACGCAGACCGGCGGGGCCTCGTTCGCTTTGTGGGGCGCGACGCTGCTCGTCATCGTGCTCAACACGACCCCGGCGCACGCGGCTTTCCTGATGGTGTTTGTCGGCGTCTCCGGGATCGTCGGCCGGTTCTTCATCACCGCGCTGATCGAGCCGCTGGGCCGCCGCGGCGCCGGCACGCTGGCCTGCGGCATGGCGGCAGCACTGACGGTTTCGGCAGGGTATTTCTACGATGTCTTTATCGGCGGGTGGTCGCTGTTCTACATGCTGATGCTCGCCGGAACCTTCTTCAGCAGCGCGATCTACACCGTCGTCGGCCCGTACATGTCCGAGATCTGGCCGGCGCGGCTGCGGTCGAGCGGCATGGGCGCGAGCTACGGCACCGGCAATCTCGGCGGCAAGGTCCTCGGGCCGGCGGGGCTTGCGATCATCATGGGGGCCGGCGATATCATCAAGCCGGCGGCGCCCAATCTGGTGATGCTCGGCCCGGCCTTTGTCTATTTCGCGTGCTGGTACCTGCTCGGCATCATCGGCTTCTGGGTATTCGGCCCCGAGCCCAAGGGGCGCACGTTCGAGGAAATGGACGCCGAACTCGGCACCCCGGCGCCAGCCCCCTCCCCCGTCGCTCAGGCGCCCGCCGCTTGATCAACGCCCCGGGCCGTCCCCCTTCAGGTTGACAGAATCGCCGGGTATCCGCAGGGTGACGGAAGGGAGGAAACTGCGGCCGGGAGACCGTCGATGGCGTATCACCTCGAAGGACGATTGCTCGAAGTCTGCGATTGCCGCGTCTTGTGTCCGTGCTGGATCGGCGAGGACCCCGATAACGGCACCTGCGACTCGGTGCTCGCCTACCGCTTTGACAAGGGCGCGATCGACGGGCTCGATGTCAGCGGCCGTACCGTCGCGATCGTCTCGCACATCCCCGGAAACGTGCTCGACGGCAATTTCCGCGTCGCATTGTATCTCGACGAGGGGACCTCCGACGCGCAGCACGAGGCCCTCGTCAATCTCTACAGCGGCAAGCTCGGCGGCCCGGTCGCGGAGCTCGCCAAGCTGGTCGGCGAGGTCGTTTCGGTCGAACGCGCGCCGATCCGCTTCGATGTCAACGAGGGGCGCGGGACGCTGACGATCGGCGACGTCAGTCACGCCGAACTCGAACCGTACAAGGGCCCGGACGGTTCGACGACGGTGCTGAGCAACACGATCTTCTCGACCGTGCCGGGCGCGCCGGTCTTTGTCGGCAAGGCGACCCGCTACACCTCGAAGCACCCGGCGCTGGGGCACGACATCGACCTGAAAGATCACAACGCGCTGCAGAGCACGTTCGTGTTCGACGGCTGAGCCGGCGGGCAAGCCCGCGCGACAGCCGGGGATCCCTCCTGATGCGCACCCGGCGCTGGTTTGCGCCGATCGCCGGATTGCTGACCGCGACGGCGTGGCTCGCCCTGGTTTTATTGCAGCAAAGCCCGTACGGCCGCTATCTCGATCACGGCGGCTGGACCGAAACCGGGCTGGGCGCCGGTCTCTGCGCCGCGTTGCCGGCGGCTGGGTGGGCGCTGCCGGTCGCGCTCTATGTCGGCGGCTGGGTTCTGATGATCGCCGCGATGATGCTGCCGACAGTGGTCCCGCTGCTGGACCGGTTCGATCGCCTCGTCTCTCAGCGCCCCGATCGAGGACAGCTTCTGGCTCTGGTGGTCGGCGGGTAT
>JBFXDF010000336.1:0-3798 GCA_050181375.1 Alphaproteobacteria bacterium
GACAGCATTCCCGAGCGGATCGTCGCCGACCTGACCGGGCTCGAGATCGGCGACACTCTGCATATCAGCGCGGTCGAGCAGCCGGCCCAGGCGCGTCCGGAGATCCAGGACCGCGACATCACGATCGCGAGCATCGCGGCCTCCTCGGCGGTGCGCGAGGAAGCGGCCGCGGCCGCCGCCAGCGCCGTAACCGAGACCGAGGAGGCTGCGCCCACCGCCTGACGCCGTAGTACATTGTAAATCGGAGTGGTCCCGCGCGCCGCGGCTCGGCCTAGACCCTGATCGGCTCAGATCGCAACGATCTGAGCCGTGAATCAGGCTCTACATATTTGAATCGAGAGCAAGATTCACGGGTCAGATGGGTAGTGTCTCAGTTTTAAATTTTGACAGTGCCCGTCATTCCGGGGCCGCCTGCAGGGCGGAACCCGGAATCCATGAACACCGGCTTTTCCAAGGCATTCGCGCCCTGTGTTCTTGGATTCCGGGTTCACGGGCTGCGCCCGCGCCCCGGAATGACAAAGCCAAGATTCGAACCGCGACACTACCGTCAGATGCTTCCATTTGACCCGATCTTGCTCTAGGCGGTATGCAGGCCGGTCGGCTCGGGCTGGTTCAGCATTTGCCGGACCTTGAGGCCGAGATGCTGCGGCCGAAACGGCTTCCGCAGCAGTTCGACGACCGGCTCCAGCGCGGCAACCTTGTCGAGCGCCTCCGCGTAACCTGTCATAAGCAGGATAGGCAGGTCCTTTTGCTGCCGGCGCGCTTCCAGGGCGAGGTCGAGGCCGCTCATCTCCCCTGGCATCACGATGTCGCTGAGCAGGAGATCGATCGCGTTGCGCGCGAGCAGTGTTTGCGCCGCCGGCGGATCGGCCGCGACGAGAACCCGGTAGCCGAACCCCTCCAGCGCCTCGGCGGCGAGCCGCCGCACATCCTCGTCATCGTCGACGATGAGTACGGTCGCCCGCCGTTCCGGGCGCGGTAACGGCTGATCCGGCGCGCGCTCCTCGACGGCGGCGGAAATCGCTCGGGGCAGGTAGAGATGCACGGTTGTGCCGCGGTTCGGCGTGCTCTCGATGCGGGCCGCGCCTCCCGACTGCTTCGCGAAGCCGTAAACCGCCGACAAGCCGAGACCCGATCCCTTGCCCGCGCCCTTCGTGGTGAAAAAAGGCTCGAAGGCGCGCGCCAGCACCTCGGGGCTCATGCCGCCGCCGGTATCCGCGACGGAGATCCGGACATATGCGCCGGCGGGCAGATCCGCCTCGTCGGTCCGCGATTCCACATCGTCGGCGCGGATCGTGATGCGTCCGCCCGCCGCCATGGCGTCGCGCGCATTGAGAACGAGATTAAGAACAGCCGATTCGAGCTCCGTCTCGTCGGCGCAGCAGCGCGACAGATCGGGACCGAGTTCCAGGGCCAGTTCGATATTGCCGCCCACCACCGGGCGCGCGAGCGTCATTACCTCGTCGAGTACGCGGTCGATCTCGATCACCTCGGGTTCGAGCCGGCGGCGGCGGGCAAAGCTCAATAGGTGCTGAGTCAGGCGCGTCCCCCGTTCGGCGCCGCGCAGCGCGTTGTCGGCGAAGCGGCGGTGCGGATCGTCCGCCGCCGAGGTCATCGCGATGCGTTCGAGATTGGCGACGACGGTTGTCAGGATATTGTTGAAGTCGTGAGCGACACCGCCGGTCAACCGGCCGATCGCCTCCATCTTCTGCGCCTGATGCAGTGCCTGTTCGGCTTCGGAACGCCGGGCTACTTCGCGGCTGACGCGGACCTCGAGCTCCTCGTTCAGCCGGCGCAGCCGCGCGTCGGTGTCGCGCAGCGCCTTGTTCTGCCGAACCTGCAGATCACGCGCTTCCTCGATCCGGTCGAGCATGTCCATCCGCTGCTGGACGACAGCCGCGATCATCACCAGACTGAGGGCGACGAACGACCGATTGATGTAGAAATCGATGACCATCGACGCGATTGGCTGCGGTCCGAGTTCCAGGCCCGCATATGTCAGCACCAGGCAGATCCCGGTGGTTACCCAGAGAAACCGGTGGGATCGCGTCCAGCCCGACACCGTGACGCTCGAGACATAGAAAACGGATACGTTGATCCCGCCCGGCGCCGTGAAATCGCAAACCGCGAACAGCGTCGTAATCGCGACGGTGAGTATTGCCGCGTTTCGCCGCGAAATCAGCGTTTCGGAGAGGGCGCGAATCCGGTCCACCGTATCGCTTCGGTGCACGCTTCCCGCCCCTTCTCTATGCAATCTTTTCTCCGTTCTCTGTTATTCAGGGATACCGTAGTGTTCCGCCAGACTCCTCACAACCGGTTTGTTGCCGCTCGGCGCCGCGTAATCGCGTGCCTTGGGATTGCGGAACGGGCCTCGTCTTCACCATCCATCGCGGAGCCGCGAGGACCCTCCGGACCGTTCGGAGCGGCGTGTCCGGGGACGAGAGGACCGGCGCGATGCGCCTGATTGTCGGCCTTGGCAATCCGGGCGCGCGCTACGCCCGCAACCGGCACAATGTCGGTTTCATGGCGGTGGAGGCGATCGCCCGCCGCTACGGGTTTCCGGCATTCCGCGGCCGCTTCAAGGGCGAATTGTCCGAGGGGACGATCGCCGGCGAGCGGCGGCTTTTGCTGCGGCCGCAGACCTTTATGAACGCATCGGGCGAGTCGGTCCTGGCGGCGATGAGCTTCTACAAGATCGCCCCCGGCGATATCGCGGTGATCCACGACGAGCTCGACCTGCGGCCGGGCAAGGTCCGGGTCAAGCGCGGCGGCGGCAGCGCCGGGCATAACGGGCTGCGCTCGATCGACGCGACGATCGGGGCCGATTACTGGCGGGTTCGCATCGGCATCGGCCATCCCGGGATCAAGGAGCTGGTCCACCCGTATGTGCTGCAGAATTTCCCGGCGGACGAGCTTCGCTTTGCCGAGAAGCTGGCCGATGCCGTGGCCGAAACCATCCCGCTGCTGCTCGGCGGCGCGCCCGATGCGTTCATGAGCGAGGTCGCTCGCCTCTGCCCGGCGCCGGACCCCGCCTTGCCCGGCGCGACGGAGCGAGAAGGGAGTGTCGGATGAGCAGCCGCGAGGATCGTCTCGACCGCCTGCTGCTGGCGCAGGAGATCGCCGAATTCCTCTATCGCGAGGCGGAACTGCTCGACAATCGCCTGTACCAGGACTGGCTGGCGCTGCTGACCGACGACGTGCGCTACTGGATGCCGATGCGGCGCAACGTGAAATACGGCGAGAGCGAGCGCGAATTCACGCGCAGCCGCAGCGACATCAACTGGTTCGACGAAGGCAAGGAGACGCTCGCGCGGCGCGTCAAGCAGATCGAGACCGGCATCCATTGGGCCGAGGAGCCGGTTTCGCGCATCTCGCACCTCGTCACGAACGTGCAGATTGCCGACGCGACACCCTCGGCGGCCGAGGCGCGCGAGGTCGCGGTCAACTGCCGCTTCCTGATCTATCGCAACCGGGTCGAGACCGAGACCGACATCCTGGTCGGCAAGCGCGAGGATTTACTGCGCCGGGAGGGTGACGATTGGCGCATCGCGCGGCGCAAGATCATCCTCGACCAGAATGTGTTGCTGAGCAAAAATCTGACGTTCTTTTTCTAGAGCACTGGAGAACACAAAGAAGGCAGGTAACGCAAAGGCCGCCAAGGACACGCGAAGGACGCGACGGTTGCGGAGCGTAGGGCGCGCGGCCACCCCGGACCGCGCTCCTTGTCCAATAATTCTGCGGCCTTCGCGCTGGGAAGGCGCCTTCGCGTTCTTTGCGTTAAGGTGTTCTCTTATTGAA
>JBFXDF010000337.1:0-3794 GCA_050181375.1 Alphaproteobacteria bacterium
GGCCGCGAAACTCGTTTATCGGCTGGGCGGTTGGGCAGGGCCATACGGTATTCGTGATCTCCTGGGTCAATCCCGACGAGCGGCTCGCGCGGAAAACCTTCGAAGACTATATGCGCGAGGGGCCGCTGGCCGCTCTCGACGCGATCGAACAGGCGACCGGCGAGGCTACGGCGAACGTTATCGGCTATTGTCTCGGCGGCACATTGCTGTCGGCTACTCTGGCTTACATGGCTGTGAAACGCGACAACCGCATCAAAAGCGCGACCTATTTCGTAACGATGGTGGACTTTCAGGAGGCCGGCGAACTCAGCGTCTTTATCGACGAGGAGCAGCTCCAGGCCCTGGAACAGCGCATGAGCAAGAAGGGCTATCTCGAAGCCCGCGACATGCATACGACCTTCAACATGCTGCGTGCCAACGATTTGATCTGGTCGTTTGTCGTCAACAATTATCTCTTGGGCAAGCAGCCATTCCCGTTCGACCTGCTCTACTGGAACGCCGATTCGACCCGGATGCCGGCGGCAATGCACAGTTTCTACCTGCGAAAAATGTATCAGGAGAATCTGCTGGTCAAACCCGGCGGCATCACATTGGGCGGGGTGCCGCTCGACCTGCGCAAGATCAAAACCCCATCGTTTCTGTTGTCGACGCGTGAGGACCATATCGCGCCGTGGCGTTCGACCTACGCCGCGACGCAGCTGTATTCGGGGCCGGTCAAATTCGTGCTGTCCGCCTCCGGGCACATCGCCGGCGTCGTCAACCCGCCGGGCAGCAAGTACGGTCACTGGATAAATGAGAAAAATCCGGCGATCGCCGAGGAATGGTTCGCCGGCGCGACGCAGGCACCAGATTCGTGGTGGCCGGGCTGGGAGACATGGGTCTCGCAATACGCGGGCGGCGACGTGCCGGCCCGCCATCCCGGCGACGGCAAGCTCAAGCCGATCGAGGACGCGCCGGGATCTTACGTCAAGGTGCGGGCGGAGGATTGAGTTCGGCAAGCTTCGGCCGGCTCGTTGTGCGATCCTCCGTGGGCGCCCTGACGCCATGCTATAAGCGCCGGTGGCGTACGGAGGACAGGCGATGCGCAGTCTTTGGTCGGACAGTGATGCCGAAGCGATCGTTGCGCGCTATGCCGAAAGCGGTGTCGGTCGTGATTTGGCGCTGCGCGTCTATACCTCGCGGCTGCTCGGCGGCGATCCGCGGCTGGTGCTGCACGGTGGCGGCAACACCTCGGTCAAGGACGTCATGCCCGATCTGCTGGGCGAACCGGCCGAGGTACTGTGCGTCAAGGGCAGCGGGTGGGATTTGGGCAATATCGAGCCCGCCGGCTTGCCGGCCGTGCGCCTTGCTCCGCTGTGTAAACTGCGTGCCCGAGCAGCGCTGTCGGACGAGGATATGGTCCGCATCCAGCGCGCCAACCTGCTCGATCCGGCGGCGCCGAACCCGTCGGTCGAGACACTGCTGCACGCGTTTCTGCCGCACAAATTCATCGACCATACGCATGCGACGGCGGTCCTCAGCCTCGCCGACCAGCCCGATGCGGCCGAACGATGCGCCGATCTCTATGGTCCGCGCGTCGGCGTCGTGCCGTATATCATGCCGGGATTTCTGCTGGCGAAGAAGGCGGCCGAGACTTACGAGCGTAGCCCCGACACAGAGGGTCTCGTCCTGCTGAAGCACGGCGTCTTCAGCTTTGGCGGTACCGCGCGCGAGGCCTATGAACGCATGATCGCGATTGTGACCATTGCCGAGGAGCGCCTCGCGCGCGGCCGCAAATCGGTGTTCGCCGCCGCTTCCTTGCCGGCGCGGGTGGCGAAGGTGGCCGAGATCGCGCCGATCTTGCGCGGCGCTTGCGCGTTGCCGGATACGGCGGAGCTCCACAGGCGTTTGGTGCTCGATTTCCGCGGCGGCCCCGAGGTGCTGAATTTCGTCAACGGCGCCGACCTGCCGCGTTACGGGCTGGCCGGCGTCGCCACCCCCGACCACACGATCCGAACGAAGAATTATCCGTGCATCGTGCCGGCGCCCAAGGCGGGAGGGCTCGATGTCTTTGCCGACGGGGCGCGCAAAACCGTCGCGCGGTTCATTGCCGATTACCGCGCGTATTTCGTGCGTCACAACGATGCCGCCATCGTCAAGCGCAAGGAACTCGACCCGGCGCCGCGTGTGATCCTGGTGCCGGGTGTGGGGCTGTTCGGTCTCGGGCGCAGTGCGAAGGACGCGGCGATCGCCGCCGATCTCGCCGAGAGCTGGGTCGCCACCGTGACCGACGCCGAGGCGGTCGGCCGGTTCGAATCGCTCCCCGAGGCCGAATTGTTCGAGATGGAGTACTGGTCGCTCGAACAGGCGAAGCTCGGCGGCGCGGTCGATAAACCGCTCGCGGGCCAGATCGCGGTGATTACCGGCGGCGCGGGCACGATCGGATCGGCGACGGCGCGGGCGCTGAAGGCGGCGGGGGCCGAGATCGCGCTGATCGACCTCGCCGGTTCCGGGGTCGAGGACGCCGCCCGCAAGTTGGGCGGGATCGGTATCGTTGCCGATGTGACCGATACGGGCGCCGTGCGCGACGCGTTCGACAGGGTGGCGGAGCGGTTCGGCGGCGTCGATATCGTTGTATCGAACGCCGGCGCCGCCTGGCAGGGCCGTATCGGCGAGATCGACGAGCAGATGCTGCGCGACAGCTTCGAGCTGAATTTCTGGGCTCACCAGCGGGTCGCGCAGAACGCGGTGCGGATCATGCGGGCGCAGCGGACCGGCGGGGTTCTGTTGTTCAACGTCTCGCGCCAGGCGATCAGCCAAGGTCCGAACGCCGGTCCTTATGGCCTGCCAAAGGCCGCGACGTTGTTTCTTATGAAGCAATACGCTCTCGAGTATGCCGCCGAGGGCATTCGCTCGAACGCGGTCAACGCCGACGGCATCCGCAGCGGTATCATGACACCGGATTACATCAAATCGCGCGCCGCCGCGTACGGCCTGACCGAGGCGCAATACATGTCGCGGAATCTGCTCGGCCGCCAGGTAACGGCCGAAGACGTCGCGCAAGCGTTTCTGCATCTCGCGCTGGCGCGCAGCACGACGGGGTCCTTTGTGACGGTTGATGGCGGCAATATCGCCGCGGCGCCGCGCTGAGCGCTCGTGCAAAGATCGACCCACGCGGCTTCGCCCGACATGCCGCCCGCTTCCGAGGAAATTCTGTTTGGACGGGGCGGCGGCGTCGCGGCCGTCACGCTGAACCGGCCGCGCGCGCTCAACGCGTTCACGCTTGACATGTATCGGCGCCTTGACCCGATGCTGAGCGCCTGGGAAGCGGATTCGACGGTTCGCGCTGTGCTGGTGCGCGGTGCCGGCGAGCGCGCGTTTTGCGCCGGCGGGGATGTGCGCGCGATCTACGAAGCCGGGCGCGCGATTGCCGGCCCGCGCGACCTGACTTCGGTGTTCTTTCGCGAAGAATACCAGTTGATCCGCCGCGTTCATCGGTATTCAAAGCCGTATCTCGCGATCATCGACGGCGTCACGATGGGCGGCGGCGCCGGCGTCTCGGTCAACGGCGCCTACCGCATCGCAACCGAGAACACGCTGCTGGCGATGCCGGAGACCGGGATCGGCCTGTTTCCCGATGTCGGCGCGACGCGCTTTTTGAATTTATGCCCCGGTTACATCGGGCGGTACCTCGGTTTGTCCGGAGCGCGGCTCGGCCCGGCCGACGCGCTCTATTGCGGCTTGGCGACGCATTTCGTTCCGCGCGGCCGCGTGCCGGAGCTGGTCGCGGCTCTTGCCGGTCTGGTGTGGCGCGA
>JBFXDF010000338.1:0-3783 GCA_050181375.1 Alphaproteobacteria bacterium
ACCACGCCCAGCGCAACGCCTTCATCCACGCCTTCGTCGATCACTACAATCGCACCCGATTGCGATGCCTCGGCCACAAAGCCCCCGCCGAGATCCTCCACAACCTGCCGGGACACAACACGAAAGCCGGGACCCACGGCCCTCGCTGCCGAGACCTTTGCCGGGAACGCGCTGACTTGGGTTCGCCTGCGTCCATCGCGATCCGCGCTAGAGCAAGATCGGGTCAGATGGAAGCATCTGACCCATAGATCTTGCTCTCGATTCAAATATGCAGAGGCCGATTTACGGCTCAGATCGTTGCGATCTGAGCCGATCAGGCTCTAGCGCAGGCGCGGTCCGGGGTCGCTCCCGAGCAGAATGCGGCCGCCGATCGGGTACCATTCCGGCGCGATCGTCACGGTCTGGCCGACCACCTGCAAATCGCGCCAGCACTCGGCCAGCCGGCTGTCTTGCTTGAACGAGGTGCTGCCACCGTGGCGGTACATCAGATCCATCGCCTGCCGCGCGCAGTCGGCGGCGTAGACGGCGGCAAGGCGGCAGCGCGCGCGCTGTTCGAGCGTAGTACCCTCGCCGGCGGCGACCGATTTCCACAGATCGGCGATCATCGCGCTGCGGTAGTTGCGGCCGGCATCGAGAATGGCGTCGGCGCGGCCGACCGCGTCCTGCACCTGCGGGTTGTCGCACAACAGCCCGGTGCGCCCGCGCGGCGTCTTGCCGCCGGCCAGATCGATCAGCGCATTGATGCCGGCGCGCGCGATCCCGGTAATGACCGCGCTGTGATGCGGTCCGACCCAGCATTGCGTCGGCAACTGGTACGTCACCCCCGGCCAGCGATCCCACTGGTTGTCGAGCGGAATGCCGGCGTGAACCATCGTCCGCCGCTCCGGCAAAAAGACATCGTGGACGGTCCAGTCGAAGCTGCCGGTGCCGCGCAGCCCGGAGACGTCCCAGCTGCCGGGGACAATCTCGGCCTCGGCGCGCGGAAATACGCCGCGCCAGTAAAGCGGCTTGCCGTCGGCGCCGGTGCGCGGCTTCCCGTCGTCGAGGATTTGGAAGCTGCCGAGCATCCAGTGGCTCTCCTGACAGCCGCTGCCGAAGCTCCAGCGCCCGCTGACGCGATAGCCGCCGGGGACCGGTACCGCCTGCCCGCCGCCCTGAACCGCGGTGCCGGCCATCACCGTGTGGCCCTTGTGGCCGTACAGCTCCTCGACCCCGTCCTCCGGCAGGCCGAGCGTGACGAGTTGCCCGATGCTGTTATTGGCGAGGTTCCAGCCGACCGAACCGCAGCCCTCGGCGAGCAGCTCGACGGCGCGCGTATAAGTGATCGGATCGGCCTGCAGCCCGCCGAGCGAGCGCGGGATCACCATGCGGTACAGCCCGCCCTCGCGCAGCTTTTCGACGAGCGCGGCCGGAAAGCGCTGCTCGGCTTCGATCTGCTCGCGGCACTGGCGCAGCATCGGCTGCAGCGCGGCGGCGGCTTGCACGACCGGCTGTGCCTCGATATCGGCCGGCAAGCGCGCGTCGTCGGCCATTATGGTGTCCATCGAACTTCCTCCATCCGCCGTCGCCGCTTCAGCGGTCCGGGCATGCCACTGCCCGACAGGTTCCTTCCGAACGGCTCGCGCGGCAAGATTTTTCCGCCCGGCATCCGGCCGAACCCGCGCGAAACGCGGCCACACGAGCCGATCGCGCGGGATTAAAATTGTCGTCGAAAGCTAAAACGCGGGCGAGACAGACCGGGTGACAGCGCGCGAGAATTGGATGCCGAAAACGGCGGCGACCGAATGCGCCACCGCTGCACCGAACGCGGCCGGCTTGGCGCCGGCGCGATGAAACGCGGATCCCGCTAGATCGCCCGCAGCTGCCACGCGATATCGTTGGCGATGCCCCAGAGATAACCGACATCGGCTTGCCCGACGAGCGCGTAGGCGCGGCCCTGATTGCGCCAATAGAGCAGGTTGACATCCTGTCGGCGCTCGATGGTCGGCGACAGATCCGGCTGCTTTGCGGCTGAGATGACCAGCGTCACCGCGCCGAGCGCCTTATCGTCGGCGACATACACGAGTTGCGCCGCCGGTTTTCCATCGACGGCCACGAGGCGGGCGCCGCGCAATGTCAGTCCCCACGGCTTCAGATCGGGCAGCCTGACCTGCGGCACGTTCTGGCTGATCCGCTGCAGCGCCTCGCGCGGGTTGTTGCTGGCCGGGACGTCGACCAGCATGCCGTCGCCGGCGTTCAATGCCAGCTTGTACGAGGCGGCGGCATTGTCGAGCCAGATGCGCTGCGCCGCCGCGGCGGTCAGCTGCGTCTGTTCCGTGTTGTTGCCTTTCGGCAGAAATCCCATTCCGACATAAGTGCCGGTGCCGCCGATCACGATGCCGAACAGGGCGGCGGCCGCGGCAAAACCGATGTACCGCCCCCGATCCCGGCCAAACACCGGCCTGACGACCCGGCGCCGCGGCAGGACAACGACTTCCGCTTCTGCCGATGGAGCCGCGCCGGCGGTTTCGCCGCGCGCCGCGGCCAGCAGCCGTTCCGGGACCGGTTCGTCGACGATATCGGCGTAGGCGCCGCGCACGAGATCGGCGGAATGGGCGAGCGCGTTCATCCGGTTGCGGGCCTCCGGATCGGCATCGAGCCATGCTTCGACATGGCGCTGCTCGGCGGTATCGAGCTCGCCATCGAGATAGGCGACCAGCGCTTCGTCGCTATGCCTTTGCATTTTGCGCACTCCTGCGGACCCCGGCTCCGGCATCCAGCTGCTGCTGCAATGCGATCCGGGCCCGCGCCAGGCGGCTCATGATCGTGCCGACCGGCACGCCGGCCACCGCCGCCGCCTCCTTGTAGCTAAGCCCTTCCACCGTCACGAGCATCAGCGTCATCCGTTGATCGGGCGGCAGCCGGTCGACGGCGTTGCGGATCTCGGCCAGGGCGATCCGCGCCTCGACGCCGCGCACCGCGGCATCCGATCCGAGCCGTTCCTCGGCGACATCGCCGTCCTCCTTGCGCACATCGCGCGCCCGAAGCTGGTCGATCCAGATCGTCTGCACGATCCGGAACATCCAGCTGTCGAAACGTGTGCCCTCCTGGAACTGATGCGATCGCGCCAGCGCGCGTTCGCATGCAGCCTGCACGAGGTCGTCGGCTTCGGTCGTGGAGCCGGTCAGTCCCCGCGCGAAACGGCGCAGCCTCGGCAACACGGCGACAAGCTGGTCGCTAAACAGCCGTGCGCTCACCGGTTCGCCGCGTTCGGCCTCGCGGCTCGGCGCCTCTGCCAGCTTCGAACGCAACAACAACGGGCCTCCTTGCGCTTTATTCCCAGGTTAATCAGTGCCGGTACGATCCCGCGTCGCGGGCGGGAACCGGTATTGGCACAGGCGGGACCGCCGCAGGATCGGCTACAAATGGGGCGCGTGGTCCGGCAGGCGGAATTCGGACGCATCGCCGCAGCTTATCACGCCTGTCAGGCGGGTCCACAAAAGCCCCGTTCGGGACGCTGCCGCGATGATTGCTCACCAGCAGCCGCGGCGCGTTGACCGGCTCCGCCGAAACGTCGGGAGGGGGCGAACGCACGACGCCCTCGTACTCGCGATCGTGATCGAACATAGGCGCCGGCGATCTGTTACCCTGACGTGGCTTCCGAGGCAGAATCGGTGTTCGCGCGACGAGCGCGGGTGTTGGTCGGGGTAAATCGATGACCGAACGCAACGGCAATGCGGTCGATTATTTTGTCGATCGGCACTTGCGCGACGGGCGCGGCGCGAGGCTCGCCTTCGCCGATCC
>JBFXDF010000339.1:0-3782 GCA_050181375.1 Alphaproteobacteria bacterium
ATCTATCCGGGGCTCCTGATATTTCTGACCGTCATCGCCTGCAACCTGCTCGGCGACGCGCTCCAGCGCCGCTTCGACCGCCCGATCGCACGCCGTGCCTGAGTTGGCTTTCGTCACAGGTGCGCAACTGGCAGCAGCCCTCGGCAACGCATTGTTCGCCGCGATTTCCTGCGACGCGCACGCCGAGAGCGCATGCGCTTACACCACCGGCTCAGACGACCCGGCGCTCGCGCAAACCCGCTACATCGCCCTCGCTGTAGCCGAGTTCGCGCAGGATTTCGTCACTGTGCTCGCCCGGTTCGGGGCTGGCGGTGCGCAGCCGGCTTGGCGTGCGGCTCAGCGTCACCGCCTGTCCGACGAGTTCGAGCCGGCCGAGGGTGGGGTGATCGACCGGCTGCGCAATGGCCAAATGCTTGACCTGCGGATCGGCGAAGACCTGATCCATCGCGTAGATCGGCCCTGCCGGCACCCCGGCCTTGTTGAAGCGCTCGATCCATTCGGCGCTGTCGCGCGTCGCGGTGATCGCCTCGATCGCGGCGTTGAGCGCCTTGCGGTTGTCGGAGCGCAGCTTGCCGGTCCGGTAATCCGGGTGGTCCGCAAGTTCGGGCGTATCCAGAGCGCGGCAGAGGCGCCGGAAAATCTCGTCGCCGGCCGAGGCGATATTGATATGTCCGTCGCTGGTGCGGAAGACCCCGGTCGGGATGCTGGTCGGATGGTCATTCCCGGCCTGTTCCGGCACCTCGCGCGCAATCAGCCAGCGTGCCGCCTGGAAATCGAGCATCGCGATCTGCGATGCCAACAGCGAACTCTCCACCCATTGCCCCTGGCCCGACACCTCGCGCTCCAGGAGTGCGACGAGAATACCCATTGCGCAGAAAATCCCGGCGGTCAGATCGGCGACCGGAATACCGACGCGCACCGGCCCCTGCCCCGGCAGACCGGTGATCGACATCAGCCCGCCCATCCCCTGCGCGATCTGATCGAAACCGGGGCGGTCGCGATACGGCCCGCTCTGCCCGAAACCGGAAATGCTGGCGTAGACGAGGCGCGGGTTGATCGCTTTCAGCGCCTCGTAGTCGATGCCGAGGCGGGTTTTCACATCCGGCCGATAATTCTCGACCACGACATCCGCGTTCCGCACCAGTTTGCGGAAGATCTCGATCCCCTCGAGGGATTTCAGGTCGAGGGTCAGGCTGCGCTTGTTGCGGTGCAGGTTCTGAAAATCGGGGCCGTGGCGGGGACCGCCGAGACCTTCGCCGGGGCTCGGCGGCGCTTCGATTTTGATGACCCGGGCGCCCCAATCGGCGAGCTGGCGCACCGCCGTCGGACCGGCGCGGACGCGGGTCAGGTCGAGAACCGTGAACCGGGAAAGCGGCAGCTCGGGCGAATGGGTCATCGGCATCCTGCTTGCGGCAAAAGACGGCCGATCCTAGAGGCGGTTTGGCGAAAGCGGAAGCGACGGCGAATCCTAGAGCCTGATCGGCTCAGATCGCAACGATCTGAGCCGTGAAGCAGGCTCTACATATTTGCATCGAGAGCAAGATTCACGAGTCAGATGCTTCCATCTGACCCGATCTTGCTCTCGGCCCGAACGCGGCACAAGAAAGCCGCCGCGCGGGGCGCGGCGGCTGCAGGCCTGCCGGGGCGCGGTGGCCCCGGTTCGTCGGATCGGCGCTTACGGGAAGATGATCTCGACGCGACGGTTCTGCGGCTCGCGCACGCCGTCCGCCGTTGGGACGCGGTTATCGTTTTCGCCGCGGCCGCTGACGATCATCTGCGAGCGAGGCACGCCGAGGCCTTCGAGAGCGGTCGCAACCGCGTTGGCGCGCCGCTCCGAGAGCCGCTGGTTATATCCGGGCGAGCCCGAGCGGTCGGTATAGCCGGTAACCTGGATCTGCACCGGTGCGCCCGACCTGTAAGCCGCCGCCGCCTGCTGCAGAATCTGCATGCCCTCCGGCGTGATCGAGTACTTATCCCAGTCGAAGAAGACGAGGAACACCTTGCGCTGGACCGGCGGTGGCGCGGGCGGCGCGGGCGGCGCCACGACTGGCGGCGGCGGAGCGCCAAACTTCACGATGAACGAGGCCAGGATGTTGTTCGAGCTGTTGCCGGCCGAATACTTGTTGGAGGCGCCTGCGCGCACGAGCGGGCCATTCCGCGTCGTAAAGTCGGTATCCAGAACGCCGAAGTAACGGTAATCAACATCAAAAGCCAAGGATGGGTTGATGTTGTAACGAATGCCGGCGATCCCCTGGTAGCCAAAGTTCCAGGCGGTCGATGCTCCCACGGTCCCGACAATCGGGTTAGACCACCCGTCGCGCTGCAGCACGGCGCCGATGCCGCCGCCGATATGCGGCACGATGGGCCAGCCCAAATCGATGCCGTAGAGGAGGTTGGTCATGAACGCATACGAGGTGCGATTGCCATCCGCCGCAAAACGCCCGACCCCGGTTATACCGTTGATTCGATAGGCAAACTCCTCTTCGAGGCGCCACGGCCCCCATTCGTAGCCGGCGCGCAGCCCGAGGACCGGTCCGCCGTCAAATTTCTCCTTGCCGCTCACCGCCCGGAGGTTGATGTCTGTGTCGTTGAGCCACGTCCAGCCGCCCTCGCCGCCGACGTAAAAAGCCCCATTGGCCGGCATCGTGAACCACTGCGCCGAAGCGTTGCCCGAACCCAACCCCGCGGCGAGCGCCACCCCGGCAACGCCTAGCAGAAAGCGATTTTTCATCCCCTTACCTCCGGCCGCAAAGACGCGTGTGACGATGGTTCCGCCATCACCGATACGACCATGATTACCATCGACTATCGCGATGGCAACCGGTTTTTAGCTCGCCAACCCCGACAATTGAGGCCATCAGGCAAAACGTTGCCGAGCGCGACATTTAGGCAACATCGGCCGTTGGGGGCAGCGAAATCGGGCCTCGGGCAGAGACATTTACGCAACACAGGATAACTGGCGAAATCGTCGCGTCGGATCGAAGGTTGGCGATTTTCAGGTGTTGACGGCGCCGATCGGTCATGCTGCATCCCGGCGGGCCGCGGCTGTCAGGGAGTTGCGCGAAGGGGCAATCGCGGAATGGCGGCGCGTCTATGGTCCAGACTTTTCTGGATGCTGGCAAGCCCTATCGGAAGTTGCGGCTTGGGATCACGAGATCGGGTCCGTCCCGGCGGTTAGTACGGTTGAGCGGGTTGGCCGGCGACAACGGCTCGATATTACGCTCGCGCAGCGCGTCGAGACGCGCCGTCCAGTCGCGCAGATCCTCGGCAACGAGGTGGATGACGCTCTCCTCGCGCTGCAGCCTGCCGCGGCAATAGAGCAAGGTCGCGCCGAGCGCCGCGCGGCGAAAGCGTTCCAGCGCGGCGGGCCAGACGATCAGGTTGGCGACCCCGGTCTCGTCCTCGATCGTAATGAACACGACGCCGTTGGCGCTGCCCGGACGCTGGCGGATCAAAACGAGACCGGTGATTTCCAGCCGTCGTCCGACCGGCAAGACGGCGAGATCAGCGGCCCGGACAAGACCCTCGCGCCGTAATGCGGGACGCAGAAAGGCGAGCGGATGGCGTTTCAGGGTCAACCCGATCGATGCGTAATCCTCAACGACATGCTCGCCAAGCGGCATTTCGGGGAGAAGGGAAGCAGTCACCTTCTCCCGCTTCGGGCCAAGTTTCTCCCTCACCCCCGATGGGGGAGAGGGCTTTTCGATGCATTCGGCCGCGGCGAACAGCGGCAGCGGAGGTTCGCCGAGCGCCTTCAAGGCCCACAGCCCGCGGCGGCGGTC
>JBFXDF010000340.1:0-3744 GCA_050181375.1 Alphaproteobacteria bacterium
CTCGCCCCACGCGGGCTGTGGGCTACTCCGGAACGGTGCCGCGACAGGCCCAGGCCACGGCGGCAAACGAGCGCGGGCCGTCGGGTCTGCCGGCAAGATAGGCATGCCGCACGTGGTCCCGTAATGCCGCGCGGGCCGGTTCGGTCAGGCTCGCGAGAAGCTGACCGGGCGGCCCTTCGCCGGTCGTGAACGGCGACCAGTAATCGTCAAACGATGCGAATTCCATACGGATCAGAAGGCTGGTTTGCTCGGCGTTGGTCAGACCGATGGCGCGCCACATATGCGCCATCTCGTCCGGGCCGCTGAGCGGCCTGAAATATGGCCGTTTGACCGAGCGGTCGAGGACGGCGGCGATGTCGAACAGCATCCGGATATGGGGCAAACCGCCGACATCGTCCCAGACCGCCGCCGCCACCGTCCCGCCCGGCCGGACGACGCGCCGCATCTCGGCGACAACGCGCGCCGGGTCCGGGACGAATTGCAGTACCAGCAGGGAAAAGGCGCGATCGAACGAATTGTCCGCGAATGGCAGCGCGCCGGCGTCGGCGTGCTCGAACCGGAGGCGGCTGTCGGTATTTCGGGAACGCGCGTATTCGACATATCCCGCGCTGATATCGATGCCGGTCGCGGTGGTAATTTCGGCGAGTTGCGGCAGAGTAAAGGTCAAACTGCCGGTGCCGCAGCCGGCATCGAGCACCCGGTCGCCGTCCGCCAGACCGCCAAACCCGATCAGCAGCGGCGCGAGACGGCGGCTCCACCTCCCCATCACGCGTTCGTAGCCATCGGCGTTTTGAAACATCGGAAGGCCTCTGGTCTCCGCCCTCGTATCCGCCGCCATTGTCTCCTCCGGCATATCGAGGCCGATCATGCGGCAAAGCGATCAGCGCGAAAACCCCTTGCCCGGGTGGCCGCGTTGCCCATAAAGCGAGCCGCGGACGTCGCCGTATCGGCTCGCGTCGCAGCAGCCTTCCAACCGTGCCCCTGGGGGAGACAACAGATGCCGAACCTGCCCGACCGCCGGAGCCTCGAGGCGTTGCGCGCCTTCGACACGCCGACCATCTGCAACGCGCTCGAAATCGTTGCCCCCACCCGCCGC
This sequence comes from Alphaproteobacteria bacterium, assembly GCA_050181375.1. Classification (GTDB taxonomy): domain Bacteria; phylum Pseudomonadota; class Alphaproteobacteria; order ATCC43930; family CGMCC-115725; genus DATARH01. The sequence goes on from JBFXDF010000340.1 coordinate 1,097, forward strand.
GCCTACGGCTTTAACCGGCGGCCGCTCGTGGCGCCGTTCCCCGAGCTGAAGCCGGTCGTCGGCTTTGCCCGCACCGCGCTGATCCGCTCGCGCGAGCCGCACCCGCGCGATCGCGACAGCGCGACGAAGTTGCGCCTCGGCTATTACGAGCACGTCGCGGCCGAGCCGCTGCCGAGCCTTTCGGTGATCCAGGACATCGACGCACCCGATACCGGGTTCGGCGCATTCTGGGGCGAGGTCCAGACACATGTGCATGCCGGGCTGGGCTGCGTCGGCGTCATCACTGATGGTTCGGTGCGCGACCTCGACGCGATGTCGCCGGGATTCTTCGTGCTCGCGGGCTCGGTGATGCCGAGCCATGCGCATGTCCATCTCGTCGAGTTCGGGGGCACGGTCAGCATCGCCGGGATGGTTGTCTCGGCCAACGACGTGATCCACGCCGATCGGCACGGTGCCGTCGTGATCCCGCATGAAGCGGTCGAGAAAATCCCGGCGGCGGTCGATCTGCTGGCCCGGCGCGAGCGGGTGATCATCGAGGCCTCGAAGCAGCCCGGCTTCTCGATCGAGCGGCTGCGGCAGGCTTTCCGAGAGCAGGAAGACATTCACTGAGGCGTCACCCTACGGGATCGTCCTCCGGAGCGGCGCCACGCGGTTCACGCCAAAGATCCGGGAATCGGCTCTTGAAGGCTGTGACTGAAAGCCGCACCTAATCCCGGTGCGACGAGTGGTCGCGGCCTAGCCGGATGGCGGGACACGCTTCGCCGCTGCGGCGGTTGCGGCTCTCGGATTCGTGGTTCGGGAGGGAAAGATGCATGTCCGCAATCCCGTCGAGTGGGGTGTCGATCAAGTCAAATCCGCGAGTTCGGCGCTTGGCCACGCGGCCGCTCACCGGCACCAGGCGGCGGTTCCGCGAATCCGCCGCATATCGTTTGCCGAAATCCATTACGCCTTGGCCCGCGGCGTCGAGGACTTCGCCGCGTTTCGCGGCGATGTGGTGTTCCTGGTTTTTGTTTACCCGCTCGCCGGCCTTGTGCTGGCGCGGTTGATCTTCGGCTATGATTTGTTGCCGCTGCTGTTCCCGCTCGCCTCGGGTTTTGCGTTGATCGGCCCGATTGCGGCGGTCGGCCTTTATGAGATGAGCCGCTGCCGCGAGGCGGGGTCGGACGAGGTCGGCTGGGCCGATGCGTTCGCGGTATTCCGTTCGCCGGCAATCGGTTCGATCATGCTGTTCGGGCTGCTGCTGCTGGCAATCTTCGCGGTTTGGATCGGTGTCGCGAGCGCGATCTACGATGCGACGCTCGGACCCGAACCGCCGGTTTCCGGCGCCGCTTTCGTGCATGACGTATTCACCACCGCCGGGGGTTGGGCGATGATCGGTCTCGGCATCGGGATCGGGTTTCTGTTCGCGGTCGGCGTGCTCGCGATCAGCGTCGTTTCGGTACCGCTGCTGCTCGATCGCGATGTCGGGCTGCTCGCGGCGGTCGCCGCCTCGTTGCGCGCGGTGATGGCAAACCCCGTGCCGATGGCGGCCTGGGGGCTGATCGTCGCGGCCGGGCTGGTGCTTGGGACGGCGCCGCTGTTTCTCGGGCTGATTTTTGTGCTGCCGGTGCTCGGCCACGCGACCTGGCATTTGTACCGGCGGCTGGTCGTCCCCGAATAAGACGGCGCGGCTCCGCCGCTGTCTACGCGCGGCGCTCGCGGCGTCGTTCCTCGGCTTCGGCATCGTCGAGAATGCGGCTTGCCTCGCGCTGCGCGGCATCGGCTGCCGCGGCGTGGCCCAGTTGCCGCTCGACACGGCTGAGGGCCAGTTCGCAATAGGCTACGCGCGGCGTGTTGCGTTCGGTGCCGCGTGCGAGGATTGCGACCGCGGCGAGAAGCAGGCGGCGCGCCGGTTCGGGCCGGTTCAGCGCCTCGTAGGCCAGCCCGAGGTCGTGCAGGTCATCGGCGATGAACGGATGAGCCGGGCCGAGCCGCGCCTGATCGATCGCGGCCGCTTCCTGCAACGGCGGCAGCGCATCCATGGGCCGGTCCCAGCGCAGATAAAGGTTTCCCAGCTGCGACAGGCTGCGCGCGGTCTCGGCCGCTGCCGGACCGTGCCGGCCGAGGTCGAGCGCGACCGCTTTGTCGAGCGTGCGGCGGGCTTCCTCGAAGCGCTTCAGCACCGCGAGCGCGGCGCCGAGCACGCGCAGCGGTTCGGCCGAAACCTGCCGCGGATCGGAATGCCCGCATTCGACCGCCCGGCGGGCCCAGGCGAGCGCCGCGTCGGCATCGCCGCGCGCAAGCGCCACCCGTGCCAGCCCGGCATAGATCGCCGCGCCGAGACCCCCCGGTTCGCCGTCCGGCAGCATCCCCGCGGCAACAATCAGCAGCGGCTCGGCGTCCAGCCAGCGGCGGCGATCGATATGCGCCCGCGCCAGCGCGGCGATGGCTTGTATCGCCAATGGCGCCTCGCTGCCGGGAACGGCGAGCGTCATCGTCAGCGCCCGGCGGCGCAGCGCCGTCACCTGCTCGAAATCACCCGCCCGCAGCTGCTCTTGCGCCGCCGCGTCGAGGACTGCCGATGCCGAGTTGCCCGGGCCCGCCGCCATCGCCGGCGCGCCGCGGGTCCGGGACGGCTGGCCGGTCGCGCCGGCATCGGCACGGCCGGC
>JBFXDF010000341.1:0-3740 GCA_050181375.1 Alphaproteobacteria bacterium
ACCCTCGGCTTGTCGAGCGGTTCGAGACCTATGTCTATGGTTGGGAGATCGCCAATGCGTTCTCCGAGCTGAACGACCCGCTCGACCAGCGGGCCCGCTTCGAGGCACAGATGCTGGCGCGCGCCGCCGGCGACGAGGAGGCGCAGCCGCTCGACGAGGATTATGTGACCGCGCTCGAATACGGGCTGCCGCCCTGCGGCGGCCTCGGCATCGGCATCGACCGGCTGGTGATGCTGCTGACCGACAGCGCGTCGATCCGCGATGTGATCGCGTTCCCGACCTTGCGCCCGCGCTGAGTTCCGGCCCGTCCGCTACGCGGCTGGAAGCGAAGGGTCCCCGAATTAACCTCTGTCATGGCGCGCGATCCCGCTATGCTGGTCGCGCCGCCGGTAATCGCGCCGGGCGGTTGAAAGGGGCCTTGCTATAGCCCGCATCGGTGTGGAGGAAGTCATGCAATTGTCGCGTCGTGATCTGGCCGTCGCGGGCGTGCTCGCGCTCGGCTCCGCCTCCCTGATTGCTCCCGCGCTCGCCGAGGGTGATGACGCAACGGCTGTCAAAAAGGCCGTCGCGGAGTTGCGCACCGCGTATCTCGACAAAGACAAAGCCAAACTCGAAGCGATGACGCTGCCGCAGCTTACCTACAGCCACTCGGACGGCCGCATCCAGGACAAGGCCGAATTCATCAAGGGCGTGATGGACCGGAAGGGCACCGTCAAGTCGCTGGATTATCCGGAAATGACCGTCGCGGTAGCCGGCGATACGGCGATCGTGCGCCATCTCTGGGTCTCGGAAACCGAACTCGACGGCAAGACGACGAACACCAGGATCGGCGTCATGCAGGTGTTCAAGAAGCAGGACGGCGGCTGGAAGCTGTTGGCGCGTTCTTCCTACAGGTTCCCCGAAAAGGCGTAGTCCGCCTTAGTCATGGCACGGCCAGCGCCCCATCGCGGCATGTGATCGCCGGATGAAAGCTCGGAAGATGTCGCGGTGAGTTTGCGGGCCGAGCTTGTGCGTCTTGGGCTGCGCTGGTTTCTGAAGCCGACCAGCGGGCCCGGCGTCACGATCACCCGCCGCCGCGAGCAGATCGGCAATTTTCAGCGCTGGGTGCCGCCGCCGCCGGCCGACGCCGAGATCGCTCGGGGCGATCTCGGCGGTGTGCCGGCGCTTCATATCGCGATGCCGGTGTCGCGACGCGACCGGCACATCCTGTATCTGCACGGCGGCGGCTATGTCGCCGGCTCGCCGGACCTCTACGAGCATATGTTGTGGCGCGTCGCGGCGGCGGCGGCGGCCCGGGTCGCGGCGGTGCGGTACCGGCTGGCGCCCGAGCACCCGTTCCCGGCGGCGCTCGACGATGCGCTCGCGGCGTGGCGGGGGCTGCTCGAAGCGGGCGCCGATCCTCGCCGCGCCGTTTTCATGGGCGACTCGGCGGGCGGCGGGCTGGCGCTGGCGCTGGCGCTGCGGGCGCGCGACGAGGGCGAAAGCCTGCCGGCGGCTGTGGTCGCGCTATCGCCGTGGACCGATCTCGCGGTGACCGGGGAGTCGATACGCCGCAACGCCCGCGCCGACCCGATGCTGGAAGCCGGCGACGTGCCGCCGCTCGCGTCGCGCTATCTCGCCGGCGCCGACCCGCGCCATCCCTACGCCTCGCCGCTCTACGGCGATGCGGCCGGTCTGCCGCCGACGCTGATCCAGGTCGGCGGCGACGAGATCCTGCTCGACGATTCGGCGCGCATGGCGGATCGGATGCGCGAGGCGGGCGTCGCGGTCAGCCTCGAAATCTGGCCGCGCATGCCGCATGTCTTCCAGTCGTTCTGCTCGATCCTGCCGGAAGCCCGCCGCGCGATCGGCCGCATCGGCGCCTTTGTCCACGAGCACGCCGCACGCTGATATTTCCGGCAGGAATAGAGAGCGCATCGGCACGTTCTTGGCGCATGCCGCATCCGATCCGCGCCGTACCATGTCGCAGGAAATGACCGCCGCCACCCGCGACCCGGACCTTGCCTTTCACGGCGCGCGCGTGCTGATCACCGGCGGGGCCGGGCTGATCGGCTCGGCGCTGGCGCGCCGTCTCGCCGGGCTCGGGGCCGAACTGGTTCTCCTCGACAGCATGGTCGCCGAGGGCGGGGCCAATTCGGCGAATATCACAGCCATTTGCGGGCGGGCGCGGGTCAACATCGCCGACATTCGCGACACGGCGGCCTTGCGCCATCTGCTGATGGGCCAGGACTTCCTGTTCGATCTGGCCGGGCAGACCAGCCATCTCGATTCGATGAATGCGCCGGAACACGATCTCGCCGTCAACTGCACGGCGCAGCTTCGCCTGCTCGAATTGTGCCGGGAGGTGGCCCCTGACATCACGATCGTGCATGCCGGCACGCGCCAGATCTACGGCAGGCCGCGCTATCTGCCGGTCGACGAGGCACACCCGCTGCGTCCGCCCGATGTCAACGGGGTCAACAAGATGGCCGGCGAGGCCTACCATCTGATGTTTCACGACGTGTACGGAATCGACACCCGCTCATTGCGGCTGACCAACGTCTACGGCCCCGGTATGCGGATCAGGGACGCGCGGCAGAATTTTCTCGGCATCTGGCTGCGCCGCGCGCTCGAAGGCGAGGCATTCGAGGTGTGGGGCGGCGAGCAGCGGCGCGAGCTGCTTTATGTCGATGACGCGGCCGAGGCGTTTCTGCGCGCGGCGCTGACCCGCGAGACGGCGGGCCTCGCGCTCAACATCGGCGGCGAAGCCCCGTATACGCTGCTGGCGCTCGCCGAGACGCTGGTGCGGGTCAATGGCCGCGGCGGTTTTGAGCGGCGCGAGTTCCCGGAGGAGCGCAAGCGCATCGACATCGGCGATTTTGTCACCGACGACCGCCGTTTTCGCGAGCTGACCGGGTGGGCGCCGCGCGTCGGCCTCGCCGACGGGCTGGCGCGCTCGCTCGACTACTACCGCCGAAATCTTGCCCTCTATCTCTGATCCGGCACCCGAAAATGTTCGATACGGCGATGAGCCATCCTGCGATCCCGCAAACCGACCCGCGCGCCGGCTACATCGAGCGCCGGGCCGAGATCGACGCCGCGGTGGGCCGCGTGCTGGCCGGTGGGCAATACATCCTGGGCGGCGAGGTGGCGTTGTTCGAAACAGCGTTTGCCGCGTGGCTCGGCACGGCGCACGCGGTCGGCGTCGGCAGCGGCACAGACGCGATCGAACTGGCGCTGCGGGCGTGCGGCGTCGGCGCCGGCGATCTGGTTTTTACCGTCTCGCACACGGCGGTCGCGACGGTCGCCGCGATCGAGCGGGCCGGGGCGGTGCCGGTGCTGGTCGATATCGAGCCGAACGGGTTCACGATGGACCCCGCCGCGTTGGAAGAGGCGCTCGATGCGCCGCTCCCGGGCCGCCCGGCGGCCGTGTTGCCGGTGCATCTCTACGGCGAGCCGGCCGATATGGAGCCGATCATCCGGCTCGCGCGGCGGCGGGGGTTGCAGGTCATCGAGGACTGCGCGCAGAGCCACGGCGCGCTCTACCGCGGCCGGATGACCGGCGGCATCGGCGATATCGCCTGCTTCAGCTTTTATCCGACAAAAAACCTCGGCGCTTTCGGCGATGCCGGGATGACCGCGACCGACGATCCCGCGCTCGCCGCCGCGCTGCGCGAAATCCGCGAATACGGCTGGCGCGACCGCTATATCAGCGCGCGGATCGGGATCAACACACGGCTGGACCCGATCCAGGCCGCGAT
>JBFXDF010000342.1:0-3725 GCA_050181375.1 Alphaproteobacteria bacterium
GAACCGGATGGCTTGGCCGGCATCGCGGCTGGCGCGCCCGGCAGACGTTGCCCGCCGGCCAAAGCTCGGGCTCCCTGACTGTGTCCTCCGCTGCTTTGGCCGCCGGCCTTTTCGGGCTCCTTGGCCACCTGCGCCGGTCAAGAGTGTCTGATAGTACTACAGGGTGTAAAAGAGCGGCCGGAAGCGGTCAAGCGCCGACTCCGCGCAAACCCGATGCAAAAATGGATGGCGGGGACGAAATGTCGGCAATGCTTGAAGGTCGCTGCGCCCTTATCACCGGCTCGGTTGGCGGCATTGGTTACGCTATTGCGACCGCGCTCGCCGAAGCCGGCGCCGCCGTCGCGCTCAACGCGCTCGTCGACCCGGCGAGTGGCCGTGCCGCGGCCACGCGCCTGGCGAAGGACACCGGCCGTGACGTTATCTTCGACGGCGCCGACCTCACCGATGTTGCCGCGATCGAACGCATGCATGAGAACGCGGTCGCGCGGTTCGGCACTATCGATATCGTGGTCAACAATGCCGTCGTGCGGCATTACGCACCGGTCGATCAATTCAGCACCGAGGACTGGAACCGCTCGCTTGCAGTCAATGTCTCGGCGGCCTTTCATTGCGTCCGTCTCACCGTCCCCGGCATGCGTGCCAAAGGCTGGGGCCGCATCATCAACATGTCGTCGATCTTCGGCGCACGCGGCGGCGAAAACCGCATCGACTACATCACGACCAAGACCGCTCTGCTCGGCCTGACGCGCGCGGTCGCCATCGAAACGGCGGCAACCGGCATCACCTGCAACGCCATCGCGCCCGGCGCCGTCCCAACGCCGCCGCTGCTCGACCGCATTCACGAACTCGCGGCCGAGGCTGGCTTGGATCCGGCGGAAGCCGAGCGCCGCTATGTGGCGGAGCGCCACCCGACCAAGCGCTTCGTGGCGCCCGCCAATGTCGGCGCGCTGGCCGCATTCCTGTGCAGCCCGGCGGGCAACGACATCACGGGCGCGACTTTCCCGATCGACGGGGGGTGGCAGGCACAATGACCCGCGGCAACCGCGGATTTCGGGCGAAAACCCGCCGGAAGCTCGCCTGGGCGGCATTCCGGCGTCCGGCATTCCGTTGTACAGATGTTGGGATTCGGTCCCGCCAGGACCGGTATTTTCGGAGGAAGCGGCTTTGACCGTCCCTTTCTTAAAGCCTGATCTGCGGGTCGAGAGGATTGCCGCGCCGCTGCGCCAGAGCGTCACCGAGAGCATCCGCTACGCCATCGCGCTGGGGCATTTCACGGCCGGCGAGCGATTGACCGAGCGCGCGCTGTGCGAGATGACCGGCGTCAGCCGCACCTTGGTGCGCGAGGCCTTGCGGCAGTTGGAGTCCGAAGGCCTGATCGAAGTCGTGCCCAACCGCGGTCCCATGGTGACGCGGCTGTCCGCCGAACAGGCGCAGGGCGTTTATCAGGTGCGCATCGAGCTCGAGGGACTGGCCTGCCAGCTCTTCGCCGAACAGGCCTCCGACCAACAGCGCGCGGCGCTGCACGAAGCCTTCCGCAGTCTCAAGAAGTCATTGAAGGACACCGATCCGCTAGCGCGGCTGCGGGCAAAGAATCATTTCTACGAATGTCTCGTCGAAGGCGCGGGCAATCAGGCGCTCGGCGACACGTTGCGGCTGCTCAACGCCCGCATCATGCTGCTGCGCGCGACGTCACTGCGCGCGCCCGGCCGCTCGACGGCGAGTCTCGCCGAACTTTCCGATATGATGGCTGCGCTCGACGAAAAGAACGGCAAGAAAGCCCGGGCCCTCGCCGAACACCACGTGCGCAATGCCGCGAAAGCGGCGGTCGCGCTTCTCTATGCGCAACCGCAAACGGAGCCCGCCAAGCCGGCGCGCGCCGCAAAGCGGACCGCCACGGCCGCCGGCGCGCGCTAGCGCGCCGCACCGTTACAGCGCCTTTTCGTTCACGTCAGGTCGATGAGCGACGTGAGCTGTGGCGCCGGATGGCCTTTTTCAAAGCCACGGATCAGGGCCAGGCTTGCATCGATCCGTTCGCCGGCAAGTCCCGACAGCGGCACCAAGGCGCGATACTTCGCCTCGACATCGCTCCACTCAACGCCGCGCGGACCGGAGCCACGCGGCGCCTTGCAGGTGCTGCGGAACTCCTCGCCGTTCTTCATCTTGATGATGACCGTGCCGCCATGGCGATGCGGAAACCGGTCGGGCAACGGCGCAGGGTTCGGATCGAATGTCACCTTGTCCTGCAAGGCGGCGATCACGGGATCGGCCATTTTCCGCGGATCCATGTGCTGCCAGCTGAAGCGGCCGTCGGCGATCGAGGCCGCGACGAAATAGTAGAGACTATGCGCCGCATCGACGAGATTGCGCGGATGCGGGTCGCCCTTGAACTTGGTCCACTGCACCGACGATGAAATCGTGATCTTCTCAACCTCGGCCGGATTGACACGGCCCAGCCGCGCGGCATCGGAGGCCGCCTCGGCGGTGGCGTGGAACGGATGCGCGCCCGGCATCAGCTTGATCGCCATGTCGGTGACGATGTCCCATGATCCACCGAGATCGCGGGTGATGTCGCCCAGCTCCTGCCCGCCCATGGCGGTGAGGAAACCGCGCGGGTGGTCGAGCACGCCGAGTTCGCCTTCGAAGCCCGCTTGCGCCGCCAGCGCCGCCTGCAGGCCGGCGGCGGCCGAGCAGCCGGCGTGATATTCGCGGCCACAACTTGTGTCGGCCGAAATTGCCATGCCGCCGATCGAGGTCGCCGCGAGCGCGATGGCATGCGCCATCTGCTGCGTGTTCAGCCCCAGCAGCCGGCCGGCCGCCACCGTGCCGCCGAACACCGTCGAGACCGAGCCGTGAAAACCGCGCTGCATCCGGCCCGGCGTCAGCGCTTCGTCGATACGCCCCGCCACCTCGTAGCCGACGACCATGGCCGCCAGCATGTCGAGGCCCGGCGCGCCGAGCATCTCGCCGAGCGCCACCGACGTGGTTGAGACAATCGTGCCGATATGCGCGATGCTGCGCAGATCGCTGTCGTCGCTGGCCGCGGCGTCGCTCGCCACCGCATTGACTCGCACGGCCGCGACGGCCGGCAGCTTCCGGCCGACGAACCACACGGTCGCGTCCGGCGTGCCGCCATTGCGGAGGTCGAGATCGCGGATGATGCGGGCGGACGCGATGTCCTGGCCCATCGCCGTGCTCGCCACCGTGCTCGCCAGACTCATCTTGGCGCGCTCCAGCGCCTCGGCGGGCAGCGCGGCGGCTTTCGTGCTCGTGACGAACGCGGCGAGTTTGACGGCAAGACGCTGGTCGGTGCTCATGATCACGGTCCCGGAATAACGAAGTCCCGCCGCGAACTGGAAAAGCCCGGCGCCGCAACCTCTATAGGGGCCGCCTGCCGGGCGATCAATATGACGATCATACAATGTTGGGGCCGGCTACCCGGCGAGCAGCCGCGCCGTCGAGCGGCCTGCGAGACGTCCGAGCGTCGTCGCGGTGAGCAAGCCGTTGCCGGACAGATAACCGGCCGCGGTGTCGCCCGAGACGCCCGCCGCGGCGCCGCCGGCGGCGAAAAGGTTGGGAAACGGGCCGCCGTCCTGGCGCAGGACGCGGGCGTCACCGTCAATGACAAGCCCGCCCTGGGTATGAAACAGCGCACCCGTCACCTTCACCGCATGGAACGGCGGCTTCAGCCCCTGCTTTGCGGTGAACACACGGCCGAAGCGATCGGC
>JBFXDF010000343.1:0-3712 GCA_050181375.1 Alphaproteobacteria bacterium
CTCGGCGGCCGGCTTAGCTCAGCGGTCGAGCAACCGCCTTGTACGCGGTAGGTCGTCAGTTCGAGCCTGACAGCCGGCACCGGTACATCAATCACCTGCTGGCGGACAGCAAGCGAGGCAATTCGTCTGGGCTAGCAGTTGGGCGGGATGGCGCTTGCCGAAGGTCCGATGCACTCTGTCAGCTCTACAAATGGCCGTAAGCTGCGGATAGGGGCGGACCCAACCGCGCCCCGTACCGGGACAAGAGGGGGAAACGATGTTTGGATGGTTTGCGAGCTGAATGCGAAAGTAACGTCCGACGGATGGATCTGCAGCGGGCGGACCCGTCCAAAACGGCCGGACAGGGCCCCCGAAAACCAGCCCCGAGCGACGAGTCAGCAACTTCACGGTCCCGATCAGCCGGCTTCGCCGTGCGACAGGTGCCACAGCGCGATGCGAGGGCCCAGTCGCCGAAGCAGGCGCCCATCGAAGGCGATCGAGGCGCACCGGCCGCCGGGCCAAGGCGCCGCGGCCGAGTAGCGCAACCGGAACGCGGTCGCGTGCGCCCGGCCGCGCGCCACGCACACTGTGGTATGAGGCGCTCCAGCATGACCGATCAGCGGGTTCGATTGCTGCGATAGGAGCCGAGGTCAGCCGGCTCTGATTGACCGCCATTTGCGGCAATACGACCTTTGCGGGCCTTGCCCTTGCCTAAAAGGCTAAATATGATGGAGCTTTCGTTCAAGTGTCGAGACCAGTTTCGGCCCGAAGCCGTGAGATATTTGGCAAACGACGGATCGAACAGGTGCACCCACCTCTACGGGAGATTGTCGCAAATGAAGGCACTGCTGCTCGGCGTAGCCGCCATGCAACTTCTCGCGGGCGTTGCCATCGCTGGTCAACCGTTTTCGCTCACCGATGCGCTGATGGATAAGGTGACGGCCGGCGTCGCACCGCCGCCTAGATCTATCATCCTTACAGACCCGGGGCCAAATACGGACCAGGGGATCCTTATCACCTACGGGGATGTTCTTTGCGAATCATGTTCCCGGGGATCGTTCTTGGATCTAACAGTCAACGGCGTCCGCCTTGTATTCCCGCCCATCGATCTCAGGAATATAACCGCTACGACGATCCCGCAGCCATGATATGTGTCGCCGCCGTTAAAATCATGCGCTGAACATCGGCTGAGGTCTATCGGCATCCTTCAGCGACCTGGTGTTCGGGCGGACAATTGATTTTGTTTGCGCGGCTGCCCGAGCCCGTCGCCGCGGCCCGAAGCGATCGAATGCACGCCGGCCGCCGACCCGACCAAAAGTGCGGCACCCGCTCGCCACGTTGTCGCCTCAGGTTGATCTGTCTGTCCAACGAAGCGGGGACCGAAGCGCGCCCCGGCTGGGGCAGCTCTCGGACTTGACGGACTGTTTCAACTTACCGAACGTGCTTGCGCGTTTCGCTAGGCGGGAGTGCGGCGGCCTTTCGGGCGAGTGCTCTCTTTCGATCACGGTCGCCGTCTGCGGACGGTGCCGGTGACGGGCGTCCAGGATGGCGGATCGCTCGCCGGGAAACTCGCGTCAGACGCCTCGTCGACCGGATCGTGACGCACCGGTCCACGGCGCGCGCGACGCGACCCGGCGGTGTTCACCCCCAGCCTGTGGTATATTCCGCAATACCCGAGCAGTCCGCGGCCCAGCAGAGCGGCGCCGCCGAGTCCCAAGATCACCCTTCCGAAAGACGGGCTCAGCAGCGCTCGGCCGATCAACAAGGCACCCAATGCGGCGGAGCCGATTCGCTCGGCGGTTCCGACATTTGTTTCCGTACTCCCGGTGGAGAGCGCGTTCGGCATCGAGCCGCTCCGGAAATGTGTATGGCGCGGCGTGCAAACGACGCCGGGTTCGGACCGGTTCCGTTTTCGGCCTCGGCGGCGCCACAGTGTTACGGCGTATGATCGGCTGGCGCGAGAGCATCTTGGGGCGCGGGCAGGGGAATTATGAATATGATGGCCCGGTTGAGGAGCGCCGGGCGGAGATTGCGCGGTGCGTGAGCCGCGCCCGCTGCATGCCGATCGGCGCGACCGGGTTCGGGGATCGGCGCCGACGCGCGCCCCGGCCCGCCGCTCCCGCCGTGCCGCTCCGGCTCGCCGCCCATGGGGGAGTGCGATTCTACACCTGATCGTGCTTGTTTCCCTCTGGGCCTTTATCGTCGGCGGCAGCATCCTGGCCTATTTCGCGCTGACGCTGCCGGATACCAGCCAACTGGCCTCGGCCGAACGCCGGCCGGGCGTCACGGTGCTCGCGGAGGATGACAGCGTGATCGGCAGTTTCGGCGACCTGTTCGGTCAGCCGCTGTCGCTGCGCGAGATGTCGCCCTATGTGCCGAAAGCCGTGATCGCCGCCGAGGATCGCCGCTTCTATCGCCATTTCGGCGTCGATCCGATCGGCATCGCCCGAGCCGCCCTCAGCAATTTTCGTGCCGGTGGGATCGTCCAGGGCGGCAGCACAATCACCCAGCAGCTCGCCAAGATCCTGTTTCTGAGCCCCGACCGGAACCTGCCGCGAAAGATCCGCGAAATCCTGCTGGCTCTGTGGCTCGAGCACCGCTTCACGAAGAACCAGATCCTCGAAATCTATCTGAACCGCGTCTATCTCGGTGCGGGGACTTACGGGGTCGATGCGGCGGCCGAGCGCTATTTCGGCAAATCCGCCGCGAAGCTGACCTTGTTCGAGAGCGCCGTGATCGCCGGATTGATCCGCGCCCCGAGCCGGCTCAACCCCGCCCGCGATCCCGATGCGGCGTCCGATCGCGCCGAGGAGGTGCTGAACGACATGGTCGAGGCCGGGTTTGTCACCCGCGCCCAGGCCGACGCAGCCGCGAAGCGCGGATTTGCGCTGGCGGCCAATGCCCGTCCCGGCTCGCGTTATTTCGCCGATTGGATCGCCGATCAGATCCGCGAACTGGCTGGCTCGGGCAAACGCGACCTGATCGTGCGCACAACGCTCGACCCGCGGCTCCAGGCGAACGCCGAATCTGCCGTGACCGACATCTTGGCACGCTACGGCGCCCAATATCGCGTCGCACAGGGCGCGCTGGTCGCGATGGCGCCCGACGGCGCGGTGCGCGCGATGGTCGGCGGGCGGGACTACGGAACGAGCCAGTTCAACCGCGCGACCCAGGCGCAGCGCCAGCCCGGCTCGGCCTTCAAGCCGTTCGTCTATCTCGCCGGGCTGGAAGCCGGTATGCGCCCGCACGACCGCGTCGTCGACGCGCCGATCCGCATCGGCAATTGGCAGCCGCACAATTATTCGAACCGCTATCAGGGCGAGATGACGCTCGCGACGGCGCTGGCGCAGTCGGTCAACACGGTCGCCGCGCAGGTCGCGCAGCGAGTGGGCATCGCGCATGTGATCGCCACCGCCAACCGGCTCGGGATCGCGTCCGGCCTGGCGCGCGACGCGAGCCTCGCGCTCGGCACCAGCGAGGTCAACCTGCTCGAACTGGTCTCGGCCTACGCGCCGTTCGCGAATGGCGGTTACGGTGTTATCGCTTACGGCATCACCGATGTCTGGGATGCCGATGGGCATATTCTGTACCGCCGCGCCGGGACCGGTCCCGGCCGCGGCGTCGCGCCCGAACATGTCGGCGCGATGAACCGGATGCTGGAGGGCGTCATTGCCCAGGGCACCCGCAGGAGCGCCGCGCAGGGGCGTCCGGCCGCGGGCAAGACCGGCACCAC
>JBFXDF010000344.1:0-3685 GCA_050181375.1 Alphaproteobacteria bacterium
ACCGGCAGCGCGAGCAACACGGGCGGCACGACCGGTACCGGCGGGGCAAGCACGACCGGCAACAGCGGTCCGAGCACCAGCACCGGCGGCACGAGCGGCAGCAGCAGCGGCAGCGCCGAGACCGGCAGCACAGGCAGCGCCAGCAGCGGCGGCGGCAGCCGCTAGCGTTCTGTCGGCCGGCTGACGCAAGGCCGGCGCAACGAGGACGCGGGGCTCGCGAACTCCGCGTCCGCTTGATCGGTTTTATGAACGCCCGCGCGGCGCCAGCCGGCTGGCCCGTTGATTCGCGCGCCGGCACTCGGGCGGAGGACGCCCGGAACTCGCGTTTAAATCGCCATGTTTGCGCAAACGCGGCTGCGGGAGTTGCGCGTGTGAGCGATACCACCCTCGATAGACCGGACGCCATGCTGTCGCCGGGCGCGGAGGCGGAACTGGAACCGGACCCGCAAGAGGTCGTCGCGGTTACCACCGCCGAGCCGATCCACACCTACGCGGCGCCGAGCTGGGCGGCGATCGGGATCTTCCTGCTGCTGCTGCTCGCCGGTCTGGCTTATGCGCGCGAGTTTCTGATGCCGGTCGTGCTGGCGTTTCTGCTGGCGCTGGTGTTCACGCCGGTGCGGCGTTTTCTCAATCGGCAGGGCGTACCGTCGTGGGTTACGGCGGTACTGGTGGTCGGCGCGCTGCTCGCCGCGATTGTCGCGGGCGGCTACCTGCTGTCGGGGCCGGTTTCGGACTGGGTGGCCCGCGCGCCGAGCATTTTCGGCGAGCTGCAGGCCAAGATGCACGACATCACCGCGACGGTCGCCAAGGTCAGCAATCAGGTCGACAAGATCGCGCAGGGCGGCGGCTCGCCGCAGACGCCCGAGGTGGTCGTCAAACAACCCGGCATTGCCGCATCGTTTGCCTGGCTCGCGCCGCTTTTTCTTGCCCAGATCGTGTTCGTGCTGGTGCTGTTGTTTTTTCTCCTGTCGTCGGGAGACATGATTTACGAGAAAATCGTGCATGTGCTGCCGACGCTGTCGGACAAGAAGCGGGCGGTGCGCATCGCCCGCGACATCGAGCAGAAGCTCTCGACCTATCTGTTCACGATCACGATGATAAATATCGGGCTTGGCGTCGCGATCGGTATCGTGATGTGGGCGATCGGAATGCCGAACCCGCTCTTGTTCGGGGTGGCGGCTTTCGCGCTCAACTACATCCCCTATGCCGGGCCAGCCACCGGCGTCGTACTCTCGACGATTGTCGGCCTGATCAGCGGCAACGGGTTGACGATGGGCGTGCTTGCAGGCGGCGGCTATATCCTGATCGCGGCGATCGAGGGCCACTTCATCACACCGTATTTTGTCGGCCGTCAGCTGCAGCTCAATACGGTTGTCGTGTTTCTGTCGATCGCGCTGTGGGCGTGGATGTGGTCTGTTGTCGGAATGATCGTGGCGACCCCGATGCTGGTCGCGATCCGTACCTTCTGCGAATACATTCCCGCGTTCGAGCCCATCGGCGCTTTCCTGTCGGCGCGCGGCGCGGAGCAGGAGGAGACCAGCGCCCCCAGCGCCACCTAGACGGGTGGGCGTTGGGGATGACCGATCACCGCGAGTGGGGCCGGGCGGCGCGATGCCTCTTGTCATGAGCCGCCCCTGGGCAATCTAGTAACCGGGTCGCCCGACGCCGCGCCGCGATGCATGCTCCCGGACGCATGCCCGGTGGGCATTGGGCGCGCTCCGAACATGCCGATGGTCGCCCGATGGCTCTTGTCCTCTACAACACGCTGACCCGCCGCAAGGAGCGGTTCGAGCCGCTCGATCCCGAGCGCGTGCGCATGTATGTGTGCGGCCCGACCGTCTACGACCTCGCGCATATCGGCAACGCCCGCGCTGTCGTCGTGTTCGACCAGCTCTATCGGCTGCTGCGTCACACTTACGGCGCGGCGCATGTGCGCTACGTGCGGAACATCACCGATATCGATGACAAGATCATTGCGGCGGCGCGCGACAACGGCGAGACGATCGAGGAACTGACCCGTCGTACCACCGCGCAGTACCAGGCGGATATGGCGGCGCTCGGCGCGCTGCCGCCCGATGTCGAGCCGCGCTGCACCGAACACGTGCCGCAGATGATCGCGATGATCGAGCGGCTGATCGCCTCCGGCCACGCCTACGCGGCCGAGGGGCACGTGCTGTTCGCGGTCGCTTCGTGGCCCGATTACGGCCGGCTGTCGCGCCGCAGCCGGCAGGAGATGATCGCCGGCGCCCGCGTCGAGGTTGCGCCGTACAAGAAGGACCCCGGCGATTTCGTCCTGTGGAAGCCGTCGGCGCCCGACCAGCCGGGCTGGGACAGCCCGTGGGGGCGCGGCCGCCCGGGCTGGCACATCGAATGCTCGGCGATGAGCGCGGCGCATCTCGGCGAGACGTTCGACATCCACGGCGGCGGCTTAGACCTGATCTTCCCGCACCACGAGAACGAACTGGCGCAGAGCGAGGCGGCGCATGACGGCAAGCCCTTTGTGCGCTTCTGGGTGCATAACGGCTTTCTCAGCGTCGAAAGCACCAAGATGTCGAAATCGCTCGGCAATTTCGTGACGGTGCACGAATTGCTGGAGCAGGGCGTCCCGGGCGAAGCGATCCGTCTGGCGCTGCTGTCGACGCATTACCGCGACCCGCTCGACTGGACCGACGAGAAACTGGAGCAGGCAAAGGCGACTCTGGACCGCTGGTATCGCGCGCTTTCTCTGGTTGGTGTCGAATCGAGTTCTGAAGCGTCCGCTTCGCCAACGGTCCTGGAAGCGCTCGAAGATGACCTAAACACTCCAAAGGCTATTGCCCACCTGCACGACATCGCAGCGGAAATCTTTCGCGGCGAGCAGGACCGGTTTCCGCTGCAACGCGAGCTCTCGGCCAGCGCAGGGCTGCTGGGATTGCTCGATTCGCGCCCATTATCCTGGCTGCATCGTGGTCCGCCCGACTACTCTGCAATGATTAATGAGCGCATCGCCAAGCGCGCGGATGCCCGAAAGGAGCGCCGCTTCGCCGATGCCGACCGCATCCGCGCCGAGCTGGCGGAAAAAGGTATCATCCTCGAGGACCGCCCGGACGGCACGACCGACTGGCGCCGCGCCTGAGCGACGCTGCGATCCCGGTCAGCGGACGGTCGGCGGGTTACAAATCGCGCGAGCGCATCAGGCGGGCGCGGTTTTTCTGCCAGTCGCGGTCGCGCTCGGCTTGCCGCCTGTCGGCCTTCCGCTTGCCGCGGGCAAGCCCGAGTTCGACCTTGGCGCGGCCGCGATCGTTGAAATAGATCGCCAGCGGCACCACGGTGACGCCCTCGCGCCGGATCGCACCCAAGAGCCGGTTCATCTCCTTGCGGTGCAGCAGCAGCTTGCGGGGCCGGGTCGGCTGATGGTTGAAATGGGCCGAGGCCTTGTATTCCGGGATATTGGCGTTGACGAGGTAGAGTTCGCCGCGCTGTTCGTCGGCGTAGGATTCGGCGATGCTCGCGCCGCCCTTGCGCAACGACTTGACCTCGGTGCCGTGCAGCACCAGCCCCGCCTCGAGCGTGTCCTCGATCAGGTAATCATGACGCGCGCGCCGGTTCAGCGCCGCGTAGCGATCGGTCGCGCGCATCGGAGCACCATCCTCGATACCCTCTCCCGCAATGCGGGAGAGGGGCTCGATTCATCGATACTCAGTTG
>JBFXDF010000345.1:0-3645 GCA_050181375.1 Alphaproteobacteria bacterium
CCGGTTGGTCGCTGCCCGCCACGGGGAACTTGTCAGATAGAACAGCGCCGAGATGATCGTGCCGCCGCTGGCCAATGCGATCCACCAGACGTACTCGGCGATCGCGAAGCCCCAGCCGACCGGGATGTTGACGCCCCAGATGCCGATCCCGTTCGCGAACAGCCAGGACACGGCGATCAGCAGCACGCAAAGGAGGGCGAACCCGAAGCTGAACCCGACCCACCACCAACGCGGCGCGCGCGGGCTCAAAATCCTGCCGCTAACCTCGTCGCTCAACGATGCGAGGCTGACCCCCGGCTCGATGATCGGCGGGTCGCCCGGCGGTTCCGTCGCGACTGTCACGCCGCCTCCGTCGGGATCGCCGGGTTAGGGTTGCGCACCAGCGCGAGATAGCTGGTGCGGGGCCAGGTGTTCAGCTCTTCCAGCAGCACGTAGTTGAGCGGGGTCGCCTTGCGGCGCGCAACCGCGCTTTCGGGATTGTTGATATCGCCGAAGACGATCGCCTGGGTCGGGCAGCTCTGCTGACAGGCGGTGATGATGTCGCCGTCGGCAAGCGGGCGCTGCTCGATTTCGGATTGAATGGTGTTATGCCGGATGCGCTGGATGCAGTAGGTGCATTTCTCCATGACGCCGCGTCCGCGAACCGTCACCTCGGGGTTCCAAGATTGCGGCGGCCGGCCCTGGTCGCTCTCCTCGAACGCGTAACCGAAGAAGTTGAACCGCCGCACCTTGTAGGGACAGTTGTTCGAACAGAACCGCGTACCGACGCAGCGGTTGTATACCATCAGGTTCAAGCCGCTGTGATCGTGCACCGTGGCGTGCACCGGACAGACGACCTCGCAAGGCGCCTTTTCGCAATGCATGCACGGCATCGGCTCGAACGCGACCGACGGATTTTCGGGCGGCCCATCGTAATAACGGTCGATCCGCAGCCAGTGCATGATCCGGTGCTTCAGCACCTGTTCCTTGCCGACGGTCGGAATATTGTTTTCCGCCTGGCAGGCCGTGACGCAGGCCTGGCACCCGATGCACGAATTGAGGTCGATCGTCATGCCCCAGGCGTGCCGGGGATAGTCGAAACGCGGATAAAGGGATTTCTTTTCGCTCTCTTGCGCGAAGCCGTCCGGCGACTCGACGTATTGGGTCAGCGTGCCTTCGCGGATCAGGTCCTTGTGCCCGGTTACGTCGTCCTGGCCTTGCGCCTCGGCCAGCGGGTAGCGTTCGCCGGTCTTGACGAAGGAGGTGGCCAGGGTCGCCCACGGCTCGGCGGCGCCGCGCAGGCGGTATGCGTCGTAACCGATGCCGGCCGCCAGTCCGCCGGCCCGCCGGCCGAAACCGAGCGTCAGGGTCACGCAGTCCTCGGCCTGGCCGGGCAACACGAACACCGGCGCTGTCACCTGGCCATGGCGGCTGCCGATCAGCACGACGTCCCCGCTTTCGACGCCGAGACGAGCCGCGGTGCGCGGCGCGATCAGCGCGGCGTTATCCCAGGTCAGCCGGGTGAATGGCCGTCCCAGCTCCAGCAGCCAGGCATTGTCGGTGAAGCGCCCGTCCCCGACCATCTCGTCGGGGCGAAACAGCAGTGTGAGACCGGCGGCCACCGTCTCCGGCGCCCTGCCGGGGGTGGCGGAAACATTCCGCAACGGCGGGTTCGGCAGCGGCGGAGAGACGCTGTCCGCGACAATCCCGGCGCGCAGCGTCTCGTGCCAGAACGTCTCGAAATCGCCCCGCCCTTCCTTTTCCGTCCATTGACGCCACGTCTCGCGCACCAGCTCGCGCGGCTTCGGGGCGGTATCGCCCCGCAGCACACCGAGCACCTCGTGGGCGGAACGCCCGCCGTACAGCGGCAGCACTTGCGGCTGCTGGATTGTCGCGACCCCGTTGAACGCGCGCGCGTCGCCCCAGGCTTCGTATTCGTGTGCCTTCGGGACGATCCAGGTGCTGGCCAGCGCGGTCTCGTCCGGATAGAGGCTGAGGCTCACCGAGAACGGCACGCGCTTCAGCGCCGCGGCGAAATCGAGATCGGCGGGCGCGGCGTATACAGGGTTCGTGTCGATCATCACCAGCGTGTCGACCGCGCCGGCCTGCATGTCGGCGACCAGCTCGGCGAGGGATTGCGCCGAGGCCGGCGACGCCGTGACCGGCTCGATCAGCCCGATGGTCGATCCGAAGGCGCCGAGCGCGGTGTTGATTGCGCCGGCAAGCCGATGCACCTCGGCGGGCTGCTCGCGGCCGGCATGGACAAGAACATGCCCGCGATGCGCGACCAGATCCTCGGCCGCCGCGGCGAGCCAGGGTGCGCGCCCGGTTTCCGTTTGCGTCCACTCGCGCGGTCCCGCGCCGACCGCGCCGGCGATATGACGCAGAGCCGCCGCGATTTCGGCCGGCCGCAGCGGCAATCGGTGATCGGCCTTGGCGCCCAGGAGGGTCGGCGAGCTTTCGATCGCGTAGACGCGGCTCATCCGGCCGGCGGTGTCGTAGGGCCGCCGCATCGCCGCGAACTGCCTGGCGTGGGCGAGCCAGCCCGGGACGCTCGAGATCAGGTCGCTTTCGACGCCGAAAACGACCTCCGCCTGCGCAAGATCGTAGACGCGGTCGAAGGCGCGGCCGAGGAGGCGCGTATCGGCCTCGCGTTCGCCGCCGCGGTCGAGCGGCTCCCAGCTGACCCAGCGCATCTCGGGGAACTGGCGCTGCAGATCGGCCGCCTGCTCGATCAAGGTCGGGGAGGTTATGGCACCGGTAAGCAGCCGCAGCCCGCTGCCGCCGGTCGCGCGCAGCGCCTCGCGGCGGGCATAAAGCGCGGCGACAAAGCCCGGCCAGCTCTGGACCTGGCCGCCGCCGACAATCGTCTGCGCGCGCCGCGGGTCATATAGGCTCAGGATGCTGGCCTGCATCGGCGCGCTCGCCGCACCGAGGCTCGCCGGGTGGTTCGGGTTGCCCTCGACCTTGACCGGGCGCCCCGTTACATGCCGCAGCAGCACGCCCTCGGCATAGCCGGAGTCGGTGAACGCGGTCGCATAGTAGCGCGGGACCGAGGGCACGAGATCGGGCGGCTGCTCGACATAGGGCACCAGCTGCCGCGAGTCCGATTCCGGGCCGCAGCCGGACAGTACGGACAGAACCATCGGAGCCGCCATGATCTGGAGAAAGCGGCGGCGGTCCAACCCGTCGAGCGCGCCTAAGAAGCGCGGCGCCTCGCGTTCGACGATCGCGGCGAATTCCGGGCTGTTCGCCAGGTCCTTCAGCCTGCGCCAATAGTCCCGCCCGGATCCGGTCATCGGTGACATATCCCGCAGTCGCTAAGCATCTCGGGATGGATGTTGTAGGCCGCGAGAAGCGTCGCCGGCGGCGGGGTCTCCGGCGTGCGCCGCCATTGCATGTTGAAGACTTGTTCGCGCGGGCGCAGGCGCGGCCCGGGATTTGTGTGACAATCGAGGCAGAACAGCATGTACATATGGTGTGCCTCGCGCGTCAGCGGCATTTCCTCGATCTGGCCATGGCATTCGTTGCAGCCGACGCCTTTCGCGATATGGATGCTGTGATTGAAGAAAACGTATTCCGGCAGCCGGTAAACCTTGGTCCAGCGCAACGGTTTGTTTTCGGCGAAGCTCTGCCGCACCGGCCGCAGCACCTCGGCATTTGTCC
>JBFXDF010000346.1:0-3643 GCA_050181375.1 Alphaproteobacteria bacterium
GTATCTGGTCGCCGAGCGCGGCGGCGGGCGGGTCGTCGGCTATTGCTACGCCGCGCCGTTTCGTACCCGCTCCGCCTACCGGTTCACGCTCGAAGATTCGATCTATCTCGATCCGGCCGAAATCGGACGCGGTATTGGCCGCAAGCTGCTGCAGCCGTTGATCGAGCAGTGTGCCGAACGCGGCTATCGGCAGATGGTCGCGGTGATCGGCGGCAGCGAGACCGTGGCTTCGATCCGCCTGCACCGGGCGCTCGGTTTTGCGCCTATTGGGGTGTTGCCGGCAATCGGCTTCAAGTTCGGACGCTGGATCGATACGGTCCTGATGCAGCGCGCCCTCGGCCTCGGCGGCGACACATTCCCGACCTGAGATCGGTGTCGTTCACGGAGACCAGCATGGCTCAGTCGTCCGCCATTCCAGGGCGAATTCTCGGGTACCACGCGCATATCTACTACGACGCGAAAAGCAAGCCTGTCGCCGAGACGGTGCGGCAGGCAATCGGCGCGCGCTTCACGGCCGAACTCGGCCGCTGGCATGACGAACCGGTCGGGCCGCATGCGGTCTCGATGTATCAGGTGGCCTTTGCGCCCGAGGAGTTCGGCCGAATCGTGCCGTGGCTGATGCTGAACCGCTGCGGCCTCGATATTCTGATTCACCCCCAGACCGGCGACGGCTATGCCGACCATACCGACCACGCTGGCTGGCTGGGTGCAAAGCTGCCGCTGCGTCTCAAGGTGCTGCGCCGCGCCGAGCCGGGCTGAAGCTCCCGGCGCGGCGCGATCAGAAGGCTCCAAGCAGCAGCAGCACGATCAGGATCACCAGAAGAACGCCAATCCCGCCGCTCGGGTAGTAGCCCCAGCCGCTGCTGTACGGCCAAGCCGGCAACACGGCGATAATGATCAGGATCAGAATAAGTAAAAAGAGGAGGCTCATCGCGCGATCTCGTATCGGTTTATTAGCCTTGGCTATAAACCTCCCACGGGAATTTTCGGTTCCGCGTCGCTAACTCGGCGCGAGCGCCTCCACTGAGTTACCAAGTGCGCACCGGCCCGCAATCGACGTGGACAAAATCCGAGCGCGGATAATAGCCGACCCCACCGCAGCGCAGGCTGAGCGCCGCACCGCGGACTTGCGACAGGTCTCGCCCTTCGGCCCGCAGATCGATTGCCATCCCATGGATATGGTAGCTGTTGCTCGCTACGCCGCTGCCGCGCAGGTAGAGGCGATGGTTTGTCGTTGGCGACCGATAGCCTGAAATGACGAGAAAGGGCTGGCTCGATTCAAGCCGGCGGCGCAGCATTCCCAACAGGTCGAGCACACCGGCGTTCATCGGACGGACCTCGTCCGTATAGTGATCCCGCAGTACCCAGTTGATGTCGCGCACCGCGTCCCGGATGTAGTGCCCGTCGGCCCAGTAGACGGTGCGAACCCATTCGCCGGTGTGGGTATTGTACAAAGACACCGAGCGGGGCGCGAACGAGACGGCTGGAGCGGGTCTGATAAAGGCGACACCCGCAGCCGCCAGCGCGGCGCCGAGAACCCGACGCCGATTCAGCAAAGATGACGCTTGCAATGGCAGTTCCCCCAGAAATCCCCTGAGGGACGCCATAGCATCGGCAATGCGGTCGAACAAGCCTGTTAAGAAAAAAACGCCTGAACTTACCGCCTTTTACGCGATATTCTCCTGTCGGTTGATTCTGTTGACTGGTTTTCCTAGCTTTTGCGTTCACCCGAACGGTCGCGTTGTGCTACCGGCACTTGCTTGGCCCGCTGCAAGCGGCGCCAGATCTCGTCGTCTCGGCCGTAAACGTCTGGCGCGAAAGAGATCGCGCCGGCCGAATCGACAAAGGCGGTCTGATACACCAGAAATGTCGGGATCGCCTTGGGCAACATCCGACGGGCGGTCGAGGCGCGCGCGATCGCCTTGTCGATCGCCTCGACCGACTCTCCCAACAGCAGCGACGCGAGTTCGCGCGGGTTCTCGACCCGCACGCAGCCGTGACTTTCGAACCGGTCGTCGCGCTTGAACAGCGATTTCTGCGGCGTGTCGTGCAGATAGACGTCGAAACGGTTGGTCGCCTCGAATTTCAGCCGGCCAAGCGCCGTGCCGGGTCCAGGCAGCTGCTGGATCCCGCCATTCGACCGCCTGACCATGCGGTGGCGAGCCAGATAACCCGGATCGCGCGCCAGCCGCGGCAGGATTTCCTGCGTCGCAATCGACCGCGGCACGTACCAGGACGGATTGAACAGCACGCTGGTGATCGACGTCTGCAGCTCCGGCGTCTGCTTGTCGGTTTCGCCGACGACAACCCGGCTGGTGAATACCGGGCGATTATCGCGATACAGCTGCAAACGCGCGGTTGGGATATTGACCCAGATCCGGTCGGCCGGGAGCTGGCGCGGAAGCCACCGCAGGCGTTCCAGGTTGATGATGACGGCACGCCGGCGCGCCTCGCCGCTGCCAGCTGCGGCGGTGCTGGCGGGCGCCACGCCGGCATCACTCCCGCCATAGGACCGCAGGGCACGCCGCAGCGCGACGTAGGCCGGAGAGCGCGGCGCCAGTCCCTCGATTACGGCTGCCGGGTCGGGGCTGCCGATTGCCTGTGTCAGGACCGCCGCGATGTCGATCGGCTCCGGCGCAAGGTCCTCGTCGTCATAGCGGGCCTCAATCGGGATGGCGCCGCGCGCCAGTGCATCCGCATAGCTCAAAAACGCATCGGACAGCAGCAGATCGCGATCGACCGGAGAGAGCGACCCCAGCTTGCGCAGCGCGCCGGCGTGAAACAGCTCGGGGTCGAGCCCGTGTTCCCCGGCTCGCGCAACGGCACGAAGAAGCGCGTCGGCCTGCGGCTTGCGGCTTTCCCATACCGGCTGGAATTCGTGCGCCCCGTAAAATTGCCGGAGCAGCGCGGTGCGCAGCTTCTCGCCATCAATCCGCAGCCCTCCGGCGGTGTCGATGCGATCGCGGATAGGCGAGGCGCTCGGAATTGCGCTTGGAACGGCGACCGGCGCCTGTGTCGCATCGCCGGGCGCCGGGGCGCTCGGCGCAAGCAGCGCGATCGGCTCTCCGGGGGCTGAGGCAGCCGCAGCACTGGCAAGCATTGCGGCCATTACCGCGGCGCCGAGCGCACCGGAACCCGCCGTCGCGCGCGCCAGTCTTCCGAAGCCGCTGAAAGACCTGCATTTTATAAACAAGATGACCTCGCCTGGGGGGTGATCACCGGGAACGATATCATCGCACGCGATGAAAACGCGACATCGATTCGCCGGTTCCCGCGAGCGGGAGTTTGACCGCGGGGTTACCCGAGACGCAACCGGCGGATACCGTCGCGAATACCGGATCACGAATACGGGATCAGGACTGGCAGACAGCCCATGCCGCCTCGGTTTGAAAGCCCGGGGCGCGACTGGCCGCTTTTCCCTGTTCCGGACACGGTTTGCTGATTCTGCAGGAAATCTGCAGCAAATGCCGGCTCGAACCCCTTGCTCCGCGCCGGTTTAGCGGCGGCGGAGCGCAAATTATGCAGCAAAAGAACAGCAAAGGCCCTCCTGACAACCCGCTTAGGCACCACCGCTTCGACCCCTCGTACCGGCCGGTTGATACTCCCGCATTGTGGCGAATTTTGTGTCGTCGCCGGGCAGATC
>JBFXDF010000347.1:0-3596 GCA_050181375.1 Alphaproteobacteria bacterium
CGCTCGCCGCCCCGAAAGAGGAACTGCAGCAGCTTGCCGGCGACTGGCCCGCTCTCGAGACATCGCGCGCCGAGGCACGCCGTTTGTTGAAGGAGGCGGGGGCCGAGGGGCTCAGCTTTGAACTGCTCAACCGCGACGTCGATCAGCCGTACAAATATTACGGCCTGTGGGTGATCGACCAATGGAGCAAGATCGGCCTGAACGTAACACAGCGCGTCCTGACGACCGGTCCCTGGTTCCAGGCATTGCGTGACGGCAGTTTCACGGTTTCGACCGAAGGGAATTGTCAGAACGTCGTCAACCCGCTCGCCGATGTCAGCAAATATCTGCCCGCTGCAGTAGCGAAATCCAATTACGGCTATTTCGAGGACCCGCAGGAGGTCGAGCTGTACGAACGGATGCTGCGCGAACTCGACAAACCGAAGCAGCGCGAGATAATGCGCCAATTCGAGAAGCATGTTCTCAGCGATCAGGTCCATTCGATCTATCTGTTATGGTGGCAGCGTATCGTGCCGTATCGCTCCTATATCAAAGGTTGGAAGATCAGCCCAAGTCATTACTTGAACCAGGACCTGTCCACCGTCTGGCTCGACAAATAGCCGACCGGTCAGCGGCCGCGCAGCGGAGCGGTGATTGCCCCGCCCGCGGTCGCATCGGCGTCCGCCGCCGGCAGCGTACCCGCCTTTGGAACAAGCCCGACCAGCAGCTTCTCTCGCTTGCCGCGCAGCTCGGAGCTGCACCATTCGAACGAGCCGCGATCGATGCCGGCGCGTTCGATGACATCGTACGATACGACCAGCTCGCAGCCGTAATCCTTCGCCAGCCCCTCGAGCCGGCTCGCCGTATTGACGGTGTCGCCGATCGCCGTCAACGGCGCCGCGCCGGCATATCCGATCTCGCCGACGATTGCGGGTCCGGCATGAACGCCGATCCCGATGCGCAACGGAGCGCGCAACTCCTCGCGCAAGCCTTCGTTGAGTTCGTCGAGGCGCAGCGACATCAGTCGAGCCGCCTCGAGCGCCTGCCGGCACGCGAGCTGGGGATCGCATTCGACCCCGAACAGCGCCATGATTCCGTCGCCGATGAACTTGTCGACGCGCCCGCCGGCGGTCTCGATCGCGCGCCCCATCGCCGCGAAATAGCGGTTGAGCACGAAAACGACGTCATAGGGCAGGCGGCCATCCGACAGCGCCGTGAAGTCGCGCAGGTCGGAAAACAATACCGCGATGTCGCGTTCGCTCCCCGCCGCGATATCGACCGGCAGCGCGGCGGCACCGGAAGTTGCCGAGGGGGGAAGCAGCGGGGCGACTTCGACGGCGCCCGTCGGACGAAGCTGACAGGCGAGCCGGACCGAGCCGACGGCGCGGATCCGGTTCAAAACCCGCTGTTCGTTCTCGCTTGGCGGCGGCACCGAGCCTGGCGGGCCGCGAACCTGCACCCGGCAGGTCGAACAACGGCCGCGTCCGCCGCAGATCGATGCATGCGGAATGCCCGCGAGACGGCTGGCTTCGAGAATGCTCGTGCCGGGCAACACGGCGACCGACCGGCTGCCGGGATAGCCGACGCGGATCGTGCCGCGGCGGCGCTGCCACAGCTGGCGGACAAGCCGGCCGAGCAAAACCCCCGCGAGAGAGGCGATAAAGAACACGAGCAGCCAGTCGCCGATCCGCTCCAGAACCGCCGCGCTCGCCGGATCGGGCGGCTTGGCGCCGGTCGAAGCGGCGGCCGACCAGCCGCGAATAGCCGCGGCGACGGCCACCTCGCGTCCGGCCTGGATAATCCCGAGCCACGCCAGGAGCGGCACCAGCACCGCGATGACGAGCGCGGGCGCGCGGAGCCTCTGGTACCAGGGACGCATGCGCAGCCAGAAATGCAGGCCGAGCATCGCGTGGCCCCAGGCCACGAACAGAACGAGCTGCTGCAGCAGCCCGCGCCCGGGCGCGTCGACAAAATAGACCCACAGCAGATACGCGTAATTCCCGGTGTCGGTACCGAAATAATCGTGACCGACGCGGGTCCCGACGACGTGGCGCACCAGCAGCAGCGGGATCGAGAAGCCGAGCGCGAGCTGCGCCCATTCGTCGGTTCGCAGCCGCAGCGTGCGGCGCTGCCACAACGCGCTCAGCGCCAATCCGAAGTGGACCGCGAAGCTCCCGTAGAGCAGCACCTGCATCGGCGGCAGCGACCAGACCACCGTGAAAACCCACAGCACGCGCTGCATTGCCGCGACCGATACCAGACCGACCGCATGGTTCAGCAGGTGGGTCGTAACATAGGCCAGCATGAACAGCCCGGAGGCGAGCCGCAGCCGGCGGCTCACGATCGGGTACTCCGGCGGCCCGCCGCCGTCCTATTTTGCCTTTTCGCTGCGGGCCGTCGCAATCAGCTGGCGCAGCGTATCGATGCCGACCGCGCTCGGGACGACCTCGTCTCCGATCACGAAACCCGGTGTGCCGTTGATGTCGAGCGCCGCGGCAAGCTGATGGTTGGCTTTCAGCATCTGGTCGATCTCGGGCGCGGCCATATCGCGTTTCAGCCGCTCGACATCGATGCCGACCGATTTCGCGGCGCCGAGGATCGCGGCCTCGTTTATCTGCCCCTTCATGCCCATCAGCGCCTGATGCAGCGCCTCGTATTTTCCCTGTTTGCGCGCGGCCAGCGCGGCCCGCGCCGCCGTCACCGAGTCGGGGCCAAGCACCGGAAACTCCTTGTAGACGACGCGCAGCTGCTTGTCGTCGCCGAGCAGCGCCTCGATCGACGGCGCGACCTGCTTGCAGTACGGACAGCGATAGTCGAAGAATTCGACCAGCGTCACGTCGCCTTTCGGATTGCCGGCGACCGGCGCGTTCGGGTCCTCGAAGATTTCCTGCCGCCGCTCGGCCAGCGTCTTTGCGCGCTGCGCCTGCGCGTCGCTGCTGAGCTTCTCCTTCGCGGCCTCGATCACCTCGATTATCACTTCCGGGTTTTTGATCAGGTAATCGCGGACGATTGCCTCGATCGCCTTGCGCTGCTCCGCAGAGAATGCGTCAGCGGCGAGCGCAGGCGGCGCGGCGAGCGCCGGCCCCAACACGAGCGGGAGGCCGAGCGCCGCTCTACGAAAACCAACCAAACGCATCACAAATCTCCGTTTTCGCAAGCGCCGTTCTCCACTGCGGAGCCGGGCGAGGCGTGAATGGCCTTATAGCGAGGATCGGTCAGGCTGGCTCGTTTCACGGCGTGCCGACGCTGCCCACACCACTCGCGCATTTCCCTTGCAGGGGCGCTCGGCGCTCGAGGAACGCACCTGAGGGAGGCTCGCGGTCAATCTGCGTCCGGCGGCGAGGCCGAAGCCAGGCCATGCCAACGCGGCGAACGGTTCAGGCGGCGCGGTCCCAGCCCCACCAGGCACACAGCGCGTCGCCCATGATAAGGCGTTTGTCGTCGCCGCTCAGCCACGGCAGCTCCTCGGTGAACATCGTCACGCATTGCCGCCAGGAACAGGGCATCTTTGTGATATCGGTGCCCCAGAACATACGGTGCGGCCCGAATGCGTCGAAAATTTGCCGCAGATAGCCTTGCATGGTCGGATAAGGGTACGCCTCGGCCGAATAACCGGG
>JBFXDF010000348.1:0-3591 GCA_050181375.1 Alphaproteobacteria bacterium
AGGTCGCGGCCGGCTCGTCCCACACCGAGGGCGGCCCGGAATCGAACGCCAGTGCCTTCAATCCCGCGTCGACGATCGCGCGCTCGTCGTTGGGCCGGCTCATCACGGTCGCCCACACGAACAGCGAATGCTCGAACGCGTCGGTCGTCCGGCCGTCGCGGTCGAGATTGCGGCCGTAATCGGCGTCCATGAAGACATAGGAGCCGCATTGCAATTCGGTATAGACGCCGCTGCCGGCCTCGAACTCGAACGTGCCGGTGCCGGCGCCGGTGATGTTGTCGCAGGCGATGCCGTTGGCGCTCAGCAGGTCGCGCGTCGTCGCGGCCTTCTCGACCGCGCCGGCAATCGCCTTTTGCCGCTCGTCCCAGCCGCGCAGATGCTGCGCCGAGCCGTGATAGGCCTGCAGCCCGGCAAACCGAAGGCGGCGCGAGCCGCCGATCCGCCGCGCCAGATCGAGCGCCGGCTCTCCGGGTTCGACGCCGCAGCGGTTGCCGCCCATGTTGATCTCGACATGCACCGGGAAATCCGCGACGCCGGCCTCGGCGGCGGCTTCGTCGAGATCGGCGATCTGCGCCGGGTCGTCGACGCACGCGCCGACCCGCGCCGTATGCGCCAGCCCCATCAGGCGGCGCAGTTTCGGACGGCCGACGATTTCGTTGGTGACGAGCACATCGCGCACGCCGCCATGGACCATCGCCTCGGCCTCGCTGACCTTCTGCACGCAGACCCCGACCGCGCCCAGTTCAACCTGTTTCAGCGCGATGACCGGGCATTTGTGCGTCTTGGCGTGCGGCCGCAGCCGCACCCCGCGCCCGGCGACCCGCTCGGCGAGCCGCTTCAGGTTGCGCTCGAACGCGTCGAGATCGATGATCAGCGCCGGGGTATCGACCTCATCGAGCGTCATGCCGATCTCGGCCGGCGGACGGGTGGTCATGTCAGGCTCCGCAAAAGGATCATGATGGACACTCGCGCAGCCCGGCCGCGAATACAACCCGCACTATTCATCCCCTCTCCGCCCTTTGGGGGAGAGGGAGGGGCCCAGCGCGCAAGCGCTGGGAGGGTGAGGTGGGTAGCCGCACCCCCACCGCGGATCAAGTTTCAGGGTCGGTTCTCACCCCTCGCCCACTCCGCCCCGGATGGCGGATAAGTCCGCCGGCCGTCAGCCTGATGTCAGCGCCCGTTCGGCGGGGGCAGGTCGAGGCGGATGTGCAGTTCCTTGAGGCGCTCGGGCGGCACCGGGGCCGGCGCCTGCATCAACAGGTCCTCGGCCTGCTGGGTCATCGGAAACGCGATGATCTCGCGAATGTTCGGCGTGTCGGCGAGCAGCATCACGATGCGGTCGATGCCCGGCGCCGAGCCGCCATGCGGCGGCGCGCCGTAGCGGAAGGCCTTCAGCATGCCGCCGAACCGGTCCTCGACCTCCTGCGCCGAATAGCCGGCGATCGCGAACGCCTTGTACATGATATCGGGGCGGTGGTTGCGGATCGCGCCCGACGACAATTCGACGCCGTTGCACACGATGTCGTACTGATAGGCGAGGATCGACAGCGGGTCTTGGCTGTCGAGCGCCTCGAGACCGCCCTGCGGCATCGAGAACGGGTTGTGGCTGAACTCGATCCGCCCGGTTTCCTCGTTCCTCTCGTACATCGGGAAATCGACGATCCAGCAGAAGCGGAATGCCCCTTCCTCGACGAGGCCGAGTTCGCGGCCGATCCGCATGCGCGCGGCGCCGGCCAGCCTTTCGGCCTCGGGCTTCGACCCGGCCGCGAAAAACACGACATCGCCGGCCCCGACCCCGCTCAGCTCCGCGATTTTGGCGATCTCCTCGGGCAAAAGATTGTTCGCGATCGGGCCGCGCCCGGCCGGTTTTCCGTCCGCCTCGCCCGGTTCGAGAATGATGTAGCCGAGACCCGGCGCGCCCATTTCGGATTTCGCCCAGGCATCCATCCGGTCCTGGAACGACGAGCGCGGCCGCGACGCCGATCCCGGCGCCGGGATCGCGCGAACCACCCCGCCATTCTCGACGACGCGCCGGAACGCGCGGAAATTCGACCCGGCGAACACCTCCGAGACATCGGCAATGACCAGCGGGTTTCTCAGATCGGGCTTGTCGGTGCCGTATTTGAGCGCCGCCTCGGCAAAGGTGATGCGCGGAAACGGCGGCGGCGTCACCGCCCTGCCCTGCCCGAACTCCTCGAACACGCCGTGCAATACCGGCTCGATCGCCGCGAACACGTCCTCCTGCGTGACGAACGACATCTCGAAATCGAGCTGGTAGAACTCGCCCGGCGAACGGTCGGCGCGGCTCGCCTCGTCGCGAAAGCACGGCGCGATCTGGAAATAGCGGTCGAACCCGGCGACCATCAGCAATTGCTTGAACTGCTGCGGCGCCTGCGGCAGCGCGTAAAACGTGCCCGGATGCAGCCGGCTCGGCACGAGGTAGTCGCGCGCCCCCTCCGGTGAGCTGGCGGTCAGAACAGGCGTCTGAAATTCGGCAAAGCCCTGCGCGATCATGCGCCGGCGGATCGAGGCGATCACTTGAGAGCGCAGCATGATGTTGGCATGCACCCGCTCGCGCCTGAGATCGAGAAAGCGGTACGCGAGCCGCATGTCCTCGGGGTACTCGGCGTCGCTGTTGACCGGAAACGGCAACGGCTCCGCCGCCGACAGCAATTCGTAGGCGTCGATGACCAGCTCGACCTCGCCGGTCGGCAGGTTCGGGTTGACCGTCTCCGGCGAGCGCCCGACGACCCGGCCGGTAAACGACACGACGCTTTCGAGCCGCAACCCGTCGATCTCGGCGAACAGCGGCGACGACACGTCGATCACGCATTGCGTGATCCCGTAATGGTCGCGCAGATCGACAAACAGCAGCTGGCCGTGGTCGCGCTTGCGATGCACCCAGCCGGCGAGCCGGGCCGCCGCGCCCGCGTCATGGAGGCGAAGTTCGCCGCTTGTATGGGTGCGATAGGCGTGCATCGACGAGGGTCCGGCGGAGGCTCGGGGGAGGCGCGGAACACCGCACGGATCGGCCGCTCTTGTCAAGAAACCCGGCCGGGTGATGCGTGGCCTGGCTCCCGCTTCGGCTCGCATCGCGGCAGGACATGCGCCTTCGCGCGCGATCCGTCTTCAGGACCGGCGCGGTGTGGGGCGGTTGCGTGGACAAAAAATCGCAACACCTGTCTGAAAAGGGATTGGAGCAACTCGAAGATTGCCGCTGCAATACGAGAACGCATATGGAAAGCGCACGCTCGCGATATCATGCGGCTCTCGCATTTTTATCCGTTGACAAATTGCGTATTTTCGTATATCAACGTCCGTCAGCGAGCGAGCGCGCGATTGAAAGGCGTGACTACGGCTTGCGGCGGGAGCTTTTGAGCGCTCCACTAGCCGATTTTGTGCTATCGTGGAAACAGGGTACTAGCGGTGGGAGCCTAGTCGCTGGAAGCCTGTCCGCCTCAGTGGTGTAGCTGGTATCATGTTACGCGAAGGAGGCGGCTGTCACGATGGATAGTAATCTCAGATGGTTCCGGACACCCAAACAGTCCTTAGCGCGTTTGCCACAATCGTGAGCATTTACGGGGCGTACTA
>JBFXDF010000349.1:0-3522 GCA_050181375.1 Alphaproteobacteria bacterium
GGGAGGGGGTGCTCGACGCGGTGCAGCTGACCGTCGGCTGGAGCATCATCTTCTTTTTCGCATCGGCGGCGGCCAGTTCGGCGTATCTGACCGTGAGCGAGAGCTTTCCGCTCGAAGCGCGGGCGCTGGCGATCGCGTTTTTCTATGCGGTCGGCACCGGGATCGGCGGCGTCGCATCGCCCTGGCTGTTCGGGGTGCTGGTCGGCAGCGGCGAGCGCGGCGCGGTGCTGCTCGGCTATCTGTTCGGCGCGGCATTGATGGTCGGCGCCGCGATCGTCGAACTGGCGATCGGCGTCAACGCCGAGCGCCGGCCGCTCGAACATGTCGCGCGGCCGCTGTCGCAGGTCGAGCGCTAAAGCATTATCGCTGCAAGCTGGATCGTCATTTCCGCGAAAGCGGGAACCCAGCGCCACCGACACGCCGCTTGCCCTGGACCCCCGCGTTCGCGGGGGCGACGGGAATGTTCCAGCCAATTGCATCATGTTAGGACGCGGCCAGCCCCATATTGGGGCATGCACATCGCCGCGCCGCGCCCGGAGATCTGGCTTCGGCCGACCCCGGCCGGGCTTTATTGCGAACCCGGCGGGTTTCATATCGACCCGGTCGGGCCGGCGGCGCGCGCCGTCGTTACGCACGGTCACGCCGACCACGCGCGGCCGGGCAACAAAGGCGTGCTCGCGACACCGGAGACGGTCGCGATCATGCGGCACCGCTACGGGGCTGACGCCGGCGGTTCGATGCAGGCGCTGCGATATGGCGAGGCGCTGTCGGTCGGCGACATCACGCTATCGTTCGCGCCGGCCGGTCATGTGCTCGGCAGCGCACAGGCGGTCATCGAGTATCGCGGCAGCCGGGTCGTCGTTTCCGGCGACTACAAGCGCCGACCCGACCCGACCTGCGCCGGGTTCGCGCCGCAGCGCTGCGATCTGTTCGTCACCGAGGCGACCTTCGCGCTGCCGGTGTTCCGCCATCCGCCCGATACGCACGAGATCGAAAAGCTGCTGCATTCGGTGCGCCTGTTTCCCGAGCGCTGCCATCTGGTCGGGGTCTACGCGCTCGGAAAATGCCAGCGGGTCATCGCGCTGCTGCGCGCCGCCGGTTATGACGAACCGGTCTATCTGCATGGCGCGCTGCTCGGGGTGACCGAGTTGTATCACGATTTCGGGATCGAATTGGGGCCGCTGTGTCACGCAACCGGGGTTGCGTCGGAGGAATTGCGCGGGCGGATCGTGCTGGCCCCGCCGGGCGCGCTCGGCGACCGCTGGACACGGCGCCTGCCCGATCCGATCCCGGCGCTCGCGTCGGGCTGGATGCGCGTCAAGCAGCGCGCGAAGGCGCGCGGCGTCGAACTGCCGCTGGTAATTTCGGACCACGCCGATTGGGACGAGCTGACCGCGACGCTCGACGATGTCGGCGCCCCGGAGATATGGGTGACCCACGGGCGCGAGGAGGCGCTGGTGCATTACGCGCGAAAAAAGGGTCTCGCCGCCCGCGCGTTGCAGCTGACCGGGTTCGGCGACGAGGAGGAGTGAGCAGGGCGAGGCGGCGCGTCTCGGTAGGGCGGACAAGCGCGCAGCGCGTC
This sequence comes from Alphaproteobacteria bacterium, assembly GCA_050181375.1. Taxonomy (GTDB): domain Bacteria; phylum Pseudomonadota; class Alphaproteobacteria; order ATCC43930; family CGMCC-115725; genus DATARH01. Next base: position 1,583 of record JBFXDF010000349.1, read on the forward strand.
TTCCGCCATGACCGGGCCCGGCGAATTACCCCCGGCTTTCGCCGGGATTATCCGCCCTGCGTCTCCCTTGTTCTCAGTGACGGCCGGCGGCGGTTTGCGTCGCGGTCATCTTCGCGAGGACCTGATCCGGGCGGGTGAAGGCGAGGTATTCGGCGGCGAAATCCGGCGGCAGGACTTCGACCATCGTCTCGTTCTCGACCCAGACCTCGATGACGTGAAACGGACCGCGGTTGCAGACAAAACACTTCCAACCGGCATCGCGAGCGATTGCCTCGACCCTGGCCCGATCGGTCGGGACGCTGAGCGCGAAATGGGTCGAGCCATAGCCGCGATGCTCGGCACGCTTGACGAAGGTGCCGCCGCCTTCGTTGTTCGGCTCCAGCTCGGTGCCGGCCGGGTAGACCTCGACGCCGGAGCCGTGCTGGTCGAGCTGAAGCGCAAAAAAGCTGCCGGGATTGGGCGGAAACGGCACGGATTTGCCGCCCATCAGCTCGGCCAGCACCGAGGCGGCGCGTTGCGGGTCGCGCGCGGCAATCGACAGATGGTGGATCATTATCTCTCTCCCCGATTGTCGCTGACGCATATCGGCCGGTCCGCGGGCGAGCGCAAGGCCACGGCCGACAGCAAAATCCGGCCGGCGAGCCGGGACGCTGCCTCGGCACCGGCCGAATTCATCATAGCAACCGGCGATAACGATCAGGCCGCGACGGCGTTGAGGTCGCTTTCGAGCTGAGCCAGGTCGAACCCGCTGAAATCGTGATCCTTCGCCTCCGGCGGCACGATGGCATAGGCCTCGTCGACGCACTCATCCCACCACCCCCAGGTGCCTTGCTGCGTGTTGCCCCAGGTCAGCACGGTGACGGTGTTCTGGTCGTACGCGACAGCGAACACCGCATGTCCGTCCTGGGTCAGGGGACCCGGCGTCCAGGGTTGACGGGCGTTGAACTGCTCGATGCAGTTCTGCTGCACCTGGAACCCAATATAGACACCGCCGAACAGCTGGATCGCCTGCTGGATATGCGTATGGTTTTTCGGGTCGACCCGGGCGAATGCGAGAATCTTATCGCCGGTAACGGCGTGCTTGCGCCAGTAGTTCAGCACGTCGAGTTCGTTGAGCCCGCTGTCGATGCCGCCGGTCAGGTGCATGTACAGCTTCGTCACGGAACGCTCGGCCATGATATGCTGCTTGTCTACCAGCCCGCGATAGACCGTAACCGCATGCGCCAGCGCCGCGATCGTGCAGTCTCCCAGCCGATCATTGCCGTCCATCGGAAACAGGTGCGTGGGATCGGTTGTGTGCAGGTTGCCGTAGACCCGATCGAGGACGTTATACGCCGCGGGCGGCGGCGCGAGATCGGCCGCGACGTAGTCCCTGAACCGCAAGGTGCGATAGTCGGTCTTCGGCGGATGCTTGCCAAACCGGTAACCCTGCATGTGACTTCCTCCTCGAAGCGCGCCATTCCGGGGTGTTCCGGGTCAGCTTCGCGAGCCGCCGGCGCGTGCAAATAGGATATGCCATTACGCTATTTAGCGTAAGAAGAATACGCCGTTGGCATTCATGAATGTTGAACCGCTTCGCCGAGTTGCTCGATGCCTTGTTGTTCACGCCGTCGCGCAACGGCAAGTTGCGGCTGATGCGCGAGTACTTCGCGACGACCCCGGACCCGGAGCGCGGCTGGGCCTTGGCGGCGCTGACCGGCGAACTCGGTTTCGCCGAGGCCAAGCCGAGCCAGGTGCGCGATCTGGCAACGGCGCGGGTCGACCCCGAGCTGTTCGGCTGGTCGTGGGTTTTTGTCGGTGACCTCGCGGAGACCGTTGCGCTGATCTGGCCGGAGATCCATCACCCACACCCTCACCCACCGCCCGCCAATGCGGGCGGTCCCCCCTCTCCCGCGATGCGGGTGAGGGAAAGCGAGGTGCTGTCCTCTACCCTGTCCCGC
>JBFXDF010000350.1:0-3481 GCA_050181375.1 Alphaproteobacteria bacterium
AGGTCGCGCGGGCGTTTCTCGACCGCGGCGTGGTCCCGCAGAACGTCTACGGGATGAGCGAGAACAGCTCGCACCAATACACCTTGCCCGGCGACGAACCCGAAACGATCGTCGCGACCTGCGGGCGGGCCTGCCGCGCCTATGAAATCCGTCTGTGGGACCAGGACAATCCCGACCGCGAGGTGGGGCCGGGCGAAATCGGCGAGGTAGGCGGGCGCGGCGCCTGCCTGATGCTCGGCTATTTCGACAACCAGCAGGCGACCGAGCAGTCGTTCAACCGCGCCGGCTGGTTCATGAGCGGCGATCTCGGCCGCTTCGACGACAAGGGCTGTCTCGAAATCGTCGGCCGCAAGAAGGATTTGATCATCCGAGGCGGCCACAACATCCACCCGGCGCGGATCGAGGACCTCGCGATGCGCCACGAGGCGGTGGCCCGCGTGGCCGCGTTTCCGGTACCGGACGAGCGGCTCGGCGAGAAGGTGTGTCTGTCGGTGATCTTTCACGAGGGCGCCCATGCGGAGCCGGACGAGCTGCTGGTGCATTTGCATGATGTCGGGTTGTCGCGCTACGACATGCCCGAGTATTTCATCTCGATGGACGCGTATCCGCTGACCGCGAGCGGCAAGGTTCTAAAACGTGTGCTGGCCGAATGGGCGCGCACCGGCAAGATCCGCCCGGTGCCGGTACGCTGGACCGGGGCGCCGTCCCAGGGCACACCATCCCAGGGGACACCATCCCAGGGGACACCATTCCGGGGGACACCATCCTAGCGGACCCCATCCCAGGGGACATTGCAGCGGGGGAAGGGCTGAGCCGATGGCGATCCATATGAGCCGCATCGACGAGGTGGCGCTGATCACACTCGACCGGCCAGAGGCGCTGAACGCGCTGAGTTTCGCCCAAATCGACGATCTCAACCGCATGATCGATTCGATCGCCAGCAGCGACGCCCGGGCGCTGCTGGTTACCGGGGCCGGCGATCGCGCTTTCTCCGCCGGGGCCGACATCAAGGAACTGATGGGCCGCACGCTGGTCGATGTGCGAGCGGGCGCGATCCTGGGTCAGACGGTTTTGGCCAAGCTCGATCATCTGCAAATGCCGTCGATCGCGCTGATCAACGGCTATGCATTCGGCGGCGGGCTCGAACTGGCGCTCGCCTGCACGTTCCGGCTGGCGGTACCGTCGGCCAAGCTTGGGTTTCCGGAAATCAAGCTCGGTTTGATCCCCGGCTATGGCGGCACGCAGCGTCTGCCGCGGCTGGTTGGGGAGGCGCGCGCCACCGAGCTGATCCTGACCGGGCGCACGGTGGATTGCGACGAGGCCTGCCGCATCGGTCTAATCAACCGGGTGGTCGAGGGCGACCTGATCGAGGCCGGCACGTCGTTTGCCCGCGAGATGACCGGGTACAGCCTGCCGGTCATCGGTCTGGCGCGTGACGCGATCCGCCGCGCCCACGATTTGCCGCTGCACGAAGGCCTGCAGATCGAGGCTGATCTTTCGACGCTCGCGTTCCAGACGCAGGACGCCATCGAGGGCATGACCGCTTTCATCGAAAAGCGCAAGGCGGTGTTCCGGGACGGCTGACGCTCGCGGACACAGGGCCTCTATCGGGAGAGCGCCCTTTTTGAATTGACGGTTTCGAGGCTGGCGATCGGATATTCCCGGAACCGGCTGCTGCCCCGGAAGCAGCCGTTCAGCGGAACACCACCCGGACCGCTGGAGCGGGTGAAGGGAATCGAACCCTCGTCGTAAGCTTGGGAAGCTTCTGCTCTGCCATTGAGCTACACCCGCGAACCCCAGGCCCCGCCGTAGCTTCTACTGGACGGGCACGGTGCCGCGCCGCATGGCGCTTCGGAATGTAGCTGCCCCTGCATTCCCATGCAAGCCCGTGCCCCTGGCTCTCGGCCGTCGCATCGCCGCGGCAAGCGATCGAGCCGCCCGGCCGACCGGACGCAAACCGTTCCGCGCGGGGAGCTTTCAAGATGCTCCGATGTTTATCTGTTTTAGTGATTTCACGCATCAGGAGCGCGGCGATGCCGACCACAGGCGACACGAAAACGGAGACCGGGGCCAGCCCGAACCCGACCGGCCGGCACGATGGCGGCGCCACCGCCGCGACCGAGTTGGGGCGCCATTACGGCGAGCACGGTCATGCGGCGACCACGAATGCCGGCCCATCCGCGCAGGACCCAGCCCGCGATGCCGGGATCGGCGAGTACGTCCGCCCGGCGATCGCGAAGATCACCGAGACCGCGCAGGATTTCGCCAACCGCGCTCGCGAACAGGCTGGCCCGGCCGCGCAGGCCGTCTACGACCAGGGCGCCCGCGCCGGCCAGTATGTGACGCGCAACGCCAATCAGTACCCGGCGACGGCGTTGCTGGTCGCGGCCGCGGTCGGATACACCCTGGCCTTCCTGATCCACGGCGGCGGAGGCTCCGCGGGCGGGGATCGCCGCGAATTCCGTAACCGCTACGATCAGGGGGCGCATTGAACGGCCCGGCGCCAGGGTCGGGGCGATTGGTGCGATGAGGACCTTGGAGCGCGCGGCGGATGCGGCGCGCATCGAGACGCCGGAGCAGTATCGCGCCGCCGTCGAGGAAGTGCATCGCCTCCAGCAGGCGCGCGAAGGCAGCCCCGAATTCGCGCGGCGCCAGGCCCTGCGTGCTGCGCTCGCCGATTACGAAGCGCGCCACCAGACGCCCGAGTGCTACCCTGGCGGTCCGGCGTGAGCCGCACCCAGCCGCCGGCGATGCGAGACCCACCGGGCCGCTTGCGGTCGGGGGGCGAGCGGGCATAATCGCGGCGGCTTCCCGCGCGGGGCGGGCGGCGGGCGGCGCTCGCCACAGCGTAACCGGTTGTGGAGGAAGCAACGTGAAAATCGGCGTCTTTTACTTCCCGGTCGATTACGGCATCAACATCGCCGAACTGGCGGCGGCGCTTGAGGAGCGCGGCTTCGAGTCGCTGTTCGTCCCGGAGCACACGCATATCCCGGTCAGCCGGCGGACGCCGTTTCCGAGCGGCGGCGAGTTGCCGAAACGCTATGCCCATACGCACGACCCGTTTGTCGCGCTTTCCTTCGCCGCGGCGGTGACAAAAAACCTGCGGCTCGGTACCGGCATCTGTCTGATCCCCGAGCGCGACCCGATCGTCACCGCGAAGGAGGTCGCGAGCCTCGACCAGCTCTCCGGGGGACGCTTCGAGTTCGGCATCGGCGGCGGCTGGAATGTCGAGGAGATGGAAAACCACGGCGCCCGCTACAACACGCGCTTCAAGCTGATGCGCGAGCGCATCCTGGCGATGAAGGCGCTGTGGACGCAGGACGAGGCCGAATACCACGGCGAAATGGTGGATTTCGACAAGGTCTGGTCGTACCCGAAACCGGCGCAGAAGCCGCACCCGCCGATCCTGCTGGGGGGCGAGACCGATTACACGCTGCGCCGCGTCGTGGAGTATTGCGACGGGTGGTTTCCGCGGCCGGGG
>JBFXDF010000351.1:0-3451 GCA_050181375.1 Alphaproteobacteria bacterium
AGAGCGGGTCCTGCGTCGAGCCGACAATACCGGCGGTCGAGGCGAGATTGACGATCGCGCTGCCGTGCGGGCTGCCTTGGGCGGCGTCGCGCAGCGCCGGCAGGCACAGCTTGGTGCCGAGAAACACGCCGGTCAGGTTGACCGCGCTCAAGCGCTCCCATTCGGCCAGCGTGACGCTCTCGATGTCCTTGCCGAGAAACAGTCCGGCATTGTTGACGAGAATGTCGAGCTTGCCGAACCGGCCGGTCGCGGCGGCAACGGCGGCGTTCCAATCCTCCTCGCCGGTCACGTCGAGATGCACGTAAAGCGCGCTGTCGCCGAGCGCGCGAGCGGTTTCGCGGCCCGTTTCGTCGAGCACGTCGCCGATCGCGACCCGCGCGCCGGCCTCGACCATCAGCCGCGCCGTCTCACCGCCGATCCCGCGCGCCCCGCCCGAGATCAGCGCCACCTTGCCATCGAGCCGGTTCATGCCTCTGTTTCCCGATACAAGTTAAATTTATCATCGAAAGCTGCTATGATACGCCTCGAGTGCAACCGCCGGATAGCGACCGAGCCATGAGCAAGCATCGATATCACCTCGCGCTCGCGTTCATTCTGCTGCCGCTGACCGCGGTCCCGTCATTCGCCCAGATGCCGCAGGGGGCGCCAACAGGTCCCACCGCGTGCCCGCCCGGAACCGTATTGGTGCCGCCACGGCAGGACAGCGCAGGCAACCTGATCGCGGCGTACTGCGCCGAAGACCCGAGAGGCCCCGGTGCCTACGACCCCTACACCGGTCGCAACGTCTCGGACCCGCAGGCGCAGCCGAGCGAAGGCGGACCGGGACAATATATCCCGAGGACCCGGTAGTCGCGGCGGCATTGGCGGAGTTCCCGATAAGGCCCGCATCCGGGCAGCCTACCGTCGCTGGTAGCGCCGGCAGTCGAGCCTGATGTAATCGCGGAACCGCGGCCGCATGCGTTCGGTCCACGGCGTGTTCGCCGCCGTCTTCCATGCCGCCGTGTCAGGCACGTCGGGGTTCGCGAAATGATAGATCGCGGCGTAACGCTGCGTCGCTCCGCTGCCGCGATAGCGCCGCGCCGCCAGCACCCCCGGCACCGCGGCCAGTGCCGGCAGGTGCTCGACGTTGTACCATTCGTTGAATTCGCTGTCGTGCTCGGGCGCGACATTCATCGATATCAATAAGAGCGCCTGCGCCCGCCCGACCGGGGCCAGCGCGTCGCCGGGCAGGATCTGCTCGCCCTCCATGCGCATGATCGATGCTGTGCGGCCGGTCACCCGCTTGGTCCACGGCGAGCCGTTGGCGCCGCCGACCGCGAGATAGGGCGGGCTGCGCAGCACCCCGACATTGTCCAGGTCGTACAGCGCGACCGAATCCCTCGGGTTGTTGATCCCGAGCCAGCGCTCGGCGTTGATAAAGCCCGGCACCGCCAGGCGCTCGGGCAGGTGCTCGGTGTCGTACCAGTCGTTGAATTCGTCCTCGGCGACATCGGAGAAATTCATCGCCGCGATCAGGATGCCCTTTGCCATCCGCTCGTCCTCCGCCGTGCAAGCTCCGCAGCCTAGCACGCCGGTCAGCGCGCGCGCAGGGTCAGGATGATGCCGCCGACGATCAGCGCGATGCTGAGGACGACATCGCCGGCGATCTCGCCGCCGAAGACCACGGCCGACAACAGAAACCCGCCGACCGGCGTCAACGCCATCACCTGGCCCGCAACCCCGGCCGGCATCACCGACAGCACCTTGTTCCACAGGAAATAGCCGAGCGCGATCGAGATCGCCCAATTATAGGCCAGCACCAGGATCAGGGTCGGCGTCCACCGGATCGGCTCGCCCCATGTCGCCGGGATCGCGATCGCCGCGACGGCGGCGCTGCTGACGACCACCTGCCAGAACGTCTGCGTCCAGAAATTCGAGCGCCACGCCCGCCGGCGATAGAAAACCGATCCCGCCGCCCAGCAAACCGCCGCCAGCAGCAGCATCCCGTTGCCGAGGGCGACCCGCCGATCGGTCCAGTCGACCAGCGCCGGGTTCATGAACAGAAACAGCCCGCCAAACCCGACCGCGGCGCCGGTTAGCTGGCCCCGGCGCAGGATCTCCGGCATCAGCCACAGCTCGATCGCGATCGCCCAGAGCGGCATCGTATAGGCCAGCACGACGGCGCGTCCGGCCGGAACCACGGCCAGCCCGACCATGCCGAACATCATGAAGCCGCCGACCTGGAGCAGGCCGACGACGAGCTGACCCACCCGGTCGCCGCGCGCGGGCAGCAGCGGCGCGCGCATCGCGACCAGCATCGGGATCATTACGCCGACGGTTCCGGCAAGGCGCAGCAGCGCGAACATCAAGGCCGGCGCGTCCGCGATGGCCATCTTCATCAGCGGCCAGTTGGCGGCCCAGCTGACGACAACGACCGCGAGATGGAGATAGACGATGCGCGGCCGCGCGGCGGCCGCCTCCGACGCCGATGTCAACGGCGATGCCATCCCGGTTCGGGCGCGCCGCTCAGGGGATCTCGTAGATCGCGAACGCCTCCGGGATGCCGCGCAGCAGCCGCTCGCGCCGTGCCGGCGCCACGCCGCTCGTTTCCAGCAGCTTCGCGGTCCCAGGGTGATCGACCACCGACCGGGTGGTGAAGATCGCCTGCGACTCGGCGAGGCCCTGCACGCGCGAGGCGATATTCACCGTCTGCCCGAAATAGTCCTGCCGCTCGTTGAGCACGACCGCGAGGCATGGCCCCTCATGGATGCCGATCTTCAACAGCAGGTCTTCCTGGCCGTGCTCGTTGTTGAAGGCCCGCATCGCCTCGCGCATCCGCAGCGCCGCGGACATCGCCCGGTCCGGGGTCGGGAACGTCGCCATCACGGCGTCGCCGATCGTCTTGACGACAGCGCCGGCCTCGGACGCGACAATCTCGTTCAGCACCCCGAAATGGGCCCGCACCAGGTCGAAGGCGACCAGGTCGCCGACCCTGTTGTACAGCTCGGTCGAGCCTTTGAGATCGGTGAAGAGGAAGGTGAGACTGGTGATCTTGAGCCGCTGGTCGACGTCAAGCGTATCGGTGCGGTAGATGTCGCGGAAGGTCTGGTTGGTCAGGAGCCGCTTGGCGGTCAGGAACGGACGCCGCCGCGCCATTAGCTCGTGCAGCGCGTCGTCGGCGATCCACACCGCCGGCAGCAGCCGCCGCCGCGTGCGGTTTTCCAGCGACAGCCGCAACGGTCCCGGACGCAAAGCGACGGTCCCGGTCGGCGCGACGACATCGTTGAAGACCAGCGACAGCGTCTGGCGCTCGCGGGACGGCTCGCCGCCGACCTCGATGAACTGAGCGGCGTGCGTGACCGGCTCCATCAGGATCAGGAACTTGGCCGGCAATTGCAGCGACAGCTGCGCCTTCTCGCCGGCGGGCAGTTCCAGCGTATCGAGCGTCAGCGCCTCGGCCGAACTTTCCAGA
>JBFXDF010000352.1:0-3449 GCA_050181375.1 Alphaproteobacteria bacterium
TCACGGTGCGAAACGCTGTCGGCCCGCCCGCGTTACAGCGCCCCGACATGCGGCGCGCGCGCGCGCCGCGCCCGGTGCCGCACCGCGTCGAACAGAAAGCGGGCGTCCTGGATCACCGGAAGATCGAGGCGGAAACCGCCGATCCTCTCGACCAGATCGCGGCGGTACATCAGCGCGGCCGGCGGCGCCCAAACCGCCGTGGCGCAGACTGCCTCCGGGTCTGCGCCCAGCGCTTCGAGATCGACCGAGCGGACCGGCCCCTCCGCCCGATCCACTCCCGCCTCGGCGATCTCCCGCCAATCGCACACGACAACATCGGCATCGGCCGCACGCGCCGCAGCGAGCCGCCGCGACAGCGTGTCAGGGAGCAGCAGATCGTCGGCGTCGAGAAAGACGAGCCAGTCGCCGCCGGTCTCCGCGACACCGCGATTGCGCGCCGCCGAAACGCCCCGGTTTGGCCCGGTGACGACGCGCACGCCCGACCCGAAGCCGCGCGCGATCGCCGCCGAGTCGTCCGTCGAGCCGTCGTCGACGACAATGATCTCGAGGTCGCGCCGGTTCTGCCGCAGCGCGCTCGCGATTGTCGCGCCGAGCGTCGCCGCCGCGTTGAAGCAGGGGATTACGACCGAGACCGGCACGGCGCCGCCCGGCATTCATCAAAACGCAAAGCGCGCACGCAACCGTTTCGCTTTTGAAATGACGCGCCCGCGGCGGCTGTTCCGCAGCCAGTCCGACACCGGCCTCGTCAATTCGAGGCGGCTCCTGACCCAGGGCGTATCCTGGCTCGAAAACCGATACCACGCGGCTTCGTACAGATTCGGGTCTCTCGCCGGCACCGATTTGTGCCGCCATGGTTTCGGGCCGGTGCCGTGCAGCAGCGCCGCCTCGAAGCTCCCGACATGGCTGAACGGACTGGCGGCCGAGGTCGCATACCACACATCCGGTGGGCCGATGCAGGAAAACGCCGATTTCTCGTCCTGCAGCAGGGCGTTCAGGCAATCCTGGTCGGGCATCGGGAAATACGGCACCTCAAACATTCCGTCGCCGTTCGCCGGCAGGGTTTGGCGGATCATTCGATTCCAGTCGGAAATCAGCCGCCGGTCGCGCCTGATATCGCCGCAAACAAGTCCGGAGTTGAAGTACATGTTGGTCGGCCGCGCATCCGCCCTACCGGCATCCGCCCGGCCGGTATCCGGCGACTCCTCCAGACTGCTCCTTCTGGTTCTGCGCCACACCGCGCGCCGGATGTCGTGTTCAGGTATGATTCCCTCCGCGCAGAAAACCGGTCCCGTGGTTACGGCATCGGATAGCGCGTCCAGAACCGCCCGGTTCATCACAACGATATCGGCGTCGATATACAAAAACGTGCTCTCGGCTTGATCCAGCAGGAACGCGGCTTTCCGGTTCATCGGCTGCAATGCGTCTTCGGGCAGCTCGTGCGGTACAATCGGCGCGCCGGCTGCGATTTCGCAGCCGATCTCGCCGCGATAGCCGACATGGATCCGCGCGTCGAACCCGGCCGCGCAAAGCGAATTGCACAGCGCCGCGAAGCCGTGCACGTGATCGCCGAGCGCTAATGTGAAAATATCCATTCGCTTCTGATACCGACGGCCGTGACGGCAGGACTATGTTCCAAACCGGCGGCGTTGATCGAGCCGTTCGGACGGCTCGAACTGCCAGACCGCGGGCCAATCGAGCGAGCCGCTTGTTATCGGCTCGGGGCGCAGCACGCTGGCGCCATCCTCACGAAACCGGAACGACAACACATTGCGCTTGTGATCGAAATCCTCGTACCAGTTGCCCAGCCAGACCGAGATCGAATATTGCGCCGGGGTCAGCGGGAGACGCGGGCAGAAACAGGTCAAGGCCCCGCGAAACCCAGGGTACGGCGGCGATTCGCTCGGATGAAACCTGCCGTTGCTCACCCACACCGGGATCCCGGCCTGGTTCGCGATGACGATCCCGCCGATCGGCGGGTTCAGGGCATGAGGCGAGTCGAATTCGATTTTAGCCGCGAAATTGCCGGATCGCAGTTCCTCGATATCGACCGCGACGGCAGTGATGCACGGTTTTCGGCCGTCGGCCGGGAACTCGACGCGTTCGCGGTGGTAGGAGGAATTCAGATAGGTTTCGACAACCTTGCCGGCGGCGCCGATCTCGCGCATCCGGCCGGCTTCGAGAAGAATGGCCGAACCGCACACCGAGGTCAGCGTTCCCATGTTGTGGCTGACGAATAGAACCGTACGGCCCTCGTTGCGGGTGACCTGGTCCATTTTGCCGAGGCACTTGTTCTGAAACTCGGCGTCGCCGACCGCGAGCACTTCGTCGACAACGAGAATCTCGGGTTCGAGATGCGCCGCCACCGCGAACGCCAGGCGGACATACATACCGGAGGAGTAGCGTTTCACCGGTGTGTCGAGAAACCGCTCGACCTCGGCAAAAGCAACGATTTCGTCGAATTTCCTGCGGATTTCGGCGCGGGTCATGCCGAGGATCGCGCCGTTCAAAAAGACGTTTTCGCGCCCGGTCAGCTCGGGATGAAACCCGGTGCCGACTTCGAGCAGGCTGGCGACGCGCCCTTTTATCGTGACGCGCCCCTCGCTCGGCTCGGTAATGCGCGACAGGATTTTTAACAGGGTCGATTTTCCGGCGCCGTTGCGGCCGATGATGCCGAGGACCTCTCCGCGCTTGACCTCGAAGCTGACGTGTCTGAGCCCCCAGAATTCCTCGACCGTGTCGCCGGCGATGACGGCGCGGCCGCGCAGCATGTCGGCGGTGCGGCGCAACACTCCGCGTGCGCCGCGCGCGAGCACGTCGCGCAACGCGACATAGCGCTCCCGCTCGGCGGCATGGCCGAGTTCGTACTTCTTGCCGAGCCCCTCGACCCGGATCGCGACATCGGCGGCCATGCTAGAGGCCGGTCATAACAGATCCGCGAAGCTGCGCTCGGTGCGCCGGAACTGCGCGATCCCCAGCCACAGCAATAACGCGACGACAACCAGGCTAAGCAGAAAACCCGGAAGATACAATTCGCTTTCGCCGCCGAGAATGCACCAGCGGAAGCCGTCGATCACCCCGACGACCGGGTTGAGGCTGTACCAGAAGCGCCACTCCGCCGGTACGATCGCGCTCGAAAACCCGACCGGCGACACATACAGCCCGAACTGCACGACAAACGGAATGATGAAGCGAAAATCGCGGTATTTGATGTTGAGCGCGGTCAAGACGAAAGCCGGCCCGAGGCTCGCCAGCACCGCCAGCCCGACAAATCCGGGCAGCAGCACTATGTGCCAGCTCGGGAAATAGCCGTACCACAGCATCAACCCGAACAATACCGCGAGATTGATCGCGAAATCGACCAGTCCGACGATCGCCACCGCGCAGGGGATGATGATGCGCGGGAAATATACCTTGCCGACGAGATTGGCGTTCGCGACAAGCGAACCCGA
>JBFXDF010000353.1:0-3434 GCA_050181375.1 Alphaproteobacteria bacterium
CGAAAAACGCGCGCGTGACGCCGACCGACAGCGGATCGAACCGCCGTCCGCTCGCCTCGACAGCGGCGCGGTAGGCGGCGATCGAGCGGCCGACATCGGCCGGCGACGCATATTGCCCGAGCAGCAGGTTATAGCCGCGCTCGGCGACCCGCCGCACCGAGCTTTCGCCCCCGGCGCCCATCCAGATCGGCGGATGCGGAAGCTGCGCCGTCGGCGGCTCGACGACGATGTCGTCGAACTGCCACCAGCGCCCGCGATGCGAGAACGGTGCGTTCGAGGTCCACGCCTTGACGATCACGTCGAGACACTCGTCGAAGCGCGCGTTGGCCTCGTCCATCGGCACGCGGAACCCGGCGAACTCGTTGTAGCGGTAGCCGCTGCCGACCCCGAAATCGAGCCGTCCGGCGGACAGCAGGTCCAGCGTCGCGGCCTGCTCGGCGAGCAGCACCGGGTTGTGCCAGGGCAGCACGATCACCGCGGTCCCGAGGCGCAGCGTCGTCGTGCGCGCCCCGAGCCAGGTCAGCAGGTTCAACGTCGCCGAAACCTGGCCATAGCCGGTGAAGTGGTGCTCGACGACAAAGGTGCCGCGAAACCCGAGCCCCTCGGCCTCGACATTGTAGTCGATAAAGTCGCGGAACCCTTCGCTGCTGTCGAACTCGCCGGCTTCGGCGGCGGTGGGCCGCCGCGCCGCGGCGCTGCCGAACAGGCCGAATTGCATCGCCAATGCTCCTCGATGCGTCCCGGGGATGGTCGCCTCGGGAACTTACGGGCTGTCGGACGATGTTCAAAATACCGGTTGTTTATCGCGGCTATAAGCGTGCGGCATGAAACGTCCGTCCGGACGGAACACCGGGGACCGTCATACCGCCCCAAGGCGGCCGCCACTGCCTTCAAATCGGGCGGTCGCGCTCCTTAATAGAAGAGACGGTAAATGCGAGGTGAAGCGATGCTGATCGGGGTTCCGAAAGAGGTAAAAACCCACGAGTACCGCGTCGGCCTCGTCCCCGGCAGCGTTCGCGAACTGACCCACCATGGGCACCGCGTGGTGGTCGAGAGCGGCGCCGGCGCCGGCATCGGGTTCGGCGACGAGGCCTATCGCAAGGCCGGCGCCGAGATCATGGACCACGCGGCCGACGTGTTCGGGACCGCCGAGCTGATCGTCAAGGTGAAGGAGCCGCAGCCCGACGAAGTTCTTTTGCTGCGCGAAAACCAGGTCCTGTTCACCTATCTGCATCTTGCCGCCGACCGCGAGCTGACCGAGGGGCTGCTGCGCTCCGGCGTGGTCGGGATCGCCTACGAGACCGTCACCGACGAGCGCGGCGGCTTGCCGCTGCTCGCGCCGATGAGCGAGGTCGCCGGTCGCATGTCGGTCCAGGTCGGCGCGCACTGCCTGGAAAAGGAGCAGGGCGGCAAGGGCATCCTGCTCGGCGGCGTGCCGGGCGTGCGGGCCGCCAAGGTGGTGATTCTCGGCGGCGGCGTCGCCGGGACCAACGCGGCACGCGTGGCGATGGGCATGGAGGCGCATGTGACGGTGATCGACCGCTCGCTGCCGCGGCTCTACCAGCTCGACATGCAGTTCGGCTCGCAACTGCACACGCTCTATTCGACCGTCGATTCGATCGAGGAGGAGGTCGTCTCGGCCGATCTGGTGATCGGGGCGGTTCTCGTGCCCGGCGCGGCGACCCCGAAACTGGTGCGGCGCGACATGGTGCGGGCGATGCGGCCGGGATCGGTCGTCGTCGATATCGCGATCGATCAGGGCGGCTGCATCGAAACCAGCCGCCCGACAACGCATGCCAACCCGACCTTTGTCGATGAGGGCGTCGTCCATTACTGCGTCACGAACATGCCGGGCGCGGTCGCGCGCACCTCGGCCGTGGCGCTCAACAACGCGACCTTGCCGTTTGTCCTTGCCATCGCGGATCGCGGCTGGCGGCGCGCCCTCGCGGAGGACACGCATCTGCGCGACGGGCTGAATGTCTGTCGCGGGCGGTTGACCCATGCCGCGGTCGCGCGCGATCTCGGGCTGGCACTGGTGCCGGCGGAGCGCGCTCTCGCCAAATAGAGGAAATATTCGCACAGCGCGGGACGGGTGATTTATTGAACACACATCGGACGCTTTGGTTGGAGGCAGACTTGAGGCCCCACCGGCCGGTTCCTATCTGACCGGGCATGGGTCGAGACGGGATCATCGCGCGGTTTCGCGCATCCGGTGAAGCGGCGGGCGACGCCGCGTTCGATCCAATCTTCTCCCATGACGCGGCGTCTACTCGGATCGACGGCGCGGCCATTGCGGCGGTTACCAATCTGTACCGCGAGGTGCTGCCGCCGGGCGGCGCAATTCTCGACGTCATGTCGGGATGGGTGCCGCACCTCCCGCCGGAAACGCCTTACCGCCGCGTGGTCGGCATCGGTATCGAGCGCCGCGCCCTTGTCGAAAACCCGTTTCTCGACGAATGGCGCGTGCAGGATCTGAACAGAAATCCGCATCTGCCGTTCGCCGCTTCCGAGTTCGACGGCGCGACGATCTGCGCCGCTATTCAATATCTCGCGCGGCCGGCCGAGGTGTTGCGGGAGATCGGCCGCGTGCTGCGGCCCGGCGCGCCGCTGATCGTTGCCTTCTCGAACCGGTGCGTCGCGACCAAGCCGATCGGATGCTGGTGTCTGCACGACGAGACGGGGCAACTCTGCCTTGTCGCGCAGCATTTTGCCGAGGCCGGGAATTGGGCGGACATGCGGTGTCTCGACCGCACGCCGCCGGGCGGCGGCCAGCCGCTTTACACCGTGATCGGACGCAGCCTTGGCGCCGGTCCGCCCGGACAGAGCGACTGAATCGCTCGAATCGCGCGATTGCGGTCGCGCGCCCCTATATCGATCAGCAGGAACAACGGGCGGCAAGCCGTGTTTCCGTCATTGCCGGCGTTCCGGTTTTGCGGGCGGCGCCAACGCGTTATGCCTGCGCCCGCCGGGCTTGGCGAATATCCCGGTGGGAGAACACGGTGGATGACAGAGGATCGGCACGCCGGCATTGAGGCCAGAATACGCGAACGGGCCTATCATCTCTGGCTGGAGGAAGGCCGGCCGGATGGCAGGGACGGCGAGCATTGGCGCCGCGCCGAGCGCGAGCTGACCGAGCGGGAGCAGGGCCTTCGGGACGCCCCTTCGGGAACGGGTTCCACAAGCGACGCCGATGCCGGGGCGGCCGGTACCCGACCCTCGCGCGCCAAGCCCGGCGCCGCGGCTCGGCCGGAGGCCAAGCCGAGAGCCAGCCGCTCCCGCGCGACGGGAGCGAGTTCGGCGAGCGCTTCGGGGTCTCGATCCGGCCGGCGCCCGATCCCGCGCGGACCGGCGGTCTGAAATCGCGACGGAACTCGGACCGGCGCACCGCCATCCGTTATCGCCGGCCCCGGCGGAGATCGGCTTGGCGGAGATCG
>JBFXDF010000354.1:0-3387 GCA_050181375.1 Alphaproteobacteria bacterium
AGCCGGGTCGGCCTGGACCCGCGCCCCGGACGCGGCGAGCGCGTCGAGCGCGGGGCCGAACTGGGCCGGCGGCTCGACGCTGACTGCATTACCGAGATGGCGATCGAGACCGGGCGCGAGCTTGCGGCGATCGATGAACAGCCGTACGCCTCCGTCGTCGCGCAGGATCGCGAAGGACAGCGGCAGCGGCGTGTGCGGTACGTCGCCGCCGCGGATGTTGAGCAGCCACGCGATCGATTCGGGCATCGTCAGAACCGCCGCCGCGACCCCCTGTTCGGCGAGACCGCGCGCGAGCCGGGCGCGCTTTTCGGCGGCGCTCTCACCGGCAAAGCGGTCGGGATGCGGCACGACCGGGGCGAGCGGCGCGGCCGGCCGTCCCGGCCACACCCGGTCCACCGGATTGCCCCCGGGATCGCGATCAACGGCACGCAGGCTCGCGCCGGCGCGCTCGGCTCCGCCCCGCAGGCGTTCGACCTCGTGCGGCGTGTGCAGCCAGGGGTCGTAGCCGAGCACGGCGCCCTTCCCGAGCGCGGCGGCGAGCCACTGCGCCGGCGGCTCGTCGATCACGTGCCGGATCTCGAACAGGGACGGATCGATCTGCGCCGCGGCCTGCAGCGTGTAGCGGCCGTCGACAAACAGCGCGGCGCGGTTCCCGAGGCGTTCTCCGAGCACGATCGCGATCCCGGCCGAGCCGGCAAACCCGGTCAGCCACGCGAGCCGCTGGGCGCAGGCCGGGACGTATTCGCCCTGGTGTTCGTCGGAGCGCGGCACGACGAACCCGTCGAGACCCGAGGCCGCCAGTTCCTCGCGCAGCATCGCCAGCCGCGCCGGCCGGGGCAGGCGGGCGAAATCTTCCGGGCCGAGACCGTCGCGCCAGTCCTCGGCGAGCCAGGCGCGATAGTGTTCGAGCGCGTCGGCGAGCGCCGGCGGGGTCGGATCGGCCACCAGTGCATGCCAGGACGCCGCGTTTTCAGAGGGGCCGATCTCCGGCGGGGCGGCCAGCATCCCGGCGATCAGATCGGCGACGCCGTCAATGTCGAACGCCGCGTTGGCCTCGCGCAGCAACGCCGCCAAGCGGTTCCGGTCAGGCACGGCCTCCGCGACGCTCATTCCCAGCATCTCCAATCTGTTATGCCACGCGCAAGCGCGACAAGCCGGCCCGTTGCGCGGCGGCCCCGGAGCCGAAACTTTGCCCGTCTCCGCCGCGTCACCAATCTAGGCGATCGGACGAAACTTCCCAACCGGCACGGCAGGAGGTGCCCGCTTCGGAACTTTTGCTGCGCTGCAACAGCATTGCTCCCATTCGCGGGACGCGTGCATGGCTGGACTGCGGTCTTCCGGCTGGTTGTGCCGGTGCCGAAGCCTATCTTGTGCACTGCACTATACCGGGATCGGGAGTCGCACAATGTCTGTTATCAATATGCTCGTCGCGGCGCGCGCGGCGCTCGCTGACCGGCGCGATCGCCGCCGGGCCTACGATGAGCTGGCCGCGCTCGACGATCACTCGCTGGCCGATATCGGCCTGCACCGCTCGCAGCTCGACGGGGCCGTCGAGAGGTTGTTCGAGAGCGTCGAACTCGATGCGGCGCCATCTTCGATTCGGCCCCTGGCTCGGCGGATCGATGCGGGTCTGTCGACCGCGCAGCAATGGCTGCGCCGGGTGTAACCGGTCGCAGTTACGGACCAACCCTGACCTGACCGCGCCACCGCCGCTCTTGCGCGCGGCGGGGCGCGGCCTCACGCTGCGACCCGGTACAGCATCGGAGACCGGGTCATGCGGCTTGGCGTTCATCTGCCCCATATCGGGCGCAAGGC
Organism: Alphaproteobacteria bacterium; assembly: GCA_050181375.1. Taxonomy (GTDB): domain Bacteria; phylum Pseudomonadota; class Alphaproteobacteria; order ATCC43930; family CGMCC-115725; genus DATARH01. The sequence continues at coordinate 1,816 of JBFXDF010000354.1, forward strand.
GGGACCGGACACGATCCGCCGCGCCGCGATCCAGGCCGAGCAACTCGGCTTTGCCGATGTGTGGGTCAGCGAGCATATCATCGTGCCGAAGGATGCGGCCTACCCGCCCTCGGCGATCTTCTGGGACCCGGTTCTGACGCTGACCTGGGCCGCCGCCTGCACCAGCCGGGTCGGCCTTGGCACCAGCGTTCTGGTATTGCCGATGCGGCACCCGCTGCCGCTCGCCAAGGAACTCGCGACATTGCAGAATCTGTCCGGAGGACGGCTGATCCTCGGCGCCGGGGTCGGCTGGCTCGAGGCAGAGTTCGAGGCGCTCGGCGTGCCGTTCCGCGAGCGCGGCCGGCGCATGGACGAAGGCATCGCGATGATGCGCGCGGTGTGGAGCGACGATCCCGTCTCGTTCCCGGCAAAGACGATCCCCGCTGTTATCGACACCATGCGCATGCTGCCGAAACCCGAGAAGCCGATCCCGATCTGGATCGGCGGCACGTCCGAGCCGGCGCTGAAGCGCGCGTTGCGGCTCGACGGCTGGCACGGCTCGCGCTGCACCCCCGAGCAGGCGGCACCGCTGGTCGCGCGGCTGCGCGGCGAGCGCCCCGGCGCGGATTTCGCGATCTCGCTGCGCTATGGCTGGGACGGGCGCGACCCCGGCGCGCTGGGGGCGCGGCTCCAGGCCTATGAGGCGGTCGGGGTCGGACACGTGTTGATCGAGCCGTTCGACCGCGAGATCGGCGATTGGCTGTCTACCATCGAACGCGCCGCCCGCGCCGGGGAGGGGATGCTGTCGTGAAGCTTGCCGCGACCCTCAAATTCCTGCCCGGCCACGCCGGGATCGACATGGAGCTGGTGCTGGAGGCCGAACGGCTCGGCTTTGACGCGCTGTGGGCCGGCGAGGCCTACGGGACCGACGCGGTGAGCCCGGTCGCCTGGGTGCTGGCGCGCACGACGCGCATCAAGGCCGGCACCAGCATCATGCAGATGCCGGCGCGCACCCCGGCTTGCGCCGCGATGACCGCGATGACGTTGCAGGCGCTGTCCGGCAACCGGTTTCTGTGCGGCATCGGCCCGTCCGGCCCGCAGGTCGTCGAGGGCTGGCACGGGGTTCCGTTCGGCAAGCCGCTCGCCCGCACCCGCGAATATGTCGCGATCATCCGGCAGGTGCTCGAACGCAAGGGGCCGCTCGAACACCATGGCGCGCATTACGACATCCCCTATGCCGGTCCGGGTTCGACCGGATTGGGCAAACCGCTGCGCAGTATCATCCACGGCGACCCGGGCCTGAAGATCTACACCGCATCGGTGTCGCCTTCCGGGCTGCGCGTGGCGGGCGAGGTCGCCGACGGGGTGCTGCCGTTCTTCATGTCGCCGGAAAAGGCGGCGGCGATCGTCGATCCGATCGTCGCGGGGCGAGCGCGTGTCGGCAGGTCGCGCGATCTCGCCGACTTCGACAACGCGCCCTATGTGCGGGTCAGCATGGGCGACGACGTGGAGAAATGCCGCGACGCGCTGCGCCCCGGTCTCGCGCTTTATATCGGCGGGATGGGCGCGCGCTCGGCCAATTTCTACAACGAT
>JBFXDF010000355.1:0-3387 GCA_050181375.1 Alphaproteobacteria bacterium
TGGTAGAAGGATGACGGGCCTAATCCCACTCCCGCACCGCGGGAGAGGGTGCCGCGCACGGCGAGGCGGGTGCGGGTCTGCGCGGAAGAAGCGACCCTCACCCTCCCAGCGCTGCGCGCTGGGCCCCACCCTCTCCCGCAATGCGGGAGAGGGTTTTAGAAGGAGATAGCGGATGCAACTCGGGATGATCGGCCTCGGCCGGATGGGCGGCAATATCGTGCGGCGGCTGATGCGCGCCGGCCATCACTGCGTCGTCTACGACAAGAGCGAGGACGCGGTTCGCGCGCTCGCCGGCGAGGGAGCGGCGCCGAGCGGCGATCTTGCCGGGTTCGTGCGTCAGCTCGACAAGCCGCGCGCGGTCTGGGTCATGCTGCCGGCCGGCGCGATCACGCATGACACGATTGTCGAACTGTCGGGCCTGCTCGAACCCGGCGACATCCTGATCGACGGCGGCAACTCGTATTTCCATGACGATGTCGCGCATGCCGAGATGCTCCGGGAAAAGGGCATCCGCTATCTCGATGTCGGCACCAGCGGCGGCATCTGGGGTCTTGAGCGCGGCTACTGCATGATGATCGGCGGCGACAAGGAGGCGGCCGACCGTCTCGATCCGATTTTCGCCGCCCTCGCCCCGGGGCGCGGCTCGATCGACCAGACCCCGGGCCGCGAGGGCCGCGATCCGCGTGTCGAGCAGGGCTATATGTATTGCGGTCCGGCCGGCGCCGGCCATTTCGTCAAAATGGTCCATAACGGCATCGAATACGGGATCATGCAGGCGTTCGCCGAGGGTTTCGACATCCTGCGCAACGTCAATTCGCCGGCGGTGCCCGAGAACCGCCGCTACCAACTGAACCTTCCCGATGTCGCCGAGGTGTGGCGGCGCGGCAGCGTCGTATCGTCCTGGCTGCTGGATTTGACCGCGATCGCGCTGGCCAAGGACCCGGAACTGCGGGAGTTCACCGGCAGCGTCGCCGATTCCGGCGAAGGGCGGTGGACCATCCTGGCCGCGATCGAGCAGGCGGTTCCGGCCGATGTGCTGTCCGCCGCGCTTTACACGCGTTTCCGTTCGCGGCAGGACCACACTTTCGCGGAAAAAATTCTGTCGGCGATGCGCCGGGAGTTCGGCGGCCACCAGGAGGCGCCCCAAGCGGCCCCAAAGGGATGACGCCATGAACAACGGCCTCAACAACGCATCCGAGCGCCCGCAGCGCGGACATCGCGCGCCGCCTTGCGCGATTGTTATCTTCGGCGCCAGCGGCGACCTGACGCGGCGGCTTCTGATGCCGGCGCTCTACAACCTCGTGCGCGCCCGCCGCATTCCCAACCGTTTCGCGATCGTCGGCGTCGATCGCACCGATTGGGCGGAGGACCGCTTTCGCTCCTACCTCGCGGAAGGCGTGCGCAGCTTCGTCTCGGACACGGCGACCGCCTCAGCTTCCGAACCGTTTGACCCGGACAGCTGGGACGTCCTCGCCTCGTGCATGACCCGCGTCAACGGCGACGTAACCAGCCCCGAGCTGTATCAGCGGCTTGCCCAGAAACTCGATCAGGTAGCGGCCGAAGCCGGCACCGAGGGAAATGTCATCTTTTATCTGGCGGTGGCCAGTTCGCTGTTCGGCACGATCGTCGAGCGCCTCGGCGAGGCCGGGCTGACAAAGGAGGACAAGGGCTGGCGCCGCGTCATCATCGAAAAGCCGTTCGGCACCGACCTCGAATCGGCGCGCGCGCTCGACCAGCAGATCCTGAAAGTGCTGTCCGAGTCGCAGATCTATCGGATGGACCATTTCCTCGGCAAGGAAACGGTTCAGAACATCATGGTTCTGCGCTTCGCGAACGGCATCTTCGAGCCGCTATGGAACCGCGACCACATCGATCACGTCCAGATCACGGTGGCGGAGACGGTCGGCGTCGAACGGCGGGCGAATTTTTACGAGGCGACCGGAGCGTTGCGCGACATGGTGCCGAACCATGTCTTCCAGCTGCTCAGCCTGACCGCGATGGAGCCGCCGAACTCGTTCCGCGCCGACGCCGTTCGCACCGAGAAGGACAAGGTTCTCGAAGCCGTGCTGCCGCTGAACTCGGAGGAACTCGACCGCAACGTCGTTCGGGCGCAGTACACCGCCGGCATCGTCCGCGGCCAGCCGGTCAAGGCCTATCGGGAGGAGGACGGCGTCGCCCCGGACAGCATGACCGAGACCTACGTCGCGATGCAGCTCGCGATCGACAATTGGCGCTGGGCCGACGTGCCGTTCTACCTGCGCACCGGCAAGTCGCTGACCCGGCGCACGACCGAGATCGCGATCCAGTTCAAGCGGGTGCCGTTCGCGCTGTTCCGCGACACGCCGGTAGACAAGCTGACGCCCAACGTACTGGCGCTGCAGATCCAGCCCGACGAAGGGATTTCGCTGCAGTTCGGCGCCAAGCACCCGGGTCCGGATATCCGGCTCGGCGGCGTGCGGATGGACTTCAAGTACCAGGACTATTTCCACACCGAGCCGAGCACCGGGTACGAGACGCTGGTGTATGACGCGATGATCGGCGATGCGATGCTGTTCCAGCGCGCCGACAGCGTCGAAGCCGGGTGGTGCGCGGTGCAGCCGATCCTCGATGCCTGGCGCGACGATCCGAAAAGTGTGGCGCTTGAATTCTACCCGGCCGGTACGGCGGGCCCGGAAGGCGCCGACAAACTGCTGTGGCGCAGCGGCCGCAAGTGGCGCTCGATCGCGTGATCGTCGCGCCGTCGATCCTGTCGGCCGATTTCGGGCGGCTCGCGGACGAGGTGCGCGCGGTCGAGAAGGCCGGCGCGGACTGGATCCATGTCGATGTCATGGACGGCCGGTTTGTGCCCAACCTGACCATCGGTCCGGTCGTCGTCGAGGCCGTACGGCGGGCGACGGCGAAACCGATCGACGTCCATCTGATGATCGTCGAACCGGAACGCTACATCGAGGATTTCGCGCGCGCCGGTGCCGACCACCTGCTGGTGCATTGCGAACCGGGCGCGACCATCCACCTGCATCGCACGCTGTCGCATATCCGCGACCTGGGAAAGACCGCCGGCGCGGTATTGAACCCGGCGACGCCGATCGATGCGATCGAGCATGTTCTCGATCTCTGCGACATCGTCCTGATCATGACCGTGAACCCCGGTTTTGGCGGCCAGAAATTTCTTCCCTCGATGCTGCCGAAAATCCGCGCGCTGCGGCAAATGTGCGACCAGCGCGGCTTGTCGACGATCATCGAGGTCGATGGCGGGATCGGCGGCGGCAATGCCTGGCGAGTGATCGAGGCCGGCGCTGGAGCGATCGTGGCCGGTTCGGCAGTGTTCCACGCACCCGATTACGCCGCGGCAATCGCCGCCATCCGGGATTCCACCCCCACTCTGAG
>JBFXDF010000356.1:0-3386 GCA_050181375.1 Alphaproteobacteria bacterium
AACTGGTGCCGAAACGCATCGCGCTGCTCAATCCCGAGCGGATTTCGGCCGCGGTCGCCCGCTTCATGCGCGGCATGGCGTCGCTCGGCGCGCCGCTCGAATGGCTGCTCAGCGCCTCGAGCGACCGGGTGCTGCGGGCGCTGCGGGTGCGCGGCGAGCCGCCGGCCGTCACCGACGAGGAAATCGGCTTCATGCTGCGCGAGGGGGTGGCGGCCGGTCACATCCCGCCGGCTGAAACCGCAATCGTCGAGATGGCGCTGCGGCTTGGCGACCGCCGCGTCAGCTCGGTGATGACGCCGCGCACCCAAGTCGAGTTTCTCGACCTCGACGATCCCGCCGACGATCTGCGCCGCCAGATCCGCGAGAGTCCGTATTCACGCTTTCCGGTCGTGCACGGCGGCGTCGATCACCTGGCCGGCATCGTCCAGGACAAGGATCTACTCGCCGCCTGCCTCGCCGGCGCGGCGTTCGATTTAAAGCCCGCGCTGCGCCAGCCGCTGTTTCTGCCGAACACCGTGAGCGTGCTGCGCGCCCTCGAAATGTTCAAGAGCAGCCGCGAGCCGATGGCGCTGGTGGTTGACGAATACGGCGACCTCGAAGGTCTCGTGACGCTGACCGACATCCTCGAGGCGCTGGTCGGCGACATTCCGGAAATCGGCGACACCGACCAGCGCATCGTGCGCCGCGAGGACGGCACCTGGCTGCTCGACGGCATGGTCAGCCTCGACGAGGTGAAGCAGCTGCTGGGGGTGTCGGCGCTGCCCGGCGAGGACCCGGATTTTCACACAATCGGCGGCTACATGATGGCGCGGCTGCACCGCGTTCCGATGGTCGCCGACCGGGTGACGGCCGGCGATTTCCTGTTCGAGGTCGTCGATATGGACGGCCGCCGCGTCGACCGCATCCTGATCATGCCCGCCGCGACGCAGCCCGGGCGGGAGTAGCGCAGATCCCCGCGGGATTGCTGCCCCGCCGGTGACCCGGCAGCGGTACTTGCGCGCTGGCCGTCCGGCGGCGCGGACCGGAATGATGGCAGATGTATCATCGCTCGCAGTGCGGCGAAGAAGCCGTCTCGTCGTAAAGTTCAGGCGCTCGGTCAGGTGGGCGGCACGTTCTACGTTGTCGTCTACACAAGGAGAGGCGGCATCCGCCACCTGATTACCGCCTGGAAGGTAGGAGAAAATGGCAGACGACGATACGCGGCACTGTTCGCTCGACGAGATCAGGCAAATGAGGGCGAAGGGCCTGACAAAGGCGACGCCTCATGACGCTCCGGAAATCGAACTGGGCGACGATTTCTGGGAGCACGCCGCGACCGTCGAAACCGCCGCGTCGCGGAAAACCTCCGTGCATCTGCGTGTCGACCCGGAAACGTTGGAGTTTTTCCGGGCCGGAGGCAAGGGCCACCTTACCCGCATGGCTAAAGTGCTCAGAGCTTACGCGCAGAGCCGCGGTCGGTCCGGCGACCGCCGGCGCTGAATCGCCGCCGGCCGCGCCGCCCTGGCGGAATGAGCCGAGCTCATTCCTCCGGCAGGCCGGCTTTGCGCAGCCCTTCGGCGATGCGGGCGGCGAGTTCGGGCGAGAATCCCTTTAGTACATCGCGCATCACGATAGAGACGGTCGGCTCTGGAATTGTCTCTCGCAGTCGCTGCAAGCATTCGTTGGCCGCTTCGCGCCGGCCAAGATAGCCGCACAGGCTCAGCTTGAGGCGCAAACAGGCCAGCCTGGCATCCGCCGCCACCGCACGACCGGCCCACGGCAACGCCTCCTCGTAGCGGCCGGCGGCCAAATGAGCGAGGCCCAGCGAGAGATAGAAGTTGAAGACGCTCGGATCGTTCGGGCTTAGGCGTATCGCTCGCTCGGCCGCTTCGATCGCCTCGTCGGGGCGGTTCAGATAGGTCAGGACGATCCCGCGCTGGGCGTAGGCAAAGGCGTAATTCGGATTGAGTTCGATGGCGCGGTCGAGCGCGGCCAGGGCCGTCTCGTTCTCGCCGACAAAATTGGCGAGCGCAAACCCGGCAAGCCTCAGCACCTCGGGATTGTCTCTGGCGAGGGCAAGCGCCCGCCGCGCCAGATGGATGCCCTCCTCGGCCTCCGCCCCCGACTCCGGGATCCAATGCCGGTGCAGCTGTATCGTGCGCGAACCGGCGAGCCTTGCCATGGCCGGAGCAAAGGCGGGATCGAGTTCGAGCGCGCGGCGGCACAGCCGGATCGACTCGGCAACGGCCTCCTCGGTCGTGTGGTATGTCTGCGCCACCGCGCGCAGATAGAGGTCGTAGGCGTCAAGGTTCTCGGTCGGCTTGCGGCTGACGCGGTCGCTTTCGCTGATGCGCAGCCTCGGCTCGATGACCCCGACGACGCGCGACGCGACCTCATCCTGCAAGTCGAAGACGTCGTCGAGGCTGCCGTCGAAGCGGTCGGCCCACAGGTGGGCGCCGGTCGCGGCGTCGATCAATTGTCCGGTGATGCGCACCCGGTTGCCGGCCTTCCGGACCGAGCCGTCGAGCACGTAGCGCACACCCAATTCGCGCGCCACCTGCCGCACATCGACCGCCTTGCCCTTGTAGGTGAAGGCCGAATTGCGCGCGATCACGAACAGCCACGGAAAGCGCGAAATCGCGGTCGTGATCTCCTCGACCATGCCGTCGGCGAAATATTCCTGCTCCGGATCGCCGCTCATGTTCTGGAACGGCAGCACGACGAGCGACGGTTTTTCGGTTAATGGCGGCGCCAGGCCGGGTGCGTCGGTTGCGTCCGAATTCGCCGGATCGGGGATTTCCGCGACTTCGCCGATAAAGCGGACACCCTTACGGGCGAACGTGCGGACCAACCGCTGTGCCGCGCCGTCATCGCCTATCGCCCGACGCACCGCATTGATCCGCGTGGTCAGCGCCGATTCCGAGACGATCCGCCCGCCCCACACGGCTTGCAGAAGATCGTCCTTGGTGACGACGCGGTCCCGGTGCCGCACAAGGAAGGTCAGCAGATCGAACGCTCTCGGTTCGAGATTTACAATTTCACCGCCGCGGCGCAGTTCGCGGCGCTCGATATCGAGGCGAAGATCATCAAACGCCAGAAGCACACCCGGTCTCCCGGAAAGACTCCCCGTTCCAAGAGTACATACCGTGTCCGAATACGCCGTCGCTAAGACGGTCCTCGTAATCGCAACACCGCGACGTGCCTTCTTCGTCCCGGCCCATCAGCCGCGAGTATCCGGCGACATCGACCGCAACGATCGCCGCCAGGCGACGCTCGACCCGCTCCACGCCCATCTTCTGGCGCACTCCCTCGGTTGCGCATATTCTATACTTTGTCACGCTGCCGTTACAGGTTTCGCCCCGAGGGTCAGGCGATGGATCAGCATGCGCTCGAATGGCCGCAACAGG
>JBFXDF010000357.1:0-3377 GCA_050181375.1 Alphaproteobacteria bacterium
CCCGCGAAAAAGCCGCGGCGGCGCAATTCGCGGCTGACCGCCACCAGCGTCATGAAGACGAGCCCGACCGCGGCCAGATGATTGAGACCGGAGAGGTCGTCGAGCCGGTTGGGATTCACCAGCGCGAGCACTTCCGGCAAATTCGCGTCGCATTGGTGATGGTCGATCACCACCACATCCATGCCGAGCTTTTTCGCTTCGGCCAGCGGCTCGACCGACGTGGTGCCGCAATCGACGGTCACCAGCAGCGTCGCGCCGCGCCCGGCCAGGCCGCGCACCGCATCGACATTCGGTCCGTAGCCCTCGAACAGCCGGTCCGGGATATGCAGGATCGGCGCAAGGCCGAGATCGCGCAGGTAGCGCGCCAGCAAGGCCGACGAGGTCGCACCGTCCACGTCGTAGTCGCCGAAGATCGCGACGCTCTCGCGCCGTTGCACCGCGTCGGCGATGCGCGCGGCGGCGCTCTGCATCGCCGTCAGCGTATCGGGATCGGGCATCAGCCGCCGCACGGTCGGATCGAGAAAGGCTTCCGCCTCATTCGGTTCGACGCCGCGGCCTGACAGAATCCGCGCCAGCATTTCCGGCACGCCAAGGCGCTGCGCGATCGCAAGCGCTCGGGCCTCGCCCCGCGCGTCGAGGCGATCACGCCATGCCCGCCCGCGCGCGGAGCTTTCCACGCCGAGGAAGAAACGGGATGGCGTTTCCGGCGCAGCCATCGAAGCTCGCATGGGAACAGACATAGGAACGCGGGCCGAATCGGTTGTCAGAAGGACTTGCGATCTTGAAGGAAGCGCGAGCTTTTCGCCAGCCGGATCGCGGGGTCAGGCGGCGGCTTCGGCATGAATGCGCAGAAGTTCCGGGATCGTTGCGGGATCGCGGCGGCCGAAACCGCATTCGGTGCCGATCGAGAAGTCGCGCACGAATTTCTCGGCCGCCGCCATCCGTTTGCGCGTGCCCTCGATGCCGTCGGTGTAATGCACGAGCCCGAGGCACAATTCGGTCTCGGGGCGCAGCTTCAGCTGCTTCAGCGGCTCGAAATAAGCGTTGTCCGAACGGTCGCGCGGCACCGGCATGTGGACCAAGTCGATGTTGCGCCCGATCCCGGCCGCGAGCCGGTTGGCAAGCTCGACCATGTCGCCCATGTCGGTCGGCTCGACCACATGGCGATGTCCGGCGTCGCCATAGCAGAAATGATAGAGCAGTTCGATGCCATCGGGCACATGACTGCCGAGATCGAGCAGGATGCCGCTGAAGGTGGCGAACATCTCCTCCTTGGTGGCGCCATAGCTCGATATGTCGCGCCGCTCCAGCCGCGCGAACACCGCGGAGGCGACGTCGAGCTGGATCGCAAGCTGGTCGTGCGGGATCGCCGCCGCCAGCTTGTCGATCTCGCGTTTCACCGCGGCGTTGTAGATCGGGTCGATCGCGGCATGCAGGTCGTCCTCGACGAACAGCCAGATCACCGAATGCGCCGGTACCAGATCGACCTGGAATTTCACATCCGGCGCGATTTTGCCTTCAGCCTTCAGCGCGGCGAAGGTGCGGTAGGAGCCGATCGCGACATCGGCATAGAACAGATTGTCGAACTGCACGTCGCGCAGGCTGATGCCGGGCTGCAGCCGGTAGCGCCGCGACAGGCCGCTGGTCGCATGAAGCTGGAAATCCCTGTCCGAGCGCTCGAAGGCCGGATGGCCGGCGAACAAGGCTTCCTGCCAGAACACCCAGTTGATGCGCTCGCCGGTCTCGCCGTCCGGGATGCGTTTCAGGCGCGGCCCGAGCACGGCGCTCACCGTCTCGAAAACGGCACGGGCATTGGCGAGCGGCACGCTGCCGACGAGATAGATGTCGCGCGGCATGCCTATAATCAGTCGAGATGAAACTTGTCGAGCTGGCGGTGCTCGGCGCGGATATAGCGCACCGTGCCGGTGACCGAGCGCATCACCACGGTCTCGGTCTCGATCATGTTCTTGCCGAATTTCACGCCGGTCAGCATCGGTCCGGTGGTGACGCCGGTGGCGGCGAACAGGCAATCGCCCTTCACCATGTCCTCGATCTCGTATTTCTTCTTGGCGTCCTTGATGCCCATCTTCAGCGTGCGCTCGCGCAACGCCTCGGAATCGACCACGAGGCGGGTCTGCATCTGGCCGCCGATACAGCGAAGCGCGGCGGCGGCGAGTACGCCCTCCGGCGCACCGCCGATGCCGAGATAGATGTCGATGCCGGTCTTCGGCTCGGCGCAATGGATCACGCCCGCCACGTCGCCGTCGGAGATCAGGCTCACCGCCGCGCCGGTCTTTCGCACCGCCGCGATGATCTCGGCGTGCCGCGGCCGGTCGAGCAGGATCGCGTTGATCTCCGAGGGCTTCACGCCCTTGGCCTTGGCGAGATTGACGATATTCTCGTCGGCTGGCGCATCGAGATCGATCGTGCCCTTCGGATAGCCCGGCCCGATCGCGATCTTGTCCATGTAGCAATCGGGAGCGTGCAGGAGCGTTCCGGCATCGGCCATCGCCAGCGTCGCGATCGCGCCCGGCATGTTCTTCGCGCAGAGCGTCGTGCCTTCCAGCGGATCGACCGCGATATCGACCTTGAAGCCCGCCTTGGTGCCGACCTGCTCGCCGATGAACAGCATCGGCGCTTCGTCCATTTCGCCCTCGCCGATCACCACAATGCCGTCGATCGGCAGCTTGTTGAGCTCGCGCCGCATCGCGTCGACGGCGGCTTGGTCGGAGGCCTTGTCCTTGCCGTGGCCCCGCAATCGCGCCGCCGACACCGCCGCGCGTTCGGTCACGCGCACGATTTCGAGCGACAGGATGCGCTCGAGCACTTGATTCGGTGCAACGGTAATGGTCGACGCCATATCGTGTTCCTCTCCCCGCCGGCCCCTTGAAACATCGCCCGGGGCCGACTCCCCCGGAAATCCCCGCGTCTTCTATCGGTTTTTTTCGATGCGGATCAATTGCGGTTCCTCGGAAATCACCTTGTCGGCCTTCACCGCATCGAGCGCGCGACGCACCGCATCCTCGGTGGTCGCATAGGTGATCAGGATCACCGGAACCGGCCCGGAAGCGGCTTTGGCATCCTTGCCGCCCTGCGGCCCGGACCCTGCTGTCACAAGATGGCGCTGCACGATGGATTCGAGCGAAATCTGCTGCTCGGCCAGTCGCGTCGCGATCGTCGCGGCCGTACCGGGCTTATCCACAGCCAGCAGACGGATGTAATAGCCGCCTTCATGCAACTGCATGGGCGCCTTGCCGGCGGCGGTGAGGCTCTTGGCCGCACGTCCGAACGGCGCCACGCGAATACCGCGCGCGACGTCGCCAATATCGGCGACCACTGCCGACGCGGTGGCAAGCCCCCCCGCGCCCGGCCCGACC
>JBFXDF010000358.1:0-3335 GCA_050181375.1 Alphaproteobacteria bacterium
AAAACGCGAAATCCGGCACGCTTGCATAACGCCGCTCCGGCGCAAAAAACGAGATCGAGTTGTATCCCCAGTAATTCACCAACCCCTTGTCGAGCAGATAGCTGTCATCGACAAACCCGTGCACCGGCAACAATTCGACCGCGGTGACGCCGAGCCGGCGGATGTGGTCGAGCACGGCCGGATCGCTCAGACCGCGAAACGTGCCGCGCAGCGTCTCCGGGACGTCCGGATGCCGCATCGTGTAGCCCCGCACATGCAGCTCGTAGACGATCGTGCGTTCCCAGCCGGTGCGCGGCGGCCGGTCGTCGCCCCAGGTGAAGGCCGGATCGACGACCCGGCACTTCGGCACGAAACCGGCGCTGTCGCGCTCGTCGAAAGACAGATCGTCGCCGCTTTCCATCGAGTAGCCGAACAGCGCCGGGTCCCATTCAAGATGACCGTGCAGCGCCTTCGCATACGGGTCGATCAACAGTTTGTTCGGGTTGAAGCGATGCCCGCTATCGGGCTCATAGGGCCCATGCACGCGATATCCGTAAAACGTCCCTGGGCGCGCGTCGGGCAGATAGCCGTGCCAGACCTCGTCCGTGTACTCCGGCAATACGATGCGCTCGATCTCGGTCGCGCCGTCGTCGTCGAACAGGCACAGCTCGACCTTTGTCGCATTGGCGGAGAACAGCGCGAAATTGACGCCGCGCCCGTTCCAGGTGGCGCCCAGCGGGTTGGGCAATCCCTCGCGCAGGCGGGATTTGCGGATCGCCGCGCCGGCCGCTGTGGTGTTCGGCAACGCTCTGCTCCGGGTTTTGCGTCGTCGGGGAATGTCGCGCCGATACCGACGGAAACCCGCGGTTTCGGATCGACCCGCTGCAAACGCCAGAGGCGGTCAAACGGTTCGATCGAGGCCGAAACTCTTTGCGCCGTCCGGTCCCGTGACTGCTGTTGCCATCGGAGCAACGCCGACTGGCCCAATTTCGGTCGGAGCGCGAGGACGGTGCGAAAATAGCCACAATCCTTTGAGACACTCCCTCCATGAAATTGAAGGCGGCGCTCACGGCCCGGCATTTTGCTGTTCCATCGCCGCTCGGGGCCGCTGCTCCGCGTAACGAAAACTGAGCGTTTCCGCGGCTTTAGCGGTCCGTTTGCTGCAGATTCGCTGCAGAAACAGCAAACCGCCGGATCGCCGGCTCCGGCGTCGCTATCGCTACCCCGCGGCGCGGTTCAGGCGGTTGTCGACCAGGTCGGAGACGACGCTCGGGTCGGCCAGGGTCGAGACATCGCCCAACTGGCCGGGCTGGTCCTCCGCGATTTTTCGCAGGATGCGGCGCATGATCTTGCCGGAGCGTGTCTTCGGCAGGTTCGGCGCCCATTGCAAGAGGTCGGGCGCGGCGATCGGGCTGATCTCGTCCCGCACCCATCGCACGAGTTCGCGGCGCAGCTCCTCGCTCGGCTGCTCGTCGGCACGCAATGTCACATAGGCGTAGATGCCCTGGCCCTTGATGTCGTGCGGATAGCCGACCACGGCCGCCTCCGCAACCTTCGGATGCGCCACCAGCGCGCTCTCGATCTCCGCGGTGCCGAGCCGGTGGCCGGCGACATTGATCACGTCATCGACCCGGCCGGTAATCCAGTAGAACCCGTCTTCGTCGCGCCGCGCCCCGTCGCCGGTGAAATAGAGGCCGGGGAAGGTCGAGAAATAGGTTTCGACAAAGCGCTTGTGGTCGCCGAACACGGTGCGCATCTGGCCCGGCCACGAGCGCGCCAGACACAGATTGCCCTCGCAGACCCCGTCAAGCCGGTTGCCCTCGCCGTCGACGATGACCGGTTCGACCCCGAAAAACGGCCGCGTCGCCGAGCCGGGCTTCAACGGCGTCGCGCCGGGAAGCGGGCTTATCAGAATGCCGCCGGTCTCGGTCTGCCACCAAGTATCGACGACCGGGCAGCGCCCTTCGCCGACATTGTCGTAATACCACAGCCACGCCTCGGGGTTGATCGGCTCGCCGACCGAGCCCAGAAGCCGCAGCGATTTGCGGCTGGTTGCGCGCACGTAATCCTCGCCCTCACGCATCAGCGCGCGGATCGCGGTCGGCGCGGTGTAGAAGATTGAGACGTTGTGCTTGTCGCAGACCTGCCAGAAGCGCGACGGGTCCGGGTAGTTTGGCACGCCCTCGAACATCAGCGTCGTCGCGCCGTTGGCGAGCGGGCCGTAGACGATATAGCTGTGGCCGGTAACCCAGCCGACATCCGCGGTGCACCAGTAGGTTTCGCCGTCGCGGTAGTCGAAGACGTATTCGTGCGTCATCGCCGTGAAGACGAGATAGCCGCCGGTCGTGTGCAAGACGCCCTTCGGCTTGCCGGTCGAGCCGGAGGTGTAGAGGATGAACAGCGGGTCCTCGGCCGACATCTCCTCGGGCGGGCAGTCGGGCGCCGCGGCGGCGCAGATTTCGTGGTACCAGACATCGCGGCCGTCCTGCCAGGCGATGTCGCCGCCGGTGCGCTTCACGACGATGACCGTCCTGACATCAGGGCATTGCCGCAGCGCCGTGTCAGCGTTGCGCTTCAGCGGCACCCTGCGGCCGCCGCGCAGCCCCTCGTCGGCGGTAATCAGCACCTCGGAGCGGCAGTCCTCGATGCGTCCCGCGAGGCTGTCCGGCGAGAACCCGCCAAACACGACCGAATGGATCGCGCCGATGCGGGCACAGGCGAGCATCGCGACCGCCGCCTCGGGGATCATCGGCAGATAGATCGTGACGCGATCGCCTTTCTTGACGCCCTGAGCCTTGAGCGCGTTCGCGAAACGGCAGACGCTCTCATGCAGTTCGCGATAGGTCACCCGACGGTCCTCGCCGGGGTCGTCGCCTTCCCACAGGATCGCGGTCCGATCGCCGCGCGCGGCGAGATGGCGGTCGATGCAGTTGTGCGAGGCGTTCAGCGAGCCGTCCTCGTACCAGCGGATCGACACGTCGCCCCAATACGAGGCGTTCATCACCTTCGTATAAGGCTTGATCCAGTCCAGCCGCTTGCCGTGTTCGCCCCAGAATCGGTTCGGATCGGCCAGCGACTCGCGGTACAGCCGGAGATATTGCTCCTCGTCGATCTTGCCGATACTCGGGTGCGTGGCTATCGCAATCACGCTGCGGTCGGGCATCGCCGTCCTCCTCCCATAGCGGCAAACAGGTTAGGGCCAGATATGCCGCAGCCCGGAAGTTCCTGCAACCTTGTGCGGCCGGGCTCTGTGGGGCCGGCTTTAGCGCGACGCGCTCGCGGCCAACTCGGTCAGACGCGGAAGATCGCGGATCGACAGGAGCTGATTTTCGATCACCGCCACGCTCTCCTCGCGC
>JBFXDF010000359.1:0-3326 GCA_050181375.1 Alphaproteobacteria bacterium
CTCTCCTGCTGATACCCGCCGTAGATCTCGCCGCGAAACAGACCGATCTGATCAGAGCCGAGGCCGACCAGCGTGCGGAACCCCGACGAGTTCAACGATGACGTATCCCAGTTGCGCTTGTCGACCGCGCCGGAGACGTACGTATAGATATCGGGCGACACCCAGACCCCGCCGCGAGTGACCGCCGTGAAGATAACGCCGCTGGGCGGCGGCGGCACGGGGTTGCTCGGCTGGTTATACAGGATGCCGACCGTCGAGCCGCCGAGGCTGACAAACGCGTTGCTGAACCGCTTCAGCACCGATCCGGTGCCGGTGAACTGGTTGTAAGTGGTCGGCTGCTGCGTCGGCACCACGCCGACCCCGGTCGGGTTGAGCGACGACAGACTGCGGGTAACGCCCAGCGTGCTGAAGACGTCGCGCTGGCGCGTGTAGTCGGCTTGCCCATGCAGGACCCAGCTGGTGGCTGGCTCGTAATCCTGGATCGCGCCGAGCCGCGCCGCGACGGCGTCGACGCCCTCGGTTTCTCCGACCGCGTACACGCGCGCATCGGTCATGGCGTACAGGCTGGTCTTGCTGATGTCGGCGGTTCTTTCGGCCAGTATCGCCGGGACAAGGCGGATGCCGCCGCTCGCTTGCGCGTTCTGCGCGCTCTGGGCCGGATTGGTATCGAAAATTCCGCCCGCGAAGGCGGTCGGATACAGCAGCCAATCCCCCGCTACCAGAGCGTTTTCCCCGCGTCCCCGCTCGTCGAGCGGGCTCGGTCTGCCGCTCTGCGGCGGCAGCCCCTCGATCGCCGGGCCGGTCGGTCCGCCTATGGTGCCGAGCTGCGCCCGAGCCGGATCCGCCGAGCCGGCCAGGGACGGTGTGCCCACCGCAAGCGCAAGCAGCATGCGGCAGGTCAGTCGGTCAACACGCATCAATCCGCCTCCCTATCGCGGACCGGTTGAATGCACGACAACAGGACAAGGGGGCCGATGCAACCGGGAATTTGGCTCAGCCGCATGATATACGCGCGACATGCGCGGCGGACGCGGAAACAAGCCGGCCCCGGGCGGCGCGCCATCAGTGCTTCCGCCCGGGCAAAAAGGACTGGAGATTTCCTGGGGGCGCGTTTTACTTGCGGTGGTTCCCCAACAACGCGCGCGCTTGCCATGGCCCACGGACGCGCCGCATCGTCTCCTCATGCCGCCGCCATCGACACATCCCCTGGACACCCCCGATCAGCTGTTCGCCCGGTTTGACGCGCTCGGCATCTCGCACCGGACCTACACGCATCCGCCGGTTTTCACCGTTGCCGAGGCGGCGGCGCTGCGCGGCAGCCTGCCCGGCGGCCATTGCAAATGCCTGTTCCTCAAGGACAGAAAGGGCGGGTTGTGGCTCGTCGTGGCGCTCGAGGAGCGCCGGATCGACTTGAAGCTGCTGGCCGACCGGCTCGGCGCGCCGCGTTTCTCGTTCGGCAGTCCCGGGCTGCTGCGGGAGGCGCTGGGGGTCGCGCCGGGCAGCGTTACGCCGTTCGCGCTCGCCAACGACACCGTGCATTGCGTGTCGGTCGTGCTCGACAAGGGCATGCTGGAGCACGACCCGCTCAACTACCACCCGCTGATCAACGACCGTACCACCGCGATCGCGCCCGACGATCTACTGCGCTTTATCGCCGCCTGCGGGCACCGCCCGCGAATTGTCGATCTGGCCCCGCTCGCGCCCGGCGCCTCGTGATCCGGACCCCGCTCATGCTTGTCATCGCGCCACGCCGCCGCCATGTTTCCGGTGGAATTGCGGGGAGAAAATCGCATGGCGAATGAACCCTTGATTGGCGGCGGTGCCGCCGAGGGCGCGGCGCTGGTCAAGGATGTCTCGACGGCCAACTTCATGGCGGAGGTCGTCGACGCTTCGTTCGATCAGCCGGTTATCGTCGATTTCTGGGCGCCGTGGTGCGGCCCTTGCAAGCAGCTTGGGCCGGTGCTCGAAAAAGTTGTGCGGGCCGCCAACGGCGCCGTGCGCATGGTCAAGCTGAACATCGACGACAACCCCGAAATCGCGCAGCAGATGCGCATCCAGTCGATCCCCGCGGTTTACGCCTTCAAGGACGGACGTCCGGTCGATGGTTTTGTCGGGGCCGTGCCGGAGAGCCAGATCAGACAGTTTGTCCAGCGCTTGGGTGGCGGGCGGGGCGGGCCGTCGCCGGTCGAGGAGGCCATGACGATGGCCAAGCAGGCGGCGCAGGGCGGCGACCACGGCACCGCGGCGGCGATCTATTCCCAGGTCCTGCAGCACGAACCCGACAACGCCGAGGCTGTCGCCGGGCTGGCGCGCGCGATGGTCGAGCGCGGCGAACTCGACGAGGCGCGGCAGATCCTCGACGGGGTGCCAAAGGACATCGAGCGAAACCCCGAGATCGCCGCGGCGCGCTCGTCGCTCGAACTGGCCGAACAGGCGCAAAAGGCGATGGGCTCGGCCGGCAAGCTGCACGCCCGCATCGAGCAGAACCCGGACGATCACGAAGCGCGCTTCGAGCTGGCGACCGCGCTGTTCGGCGCCGGCCAGCGCGAGGAGGCGATCGATCAGCTGCTGACGCTGTTCAAGCGCGACCGCGAGTGGAACGAGCAGGCGGCGCGCAAGCAGCTCGTCAAGTTTTTCGAGGCGATGGGGCCGACCGATCCGCTGACGTTGAGCGCGCGGCGGCGGCTGTCTTCCCTGATGTTTTCGTGATCCCGATCGCCGGGAGGCCAGTGGCGGGAAAGGTCGAACCGCGATGAGCGAACCGCAAGAGAGCGGAGAGGGGCGCGTGGAGCGCCCGGCCATGCCCGAGGTCCTGCCAATCTTTCCGCTCGTCGGAGTGCTGCTGCTGCCGCGGGCGCGGCTGCCGCTCAACATTTTCGAACCGCGCTATCTCGCGATGACCCGCGACGCGCTCGGCGGCGAGCGCCTGATCGGCATGATCCAGCCGCGCGACCCGCCGGGGGACCAGGGGATCGGCGGAATGAACCCGCCGGTCTACCCGGTCGGCTGCGCCGGACGCATCACGCAGTTCGCCGAGACCAATGACGGGCGGTTTCTGATCACGCTGACCGGCGTTTCGCGGTTTCGCATCGTCGAGGAGCTGCCGCTCCTGAGCGGCTACCGCCGCGTGATCGCGGACTGGAAACCGTTCGAGCGCGACCGCGAAATTCCCGATTCACCGCAAGTCGACCGGCCCCGCCTCGTCCGCGGCCTCAAGAATTTTTTCGGCCAGCGGAAGCTTGACGCCGATTGGAGTGCGATCGAGAAGGCTCCGGCCGAACAGCTTATCGCGTCGATCGCGATCGCCTGTCCGTTCGCGCCGAACG
>JBFXDF010000360.1:0-3296 GCA_050181375.1 Alphaproteobacteria bacterium
TCGCCGACCACGCCCAGCGCAACGCCTTCATCCACGCCTTCGTCGATCACTACAATCGCACCCGATTGCGATGCCTCGGCCACAAAGCCCCCGCCGAGATCCTCCACAACCTGCCGGGACACAACACTTTCGCCGGGACAGCGGATCCGAGAAATCGGCCGCATCGAGGGATGCCCCGTGATAATCCGGCCAAACTGACGCTGCACCGCCATTACTAAATGGTTGCCACACCGGGTGTTACGGCAGCAGCTTGCCGGGGTTGAGCATGCCCCGCGGGTCGAGCGCGTCCTTGATGCGGCGCATCAGGTCGAGTTCGGGGCCGCCGCGCCAGTCGGGCATCATGTAGGGCTTCAGGCGGCCGATGCCGTGCTCGGCCGAGAAGCTGCCGTCGAGGTCGCGCACGATGTCGTTGACCGCGTCCATCAGCTCGTGGTCGCGCGCCAGGAATGCGTCGGGATCGGCGCCCGCGGGCTGGACGAGATTGAAGTGGATATTGCCGTCGCCGAGATGGCCGAACGGCACGCACCGAATGCCCGGCACCAGACGCTCGCACACCTCGGTCGCGCGGCAGATCAACGCCGGCACTTTCGAGACCGGCACCGAGACGTCGTTCTTGACCGAGGCCCCGGCCCGCTTCTGCGCCTCCGAATGCTCCTCGCGCAGGCGCCACAAAGCCGCGCGCTGCGCGCCGCTTTCGGCGATCACCGCGTCGGCGACGATGCCGGCTTCTATCGCCGCGCCGAGCACGGTTTCGAGCGAGAAGCGCAGATCGGCGCCCTCGCGCGGCGTCGCCAGCTCGACCAGAACATAAGCCGGCGCCCCCACCCTTCGCTCCCCCGCAATCCCCGGGTCAAGCCCGGGGAGGGGAGGGTTAGGGAGGGGGCGTAACGGCAGCGTCGCGCCGGGGATGTGTCGCAGCACCAGATCGACGCCGCGACCGGACATGTATTCAAACGCCTGGATCGAAGCCGGGTCGTGTTGCTGCAGCCGGTTGAACAGGTCGAGCGCCGCCGCGGGCGAATTGACCGCGCACAGCGCCACGGCAATTTCGCGCGGCTGCGGGTAGAGCTTCAGCACCGCGGCGGTGATGATGCCGAGCGTGCCCTCGCTGCCGACAAACAATTGGCGCAGGCAATAGCCGGTGTTGTCCTTGTGCAGCCGCCTGAGACCGTTCCATACCTGTCCGTCGGCGAGCACGACTTCGAGCCCGAGCACGAGATCGCGCGCGTTGCCGTAGCGCACCGTGTTGTTGCCGCCGGCATTGGTCGCGAGCACGCCGCCGATCTGCGCCGATCCCTCCGAGCTGATCGACAGCGGCAGCAGGCATAAGGCGTCGGACGCGGCCTGTTGCGCGGCCTTCAGCGTGACGCCGGCCTCGATCTCCATCGTCATATCGACGGGGTCGATGCCGCGCACCCGGTTGAGGCGCGACAGGCTCAGCACGATCTGCGAGCAATCCTCGCTGACCGCGGCGCCGCCGACCATGCTGGTGTTGCCGCCCTGCGGCACGATCGGCACGCCCGCCGAGGCGCACAGGCGGACAGCGTCGGCAACCTCCTGCGTTGTCGCCGGACGCAGCACCGCCGGCGTACGGCCGCGATACAGCCGGCGCCAGTCCTCGCAATAGGGCGCGGTATCTTTAGGGTCGGTCAGCACGCCGCGCTCCCCGAGCCGGTCGCGCAGCGCCTCGATCAGCTCCGAACGGCCCGCAGCGGTCGTGCCCATCGCCTCGCCCTCCTCCTGATCCCATCGCATTGGCGGGTGTAACCCACATAAGCGGTGGAACCGAGACCGAAGACGGCGGTTGGCGGGAAAATGGCTCCCGATACCGCGATCATTGCCGAGAACCGGCTCCCTCACGACCCCGCCACGGAACCACGCGACGCGCGGGTTCCCGCACCGCGGGACGCCGGGTCGCGCCCGCGCATCGTCATTGTCGGCGCCGGGTTCGGCGGTCTGTGGGCCGCCACGCACTTGGCGCGGGTCGCGGCGCAAGTCACGATCGTGGACCGGCACAACTACCACCTGTTTCAGCCGCTGCTGTACCAGGTCGCGACGGCGGCGCTGTCGCCGGCCGATATCGCCGCCCCGATCCGCGGCATTCTGCGGGATCAGGCGAACGCGACCGTGCTGCTGGGCATGGTTTCGGGCGTCGATCTCGACCGCCGCGAGGTCCGGATCGGCGATCGCCGCATCCGCTACGATCTCCTGGTCGTCGCCACCGGCGCGCGGCACGCCTATTTCGGCCATGACGAATGGGAGGCGGCGGCGCCGGGTCTCAAGACAATCGAGGACGCGACTGCGATGCGGCGGCGGGTGCTGCTCGCCTTCGAGCGCGCCGAGGACGCGACGGATGACGCGGAGCGCCGGCGGCTGTTGACATTCGTTATCATCGGCGGCGGCCCGACCGGGGTCGAACTGGCCGGCTCGCTCGCCGAACTCGCGCGGGCGGCGCTGGCGCGGGATTTCCGCCATATCGATCCGACCACCGCACGCATTGTGCTGGTCGAGGCCGGTCCGCGGCTGCTGCCGAGTTTCGCACCGGCTCTGTCGGCGATTGCCGCCCGCTCGCTGGCGCGGCTCGGCGTCGAGGTGCGGCTCGGGCGGCCGATCACCGGGTGCGACGCCGGCGGGGCCATGCTGGGCGAGGAGAGGATCGAGAGCCGCACCCTGATCTGGGCGGCCGGCGTCGCCGCGTCCGGCGCCGGGCGGTGGCTGGGCGCCGAATGCGACCGCAGCGGACGGGTGATCGTCGGTCCCGACCTGACATTGCCCGGCCACCGCGAGGTTTTTGTCATCGGCGACACCGCGCGCAGCGAAGGCGACGGCGGCCCGCTGCCCGGCGTCGCGACCGTCGCGAAACAGCAGGGGACCTATGTCGCGCGCGTGATCGCCGCGCGGCTGTCGGGCGCGCCGGAGCCGGGGCCGTTCCGCTACCGCGACGTCGGCAGCCTGGCGATCATCGGAAGGCGCGAGGCGGTCGTCGATTTCGGCCGGCTCCGGCTGCACGGCCGGCTCGGCTGGATCGTCTGGGGCATCGCCCACATCTATTTTCTGATCGGTTTCCGCAACCGGCTGATCGTCGCGCTGGAGTGGCTGTGGTCGTATCTGACCTACGAGCGCGGCGCCCGGCTGATCGTCGATCGCGACCAGCCGTAACCGCCCCTTAGAACAAATAACAAAACCCGATCAGCAATCTTCGTAGGATGGGCTGATCCCGGCGACAGCCGGGGGAAGCCCATGCGGTCTCGCCGCCGCCCGGCATGGGCTTCGCTCGCGCTCAGCCCATCCTTGTA
>JBFXDF010000361.1:0-3292 GCA_050181375.1 Alphaproteobacteria bacterium
CATCGATTCGACCCGTGCCGGCAGCGTCCGCAGATGCGCGACGGCGACATCGCTCGCGCCGCTGTCGAGCTGTTCGGCCGCCTCGACGCCATTGAGCGGCGTCAGCCGCAGCCGCGCCCGCGGCGCCTGCGCCGCGAATGCCCCCGCCAACCGCTCGACCAGCGCGACTTCGGCGTATTCCGCCATGCCGGCGGTGAAGATCGCGCCGCTCGCCGCCGGGTCGAACCCGGTTCTGAGGTTCAGCGCCGCCTCGATATGCTCGATCGCCGCGGCGACCAGCGGCGCGATCTCGCGCGCCCGCGCGGTCGGCTCCATTCCGGCCGGGTGGCGCACGAACAGCTCGTCGGCGAACAGCCGGCGCAGCCGTCCGAGCGCGCCGCTCATCGCCGGCTGCGACAACCCGATGCGGGAGGCCGCCCGCGTCACCGCGCGCTCGCGGACCAGCGCGTCGAACGCTTTGAGCAGGTTCAGGTCGACGGCCTTTATATCCATCGGATCGATGAGCAATATACCAACAATCGATTTGATAAATGATCGGCAAACCGGCCTGATCGCGCAAGCAGCAAACCGAGGGAGAATTTTCGATGTCCAGCGAACTGGCGCCGCGCCTCAGCCATGTCGGGCTGTATGTGCACGACGTGCCGAAGATGATCGATTTCTATACGAAAACGCTCGGGTTTGTCGTCAGCGACGGGGCCGAGGACGGCCGCATCACGTTTCTGTCGCGCAATCCGAGCGACCATCATCAGGTGGTTCTGGTGCGGGGCCGCACCACCGACCCGGCGACCGCGATGGTGCAGCAGGTGTCGTTCAATGTCGGCACGCTCGCCAATGTGCGGCGCGCCTACCGCAGGGTGCACGACGCCGGCTGCGAGGGCATCCGGCCGATCTGCCACGGCAATGCCTGGTCGGTCTATTTCCAGGATCCGGAAGGCAACCAGATCGAGATGTTCTGCGACACGCCGTGGTATGTGCCGCAGCCGCTGGGCTTCAAGATCGATCTCGAAAAATCGGAGGACGAACTTTATCGCGAGACCGAGGCCTTCTGCCGCGACCGCGATGGCTTCAAGCCGATCGAGGAATGGCGGGCCGACATCAGCAAAAAGATCGAGGCGAGCCTTTCGGTGCAAGGCGATTAAAGCGCAGGAGACAGCGATGAGCGACAACAAGGGCTATCATGCCCACGTCTACTACAATGCCGAGACCAAGGCGAAGGCGGCCGCACTGCGCGAGATGCTGCTCGGCAAGTTCAAGGTCGAGGCCGGTGGAGGGATGAGCGACGAGCCGCGCGGGCCGCATCCGATCTCGCAGTTCAACGTGATCTTCGAGACGCCCGAGTTCGAGAGCGTTGTTCCGTGGCTGATGATGAACCGCGACGGTCTTGATGTATTGGTGCATCCGCTGACCGACAGCTCATACAACGACCACACCGACTACGCGATGTGGCTCGGCACCCCGGTGCCGTTGAAGACCGAGATCCTGCGTCACGCGCCGGTAGGCGACAGCCTGATGCCGAGCGCGCAGCGTCGTTCGGGCTGACGCGTAGGATTTTACGCAAAGGGATGCTGGGTCGATCTGTTAGTTACGCCGCCATTCCCTTGCCGTCGTAGAGCTGGTCGAACGCGAATTGATAGGCGGCGCGGATCGCGTGACGGCGGATTTTCAGGGTCGGGGTCAGCTGCGCGTTGGCTAGGCTGAACGGCTCCGCGGCGATCACGAAACGGCGCACGCGCTCGGAGGGCTGCAGTTTGCCATTGACCCGCGCGACGGCGTCGCCGAGCGCCTTGTGAAAGCCGGGATCATGCGCCAGCGCCGGCAGGTCGCCGGGAACATCGTGCTCGCGCGCATACGCAGCGGCGAAATCGGGGTCGGGGACGAGAACGGCGACCAAATAGGGGCGGCGGTCCCCCGACACCATCGCCTGCGCGATTTCCGGCGCCAGGGTCAACGCGCTCTCGACGCGCGCCGGCGAAATCATGTCGCCCCCCGAGTTCTTGATGAAATCACGCTTTCTGTCGGTGATGCGAAGATAGCCGTCGGCGTCGAGCCCGCCGATATCGCCGGTATGCAGCCAGCCGTCGGCCACGGTGCGCGCGGTGGCATCGGGGTCGTTCCAATAGCCCTTCATGACATTGTCGCCGCGCACCAGAATCTCGCCGTCCTCGGCGATGCGGATCTCGACGCCGTCGAGTGCCGGTCCGACCGTATCGATGCGGATGCGGTCGGGTGGATTGCAAGCAATGACCGGCGCCGCCTCGGTCTGGCCGTAGCCTTGCAGCAGCCTGACCCCGAGGGCCAGGAAGAAGCCGCCGATCTCGGGGGTGAGCGGCGCGCCGCCAGACACCATCGCCTTGAGCCGCCCGCCAAAGCGTGCCCGCACCTTGTCGCGCACCAGCTTGTCGAGCACCGGATCGAGCAGCCGGTCGGAAAGCGTCAGACGCCCGCCCGCAAGGCGCGTGCGGCCGATCGCGACGGCCTGTTCAAACAGGCGCCGTTTGAGGCCCTGCTCGCGCTGGATGCCGATCCGGATGCGCTGGTGCAACGTCTCATAGAGACGCGGCACCGCGGTCATGATCGTCGGGCGGGCTTCGAGCAGATTAGCGGCCAGCGTGTCGGCGCCCTCGGCGAAATAGATCTCGGCGCCGATCGAGATCGGGAACATCAGCCCGGCCGTGTGCTCGTAGGAATGCGACAGCGGCAGAAACGAGAGAAACACTTCGTCGCCGAGGCCGAGCTGTTCCAGCAGGCGATAGGCGCCGCGGCAATTGCCGAGGATGTTGCGGTGGCTCAGCATGACCCCTTTCGGCACTCCGCCGGTGCCCGAGGTGTAGATCAGGCACGCCGTATCGTCCGGGGCCAGCGCCGCGACGCGCCCCAGCACGTCTTCACCGTGGCCGCCGTCGGCCAACAGCGAATCCCAGGAATACACGTCGACTGACGATGCGCCCGTGAGGCCCGGCGACGCGATCGCGATCACCGCGCCGACGCTCGGCACCCGTTCGGCGGCCGGCATCAGCTTGGCGGCAAGACCCGGCGTCGACACGATCGCGGCGCGCGCGCCGCTGTTATCGAGAACGTGGCGGTGGTCCTCGACCGTGTTCGTCGTGTAGGCCGGGATCGTGACGGCGCCGATGCTCATAATCGCCAGATCGGCGACAACCCATTCGGGCCGGCTCTCGGCGACCAGCGCCACCCGGTCGCCGGGTTGGATGCCGATCGACAACAGGCCGCGTGCGAGCCGGGTCACCTGCTCCGCCGCCTCCGGCCAGGAAAGCGGCCGGTAGACCCGATC
>JBFXDF010000362.1:0-3265 GCA_050181375.1 Alphaproteobacteria bacterium
TCTCCAGCATTATCGCGGCGCGTTTCACAACCCGGCAATGTACGTCGCGCCGACCGCCTCGGCGGTATTGCTGATCAACAGCGTCCATATGACGATAAAGCCGGAGGTGTCGAGCAATGGACGGCTGGCGCTGTCCGGTCTGACATTCGGCATCGGGCTGGCCGGGCTCTGTTTCCACCTCGCAAATGTCGCGAAGCGCGACGGCGGCGTGGATTTGGAAAACCTGTTTTACGGCGCGCCGCTCCTCGCGCCGGGTGCGATCGCAATTTCCGGCCTCGCCGGTCTCGCGGCGGCGCAGCTCGTTTCCGAAGCCGAAGAGGGGTCGCCGCCGACCCTGCTCGGACGCCCGGCCGGCAAGATCGTCGGGCTTGGGGCCGCCGTCGCGATGCTGTCCACGACAATGGAAGCGGCGCTGATGCATTTTCGCGGCGCGTTTCACGACCCGTTCATGGCGGTGCCGGCAACGGTGCCCCCAATCACAGCGCTGGTGCTGGCGGGAGCCGTCTTCGCGCCGCCTCTGCGCAAGCCGGCGCGCCTGCTGCTGCGGCTGACAGCGGCGGCCGGGATCGCCGGGGCCGGGTTCCACGTGTACGGAGTCAGCCGCAACATGGGCGGGTTCCACAACTTGAGCCAGAACCTCCTGAACGGGCCGCCGATACCGGCGCCGCCGTCGTTTACCGGCGTGGCATTGGCCGGTCTCGCGGCGGTGCGGCTGATGGAGGCCGGATGACCCAGGGGTTCCGCAATCGTTACCCGACCTACAACGTCCTCGACAAATGGGACACGCCGTCGTGGAACGACCAGACCCGGGCCGTGGTCAAAAAGCGGCTGGAGGGGGTCCCGTCGCGCCGCTTTTTCCGCGAGGACGAGTGGGAAATCCTTGAGGCTGTGTGTGACCGGCTGATACCGCAGCCGGATCGGCCGGGCGACAAGGTGCCGATCGCGCCCTTCATCGACGAGCGGCTGCACGAAAACAAAGGCAAAGGCTATCGCTTCGAAAACATGCCGCCAACCCGCGAGGCCTGGCGGATCGGCATCCGAGCGATCGAGGAAGAGGCGCGCGCCCGCTGGCAGCGCGGCTTTCGCGAATTGTCGGACGATTTGAAGGACGCGCTGCTGCGCGCGGTGCAGCACGGCGATACGCTGAGCGATGCGTGGCAGGGCATGCCGCCCAAACGGTTTTTCACAAGCGCGCTGTTGCACGAGGTGGTCAGCGTCTATTACGCGCACCCCGCGGCATGGAGCGAAATCGGCTTTGGCGGGCCGGCGTCGCCGCGCGGCTATGTCCGCATGCAGGCGAACCGTCGCGATCCCTGGGAGGCGATCGAGGATTATGAGCGATAGCCCCCTGAGCGATCCCATGGTCAATCCCAGGGCGAAGGACGGGCGCGCACCGGACCCGCTGCACCGCGGCGGTTGGCTGCCGATGCGCTTCTGGCGCGACGAGGACGAGGTCGATTTCGCGATCATCGGCACCGGAGCGGGCGGCGGTACCTTGGCCTGCAAGCTCGCCGAGTACGGGTTTTCGGTGATCGGGTTCGATGCCGGCCCGTTCTGGCGCCCGCTCGAGGATTTCGCGTCGGACGAGCGCTCGCAGGAGAAGCTGTTCTGGCTCGGGCCGCGGATCATCGGCGGCGACGACCCGGTTCAGCTCGGATCGAACAACAGCGGCCGCAGCGTCGGCGGCAGCACGGTGCATTTCCAGATGGTGTCACTGCGCGGCCGCCCCGAGCGCTTCAAGGCGCGCTCGAAACTCGGCTACGCAGTCGATTGGCCGGTCGAGCCAGACGTAATGTGGGACTACTACACCGAGGTCGAGGACGCGCTGAAAATCTCCGGCCCGGTGAGCTATCCCTGGGGGCCGCCGCGCCCGCGCTACCCGTACCGGCAGCACGAGATCAACGCCGCCGGACAGGTATTGGCGCGCGGCTGCGAGGCGCTCGGCATCGCATGGGCGATGACGCCGATCGCGACCTTGTCGGCGCCGCGCGGCGACGCGCATCCCTGCGTCTATCGCGGGTTCTGCAAGTTCGGCTGCTCGACCAACGCCAAGCAAAGCGCGCTCGTCACCTGGATCCCGCGCGCGATCCGCGCCGGCGCCGAGATCCGCGACCTTGCGATGGTCGGGCGGATCGAGATCGGTCGCGACGGGCGGGCGACCGGCCTTCACTATCATCGCGAGGGAAGGTGGCGGCAGCAGCGGGCGAAAAATGTCGTCGTCGCCGGCTACGCGATCGAGACGCCGCGGCTGTTGCTCAATTCGGCGTGCGCGAAATATCCGGACGGGCTCGCCAACAGCAGCGGGCTGGTCGGCAGGTATTTCATGCCGCAATCCAATCATGCGGTTTACGGGAGCTTCGAGGACGAGATCCGCTGGTACAAGGCGCCGCCGTCGCTGGCGATCACCGAGCACTGGAACTACACCGACGACGGCAAGGATTTCCCCGGCGGCTATGTCTATATGAGCCAGGGGCCGCTGGCCGTCGAATGGGCGCAGATTGTCGGTCCGGTGCGCGGACTGTGGGGCATGGAGCTGCGCCACGAGATGGCCAAGTACAACCACATGGCCGGGTTGAAGATCGTCGGCGAGGTCTTGCCGCAGGAAAAGAACCGGGTCGAGTTGACCGACGAGACCGACGAATACGGGCTGCGCATCCCGCGCGTGATATTTTCGTATGGCGAGGAGGACAAGAAGCTATACCGGCACGCGATCAATTTCATGAGCGAGGCGTTGAAGGCGGCCGGCGGGCGCGACCTTTGGTCCGACGAAGATACCGCGCATATGGCCGGGACCTGCCGCATGGGAACGCACCCGCGCGACAGCGTGACCAATGCCGACGGCCGCACCTGGGACATCCCGAATCTATGGATTTGCGACGGCTCGCTGATGCCGACCAGCCTCGCCGTGAACCCGTCGCTGACGATCCAGGCCAATGCCTGCCGCATCGCAGACCGCATCCGCGACATGGGACGGCGCGGCGAGTTGTGATGCCAACCCCGCCGCGTCCGGCGGCGATACGGGCGGATGCCGGGAGAGGAATTCCCTGCAGCAGGGAATGTTTTCATCCGCAGGCTCGGTTATCCAGCAGCTTTTCCTAATCCTGCCAAAGACTTCGTGCGCGTTCCGGCGAATTTTCCGGTTCCGGAACAGGGAAATTGGCGAACCCGAACAGCGTATTTTCCGACGCGTACAGGGAATTACGGCAGTACTTACAGGGAATAGCGGCAACTCACGTCGGCACCCGGTGATTTTTCAGACGAGGGC
>JBFXDF010000363.1:0-3263 GCA_050181375.1 Alphaproteobacteria bacterium
CGACGCTCTTCCGATCTCGCGGGCCTCGGGCGGAACCGCGTCCTCCTCAAGCAGCGGTACGGTGGGCATTTCTAACTCCCGAGCTGATACTGGCTGAGTTCGGCACCAAGCCGCCCTGTCACAAAAAGGCCGAGCATGCGGAAATCGCTTAGCGCGGACCAGAGCGGATGGCCGAACGTCGCGGGGCGGTTACGCTCGAAGACAAAATGTCCGAACCACGCCGCGCCGTAGCCGACGAT
This sequence comes from Alphaproteobacteria bacterium, assembly GCA_050181375.1. Lineage (GTDB taxonomy): Bacteria > Pseudomonadota > Alphaproteobacteria > ATCC43930 > CGMCC-115725 > DATARH01. The sequence continues at coordinate 240 of JBFXDF010000363.1, forward strand.
CGGCGCCGCGACGAGCGACCGCCGATCGGCCGTGATGGCGCCATGCGCAAGGAGCCCCAGCGCCGCCAGCGTCCCGGCGTAGTGCATAGCGCGACAGCGCGGATCGGCGTGCGCGGCGAGATAATGCGTCCAGAACTCGCCGTAGGTCATCGCGGCGGATGCTTTCGTCGCCACAAGGCGCGCGCGGCGGTTCTCGGCTCGCTTGTAATGCCGCCTCCGGCATCGTAAGTCAGGCCTCACGAGCGGCTCCAAACTGGGGAGTGCAACCGATGGGCTTCAGGGTAGCGGTGGTCGGCGCGACCGGCAATGTCGGGCGCGAGATGCTGACCACGCTCGACGAACGCAATTTTCCGGCCGACGAGGTCGTCGCGCTGGCCTCGTCGGCCTCGGTCGGCAAGGAAGTGTCGTTCGGCGAGGATGACATTCTCAGGGTGCAGGCGCTCGATACGTTCGACTTCAAGGGCATCGACATCGTGCTGTCGTCGCCGGGCGCCAAGGTGTCGGCCCAGTTCGCGCCGCGCGCCGCCAAGGCCGGGGCGGTGGTGATCGACAACACCTCGTATTGGCGCATGGACCCCGACGTTCCGCTTGTCGTGCCCGAGGTCAACCCGGAGGCGATCGCCGGGTACGAAAAGCGCGGTATCATCGCCAACCCGAATTGCTCGACGATCCAGATGGTCGTCGCGCTGAAACCGCTGCACGATTTGGCGCGGATCAAGCGCGTCGTCGTCGCGACCTACCAGTCGGTGTCGGGCGGTGGCCGGGCCGCGATGGACGAATTGTTCAACCAGACCCGCGCGGTCTACGTCAACGACCCGATCAAGCCGGAGCACCTGACGAAGCAGATCGCGTTCAACGTCATCCCGCATATCGACGTGTTCATGGATGACGGATCGACCAAGGAAGAATGGAAGATGGCGGTCGAGACCCGCAAGATTCTCGACCCCGACATCGCGGTGACAGCGACTTGCGTGCGCGTGCCGGTCTTTATCGGTCACGCCGAGGCGGTCAATATCGAGTTCGAGCGCCCGCTTTCCGAGGACCGGGCGCGCGCCGCCCTGCGCGACGCGCCGGGGGTCGTCGTCGTCGATCACCGCGCCGACGAGGGCTATGTCACACCCGCCGAGTCGGCCGGCGAGGATGCGGTCTATGTCAGCCGCATCCGCCGCGATCCGACCGTGCCAAACGGGCTCAATCTGTGGGTCGTCTCCGACAATCTGCGCAAGGGGGCGGCGCTCAACGCGGTGCAGATCGCCGAAATCCTCACCACCAACCATCTCGGCGGCCGGCGCGGTTCCGGCCGGCACAATGTCGAGCCGCTGCGCCGCAGGGCCGCGAACGCATAGAGGCTTTTGGGTTCTGATAATCCTGGCACAGAGATCGGCATCCCGGCATGGGCGTAGGCCGGGATCGCCGCCGCAACCGGCGAAACAGCTGAGAAACAGGTCCCGGCCTTCGCCGGAACGACGCTTCTGAGGGCGCGGCGAGGGCGCCGAGTGAACGAGGTTTCGCAGCAAGAGAAAGTACCCGCGGCCGAAGCGGAACAGCGCACGTCCGCGGTAGAGATCGTCACGCCGGCGCGTATTCCCGGCATCGAGCTCCCGCCCGCCGGCGATGTGTTTCTCGGGCGCCGGATCACCCCGATCACCCGCCGCCGCATCGAGAACTTCAAGGCGAACCGGCGCGGGTTCTGGTCGTTGTGGGTCTTTCTCGTGCTGTTCGGGGTGAGCCTGTTCGCCGAATTCATCGCGAATGACCGGCCGCTGTTCGTCGAATACGACGGCAGCTGGTACTTCCCGGTGGTGCGCGATTATCCGGAGACCGTGTTTGGCGGGTTTCTGCCGACTGCTGCCGATTATCGCGACCCCGCCGTCAGGGAGATGATCGACGAAAAGGGCTGGATGCTGTGGCCCTTGATCCCGTTCGACTATCGGACGATCACCGACGCGCCCGGCCCCTACCCGGCACCGCCCTCGCGGACCGACTGGCTCGGCACCGACGACCAGGGCCGCGATGTGCTGGCGCGCCTGATTTACGGGTTTCGCATCTCGGTGCTGTTCGGGCTCGCGCTGACCCTGTTCTCGTCGATTGTCGGCGTCGCGGCGGGGGCGGTGCAGGGTTATTTCGGCGGCCTTGTCGATCTCGGCTTTCAGCGTTTTATCGAAATCTGGGAGGGTCTGCCGGTCCTCTATCTGCTGATCATCCTGGCGACTTTTGTCGAGCCGAATTTCTGGTGGCTGCTCGGCCTGATGCTGTTGTTCTCCTGGACCGCGCTGGTCGGGGTGGTACGGGCCGAGTTTCTGCGCGCGCGCAATTTCGATTATGTCCGCGCCGCCCGCGCCCTCGGCGTTTCCAACCCGGTGATCATCTGGCGGCACGTCCTGCCAAACGCGACGGTGGCGACCATCACGTTTCTGCCGTTCGTCCTGAACGGCTCGATCACAACCTTGACCTCGCTCGATTTTCTCGGTTTCGGCCTGCCGCCGGGTTCGGCCTCTCTAGGCGAGCTCCTGGCCCAGGGCAAGACCAATTTGCAGGCGCCCTGGCTCGGACTCACGGCGTTCTTCGTGCTGGCATTGATGCTGAGCCTGCTGATCTTTATCGGGGAGGCGGTGCGCGACGCGTTCGACCCGCGCAAGGTGACGATGTGACTGCCCCGTGCTCCCCGACAGACTCCCCGTGCCCGGGCTTGACCCGGGCACCCACGTCTTCGACACAGGCCTCTCGGGAAAAGACGTGGATGGCCGGATCAAGTCCGGCCACGGGGCCTTGCTAAGCGGCTTGGCATGAGCCTGCTCGAAGTCCGCGATCTGAGCGTCACGTTCGGCGGCTGGCGCGGCGCGCGGCCGGTCGAGGCGGTGAGGCGCGTTTCGTTCAGCTTGGATCGCGGCGAGACATTGGCGCTGGTCGGCGAGAGCGGCTCCGGAAAGTCGGTGACGGCGCTGTCGATCCTGCAATTGCTCCCCTACCCGGCGGCCTCGCACACCCCGCAGAGCAGCTTCCGCTTCGCCGGCGAGGAAATGG
>JBFXDF010000364.1:0-3259 GCA_050181375.1 Alphaproteobacteria bacterium
CGAAAATCCGATCGTCCGCAGCATCGCAATCTCGCGCCGCCGGCTGTCCACCGCCGCGTACATCGTGTTCGCAACCGCAAACGCCGCCCCCGCCGCCATGATCGTCACCAGGATCGACGTCAGCGCCACGATCTCCTTCGTCTTCGAAGACAGGTCCGCGTAATAGTCCGTCTCCTGCCGACCTTCGAGTTCCACGGCCGGCCCGTTCACGTATTCGATCGCCGCGGCAACATGCTCCGGACCCTCCAGCCGCGCAACCACGCTCGATACCAGCGGCCGGTTGTATGAGTCGGAGACCATCGTCCGCGGCGCGAGGATCTCGCTCTCGATCGCCGCGCCGCCGGCGTCAAACACGCCCACCACGCGATACAGCCGGTTCCCCGCGCGGCCCATGTTCACGTCCGAGCCGATCGACAGACCCGCATACCGCTCGCGCGCCGCCTTGCCGACGATGCACTCCAGCGCTCCCTCCGCGAACCGCCGCCCCTCAATCATCCGGATCTCCGGGTGCACCTCGAAGCCCATCGGGTCCAGCCCGCGCACCGCAACATTCGCCGGCCGCCCGCCTCTCCCCAGCCGCCGGATCGTCGTCTGCACGCAGATTTCCCGGCTGATCATCGGCTCGCCCGCGGCGTTGAACGCCAGGTGCGGCGTCTGAACCACGCGATCGGCCTCCGAGAGCTGAACGATGCTCGTGCTTTCCGCCGTCGCGCCGGGCTTGAGGATGAGCAGGTTATCCGGCCGGCCGCTGCTATGGAGCGACGCTTTGATCCCCTCGGCGAATGAGAGCAGCACCGCGAGCACGAGGACGACCACGCCGACCACGACAAACGTAAGAAACGTGTTGAGCTTGCGGACGAAGAGGTTGCGGATGTTGTACGTCAGCGGCAAGGCCATTCGCGGCGATCCCCCGTTGGGTCACAGGCTTGGGTGGCAGGAGTTTATCGCAACGCGGTACCGCGTTCCCGTGCTACGCCCCCTTTGGGTCCGAGTACGCGCATGAATTTTGTTTGACGGCCGGTTAATGGACGATAAACTCCATATAGCCATGGTGCGCGTGCTCGTCATTCTGGTCCTCTGCATCGCCAACGCAATTCCGCGTGGAAATGCGGTGTGCTGCCCCACCGCCCCCGCGTCCATCACCGCCGCGAAGACGAGCCCTGCCAAGAGTTGCTGCACGCACCGGGCGAAAATTACCCACATCGATCACTCCGATTCGCAGCTTCCCAAGCCGCCGCTGGATAGCGGCAAATCCTGCGCGTCGCCCTGCTGTGCCAAGGCGCCAGCGTCGATCTCATCGATGGCCGTCCTGCCGCTCGAGTTCACTCCGGTTCGCTCGGCCGTCCTCTCGTATGCGACGCCCGAAACGCCGACGCACGACGCGATCTTCCACCCTCCGCGCGCCTGATCCTCCCCGTCCGGCCGGACCCCTGCGTGGTTTCCTGCGCCTGAATTCTTGCCGCCGACGCCTCTGCGCGCGGCGCGTCGGCTCGCAGAAACCAGCGCGGCGTCCGCCGGCCGCAGTCACCCGTTTGGACAACCGAAGATCAACCCGCGCGCCGCCTGTGGGCTCGCGCAACTTGCGATGGGAGGAACCTCATGCAAGCGACCCAGACCGATCTATCGGCGCTGCGCCGCGGCCTCGCGCCGCCGGTCGACGCCGAACCCATGCGCGTCCGCGTACCAATGCCGCCGATCCAGTGGCGCACGCGCGTCGCGCTACCCGCGATCATTTTTGCCGGCGCTGCCGGCCTGCTCCTTTATGCCGGGCGCGACGTCCTGACGCCGGCACTCGACGTTCACGTCGTCCCGGTCGTCCAGAAGATAAGCCCAGCCGGACAAGCCGCCGCAACCCGGCCGGGTCAGGCCGCGCCGACCGCCGGTCCGATCGTTACCGCTCCGGGCTGGGTCGAGGCCGACCCCTACTCGACGGCCGTGAGCGCCTTAACCAACGGCGTCGTGGCCGAGGTCCTCGTTCTCGAAGGCGAGAAGGTCGAGGTGGATCAGGTGGTCGCCCGGCTTGTCGATGAAGACGCCAGACTCGGACTCCGCCAGGCGGAGGCGGAATTGAAGAGCGCCGAGGCCGCTCTCGCAGAGACCAGGGCGGTCCATGCGGCCGCGCAGCGCGACTGGGACAACCCGATCGAGCTCACCCGCCGGGCAGCCGCGGCGAAGGCGGGCCTCGAAAAAGCGGAAGCCATGCTCGCGCAATGGCCCGCGGAAGTCGCCGCCGCCGATGCGGTCGCACAGGACAAGAACGCCGAATACGAGCGCATCGCCCGCCTCGGCCAGCAGGCCTCGGAGATCGAGACGATTCGCTCGCGCCTCCAGTACGAGTCGGCCAGGGCGGAAGCGGAGGCGATCCGCCTGAGCAGGCCGGCGCGCATTGCCGACGTAGCCTCGATGAAGGCTGAATTGGCCGCGGCCGACGCCGATCTGCGACTGCGCATCGCCGATCGCCGCGCGCTGGATGAGGCGGCGGCAAGGACGATGGAGGCGGAAGCGAGGGTCGCGAAAGCGATCGCAATGCGCGACATCGCGGCGCTCGAGCTCGACCGGATGCACGTTCGATCACCATACGCCGGAATCGTCATGGCCCGCCTCGTCGAACCGGGGTCGAAAGTGATGTTCAACTCGGACGGGCCGCGCATGTCGCAGATCGTCCGCCTCTACGACCCGGAGCATCTCCAGGTGCGCGTCGACATCCCGCTGTCGGAGGCCGCTCGCGTGGGCGTCGGCGACGCGGCGGAAATCGTCGTGCAGGTCCTGCCGGATCGGACGTTCAAGGGCGAGGTCACGCGTCTCGTCCATGAGGCCGACATCCAGCGCAACACGATCCAGGTCAAGGTGCGGATCGACGACCCAACCCCCGAACTCAAGCCCGAAATGCTCGCCCGCGCCCGCTTTCTCGGCCACGCTGCGGGCCACGGCAACGGCGCTCCGGATTCGACCGCGTCGGCCGGCGCCGGCGGCCTCTTCGCACCAGCTTCGGCGATCCGGGACCAGTCCGGCGACAAGGCCGTCGCATGGATCGTCGATCAGAAAACCTCAAGCGCCCGCCGCAGGGCGGTTGAGCTCGGCTACGGCCGATCGGGCGAATGGATCGAGATCGCCACCGGCCTCGCGCCCGGCGATCGCCTGATCGTCGGCGACGTCTCGCAGTTGACCGACGGCCGGCGCGTCCGCGTCGTCGGCGAGGCCGCTCTTGCTTCCGCCGATACGGGAAAGGAGGCGGGTCATGGCTCTCATTGAATGCCGC
>JBFXDF010000365.1:0-3217 GCA_050181375.1 Alphaproteobacteria bacterium
GTTCGGCATGGCTGATCTGCTGGCCCGGCGGGGCCTGTTGTGGTATAGACGGGGGCCGGCGCCAATGGCGTCTTCCCCCTGGTTCCGCTTTCTGCTCCATGGCGGATGCCTGTCGCCTCTCGTTCGGCGGCTGCTGGAAGGCGTTCCGACGCGCCCGAATGTTGGGTTGTACGAGAGACGAACATGACGGCGGAAAACGTGCCATTCGCAGCGGGCGACCTCGTGGTTTATCCGAGCCATGGGGTCGGCAAGATTACCGCTATCGAGACGCAGGAGATCGCCGGCCACACGCTGAGCGTCTTCGTGGTGACTTTCGACAAGGATCGGATGACGCTGCGCGTTCCATTGGGAAAAGCCAAGGGGTCCGGTCTTCGCAAGCTGTCGAGCCAGGGGGAAATGGATGCCGCGCTGGCCAAATTGCGCGGCCGGTCGCGGGCCAAGCGCACGATGTGGAGCCGGCGGGCGCAGGAATATCAGGCCAAGATCGCCTCCGGCGATCCGGCTTCGATCGCCGAGGTGGTGCGCGACCTGTTCCGCAACAGCAGCCAGCCGGAGCAGTCGTACAGCGAACGACAGATCTATCAGGCGGCGCTCGACCGTCTGGTGCGCGAGTTTGCCGCGGTCGAAAGCATCGATGAAACGACCGCGACGCAGCGGGTCGAGCAGCTGCTGTCGGCGGCCTGAACCGGCGCAGATGCGCACGGCCGGCCGCGATCAAACGGCCGTATAGCCGCCATCGACCAGAAGATCGCTGCCGGTTACGAAACTCGCCGCGTCGCTGGCGAGAAACACCGCGGCACCGGCGATTTCGTCGGGGCGGCCGAGACGGCCCAGCGGGTGCTTGGCGCCCAGTGTCTCGCGCGCCGCGGAAAACGACCCGTAGCGGTTTAGCGTCCGCTGCGTTTCGACGCCGCCCGGCGACAGCGTGTTGACCCTGACGTGCTGCGCGGCGTGATCGATCGCCAGGACCTTGGCGAGCTGGATCAGCGCCCCTTTTGTCGCGCAATAGGCGGCGCGTCCAGCGCTGCCGACCCGGCCGAGCTGCGAGGCGATAAAGATGATCGAGCCGCCGCCGCCGGCGATCATCAGCGGCAGCACGGCGCGGCTTAAGAGAAACGAGCCGGTCAGGTTGATGTCGAGCACGCGTTGCCAATCGGCAACGCCGGTCTCGAGGATCGTGCCGCTGGGATCGTGCGGCGCGGCGCCGCTGACCAGGATGTCGAGGCGGCCGAACGCCCGGTGCGCCGCCTCGGCCGCGGCGAGCGTCTGCGCCTCGTCGGCGACATCGCAAGCCTGCGAGATCGCCCGCCCGCCCGCCGCCTCCGCCAATCGCGCAGTCTCGGCCGCCGTGGCGGCATCGATATCGACGCAGACAACCGCCGCGCCCGCTTTCACATAGGCCATCGCGATCGCGCGGCAGATGCCGCCGCCGGCCCCGCTGATCAGCGCCGCCTTGCCCGCAAGCTGCATCGGGTTTTTCCTCGTACCGCGCCGCTATAGCATGACCGTGCCGCCATCGACCGCGATCGTTTGGCCGGTGACGAAACCGCTGGCGTCGGAAACGAGCCACAGCACCGCACCGACGAGGTCCTGCGGCATCAGGTTGCGCTGGATCGTCTGCCCGGATTTTATCGTCTCCAGCGCGCGGTCGAGCTTGTCGCCAAAAAATTCGCGCGTGCCCTCGGTGATGACCGCGCTCGGCGCCAGCGCGTTGACGCGGATGCGGTCGCGGCCGAGTTCGCGCGCCAGGCCGCGGGTAAGACCGATCACCGCCGCCTTCGAGGTCGTGTAATGCAGCCCGTAGGGCATGCCGTAGGTGGCGGCGAGCGAAGCGATATTGACGATGCTGCCGCCCCCGGCCCCATTGGCGATAGACCGGCGCATCGCCGGCACCGCCGCCTTGCAGCAGTTCCAGATGCCCTTGACGTTGACCGCCATGCAGGCGTCCCACTCGGCCTCGTCGATCGCGTCGAAGCGGCCGCCGTGCAGGGCGCCGTAGAGCGCGGCGTTGTTGATCAGCGCATCGACCCGGCCGAACGCCCGCTCGGCGACATCGATCATTGCACGCGCCGAGCCGGCATCGGTCACATCGAGCGTCACGCCGACGCCGTCCGATCCGGTCTGTCTCACCCGGTCAAGCGTTTCGGCGCAGTCGTTGAGGTCGCCGACGACGAGCCGGGCGCCGGCGGCGGCCAGGCTGGCGGCGAACTCCTGACCGAGACCGCGCGCCGCTCCGGTGATCGCGACGACCTTGCCGGTGACATTCATTCGTCGACCCTGGATCAATTTACCACGAAGGACACAACCGATTCGCGAAGGTCACGAAGCGTGCGGTCCTTGATCAGCCTGCATTGCGATCGTACGTCCTTCGAAGCCTCGCTGCGCGAGGCACCTCAGGATGACGTAGGCCATTGGTGGCATCGGCAAAGAACGTCATCCTGAGGAACGCCCGCAGGGCGCGTCTCGAAGGACGCTCGATGCCTGCCGAACCAGGACACTACTCACCAAGCTGCACAGCCTTCGCGGCCTTTGTGTTCCCTTCGCGACCTTCGTGGTGAAACTTTCCTAAACGACCTGATCGGTGCGCGGGTCGATCAGGTGCATGTGGTTCAGGTCGGCGACGAGCGGCATCACCTCGCCGGCGTTCTTGGCGGCCTCGGGATTGACGCGGCCGCAAACCTCGACACCGTCAACGATGAAATACACCATCGTCTCCATGCCCATCGGTTCGACAACGTCGAGCAGGACCTCGAACGGCACGCGGCCCGGCTCGATTTCGCCGCTGCGCGTCTCGACGATGTCCTCGGGACGGAGGCCGAATACCAGCTCGCGGCCGACATATTGGCGATAGCGCGCGGTCCGGCTTTCCGGCACCGGAAACGCCAGCTTGTCGGACACGCGGACCGTCAGACCGCTGCCGTTCTGGACGAGCTGGCAGGGCAGGAAATTCATCGCCGGCGAGCCGATAAACCCGGCGACAAAGCGGGTCGCGGGCTGGTGGTAGACCTCGTAGGGCGAGCCGATCTGCTCGATGCGCCCGGCATTCATCACGACGACCCGATCGGCCAGCGTCATCGCCTCGACCTGATCGTGAGTCACGTAGATCGTCGTCGTCGTGACCTTCTGGTGCACTTTCTTGATCTCGGTACGCATCTGGACGCGCAATATGGCGTCGAGGTTCGACAGCGGCTCGTCGAACAGGAACACCTTGGGGTTG
>JBFXDF010000366.1:0-3193 GCA_050181375.1 Alphaproteobacteria bacterium
AACTGCCCGGCCGATTGAAGCAGCGGCAATGCGCGCCGCTCCGGTGATCGGTTCGCCGGAGCGGCGCATCGATTGTGCGGAGGGTCCTCCCATGCAACGACTCATGCGACGCGGCAAAGCGACCTTGATGGCAGCTCTTCTGACGCTAAGCGCGCTGCCCCCGGCGGCGCTGAGCGCGGCGGGCTCGGCCGATCGGGCCATCGCCCAGAGCCAGTACCGGTTGCGCCGCAGCCCGCACCATCCTGCCGGCTATCTCCGGCTCGGCGGCGCGTACATTCAAAAGGCCCGGGAAAGCGGCGATCCGAAGTATTTCGACATGGCCGAACAGGCGCTGAAAAAATCGCTGGAGCTCGACCCGGCGGAGGGCGGCGCGCACCGCCATCTGGCCTATGTTCTGGGGATGCGGCACGACTTCGCCGGCGCCGCGATCGAGGCGGAAAAGGCCATCGCCCTGAATCCGAAGGACGGCGACGCTCGGGGTATTCTCGGCGACGCCTATCTTGAGACCGGCCGGTTCGCCGAGGCCGAAGCGGCATACCGCGGGATGCTCGCCATCGAGGAAACCCTCGCCGGCTACAGCCGGCTCTCGGGCCTGAAAAGCCTCGAGGGCGATCGGGAAGGAGCGCGCCGGGATCTGGAAAAAGCGATCGCGCTGGGCCGGCAGCAGAACCAGCCCGCCGAAAACCTTGCCTGGGCCGAATGGCAGCTCGGCAGCGATTACTTCGGCGCGGGCGACCTGGCCGGCGCCGAAATTTATTTTCGACAATCGCTGGAGACCTTTCCCGGCTACCACCGTGCGCTCGCGGGAATGGCGCGGGTGCGGGCCGCGGAAAAAAAATACGGTGCCGCCGTCGAACTTTACCGCGAAGCGATTGCAATCCTGCCGCTGCCGGAATACGCGGCGGCGCTGGGGGATGTTTACACAAAACTCGGCGACCCGGCCAGCGCGAAAACACAATACGATCTCGTGCGCTATATCGGCCGGCTCGGCGCTTTGAACCAGCCGCTTTATGACCGCGAGCTCGCGTACTTTTACGCCGATCACGACATCGAGCTCGCCGAATCCCTCGCGCTGGCAGAGCGGGAGCTCGATTACCGCCAGGACATCTACGCCTACGATCTGCTCGCCTGGGCGCTGCTCAAGAACGGCCGCGCTGCAGAAGCGCGCGCCGCAATCGAAAAGGCCATGAAGCTGGGGACGCGAGACGCCAAATTGTTTTATCATGCGGGCGCGATTTTCCAGGCGCTCGGCCGGCGCGAGCTGGCGCGACAGCATCTGGCCGAAGCGCTTTCCATCAATCCGTCCTTCGATCTCCTTCACGCCGAGCGGGCCCGGGCCGCGCTCCTGGAGTTGGAGGCGGATGCCGGCGTCTCCGCTACCGCCAGAGCGGGAAGGGAAGGGTGAATCATGGCGCTGCGCAATGTCTTGCTGCTGTTCGGCGGCCTCGTGACGATTGGATGGACGCATGCGGCTGTCGCACATCCGCTGGGAAATTTCAGCGTCAATCAGTATTCCGCCCTCCGCCTGAGCGGCGACGCTGTCGAAGTGCGTTACGTCGTCGACATGGCGGAGATACCGGCCTTTCAGGAGCTGCAGGAGGCGGGCATCATGGCGGCGCCGGAGGACCCAGGCGTCAAGGCGTATCTGGCGCGGAAGATCGACTCCCTCAGGGACCGTTTGATCCTCGAAGTGAACGGCGCCCGGGTGCCCCTGGCGATCGAGTCCCGGGAGATTCTCTTCCCGCCCGGCGCCGGCGGTCTGCGGACGCTCAAGCTCGGCGCCCGCCTGAAGGCGAGTCTCGCGGCGCCAGCAGACGGCGCGGGCTACCGGCTGGTGTATCGCGACGGTAATTTCCCGGGCCGCGCCGGCTGGAAAGAGGTCATCGCCGGCGCCGCCGGCGGCGCCCGGCTGCTCGGCAGCTCGGTGCCGGAGACCGATCGCAGCGGCGCGCTCGGCGACTATCCGACGGACCTGCTGAACAGTCCGCCGCAGGTGCTCGAAGCGCGCCTGGAATTCGCGCCGCCGGCCGCGGCGCGCGCCGCCCCCGCGCCGGTCCGGCGCGCCGTGCCGCCCGAGGAGACTCGTCGAGCGGCCGAAACCGTTCGGCCCGAAACGATCGATTCGCCGGCGCCGCGATCCGCGGATGCGGCCGCCGCAAACCCGCCCGAGCTCCGGGCCAACCGGCGCCAGACGCCGCGCAGCGCTTTCACCGAAGCGATCGCCGCGCCGCAGCCTGGCTTTGGCCTGGTGCTCGCGGCGCTGGCGCTGGCGGTGGGGCTCGGCGCGCTCCACGCACTGGAGCCGGGACATGGAAAGACCCTGGTGGCCGCCTATCTCGTCGGTTCCCGCGGCACCTTCAAGCATGCGCTGCTGCTCGGTCTGACCGTCACTGCCGCGCACACCGCCGGCGTCTATCTTGTGGGCGGCGTTACCCTTTATGCGTCCCGCTATGTGATGCCCGAGCGGCTCTATCCCTGGCTCGGCATCGCTTCGGGGATCCTCATCGCCGCCATGGGGATCGGGCTCGGGATCCGCCGCTGGCGCGGCGGCGAAACCGATCGGAGCGGCGGGCATGGCCACGGTCATCGCCACGATCACCGGCACGCCCATGGGCACGAGCATGGCCACGATCATCACCACAGCGCGGCAGCGCCGCGGGAATTGCTGCTGCTCGGCATCAGCGGCGGCATCGTGCCCTGCCCGGCGGCGCTGGTGGTGCTGCTGAGCGCGATCGCGCTCGGCCGCACCGGCTTCGGCCTGGCGCTGATCGTCGCCTTCAGCGCCGGGCTTGCCGCGGTGTTGATCGTCATCGGCATGCTCATGGTCTCGGCGCGCCATTGGATCGCGCGCTTCCGCGCCGACGGTGGGGTGCTCGGCCGTTGGCTGCCGCTGGCGTCGTCGGCGTTTATTTTTTGCTTCGGTCTCGTGCTGACGTTTCAGGCGGCGGCGGGTGCCGGGCTTTTCGGTCTCTGAAGCGGGGTGAAATCTCGGCAGCGGCAATTCGAAGCCGCCGCCGCGCTTGACGGCGCCGCTCCGTTTGCCGCAAGGATGCGGCAGGAAAGCACAGGCGGGGGGAAAGACCTCCCCAGGAGATACGATGGCAATCGAATCGATCATCGAAGCCCGGCTGCTCCAGGTTCTCGGCAGCCGGCGTTCGCGCCGTTTCGGCCTGGGAATGAATCTTCCTTCCGG
>JBFXDF010000367.1:0-3180 GCA_050181375.1 Alphaproteobacteria bacterium
TCTCCCCTGGATCGGTAGCTGGGCCCCGTCCTCTTCTGTGCCGATCCGTTGTCGGCGTCAGCGGGCGAGGTCGGCGACCAGCGAGAAGGCGGACGGGTTGTCGCCGGTCTGGCCGCGGTAGACCTGCAGGTTTTCCAGTACGCGCTTTACGTAGATCCGCGTCTCGGTGAACGGGATCATCTCGATCCAATCGACCATTGTCAGATCATGACCGCGCGGGTCGCCGAAATCGCGTACCCATTGCCGTATGCGGCCGGGTCCGGCGTTGTAGGCCGCGATCGCGAGCGGGTAGGAGCCGCCGAAATCGTCGATCATCGCTTCGATGTACGAGCGCCCGAGCATCATATTGTACAACCCGTCGCTGCTTAGCCGCGGCAGCGAAAACGGCAGCTCCAGCTTCTTCGCGACCTGGGCGGCCGTCGCCGGCATCAGCTGCATCAGACCGCGCGCCCCGACCGAACTCTGGGCATCGGTCGCGAACGCGCTCTCCTGCCGCACGATCGCGAGGATCAGCGGACGCTCGGCGGTGCCGCCCGCGCCCGGTACGGTCGTGACCGGATAACCGTGCACCAGCAGCGGCATTCCCGTTTCCATCGCGCGCCGCGCGACCGCGATGGCCAGATCGACGCGCCCGTAGGATTCGGCAAGCGCCGCCAGCATCGCCAACTCGATCGGCTGCTTCGCCTGATCCGCCATCGCCATCAGGAAGTTCAGCGCCCTGTTGCGGTCGCCGGCGGCAAGGAACAGCCGTGCGGCGCGAACCATTTCCTGCGCCTCGAACCGGGCCTTTTCGGTGTCGGTCGGCCGCGGTTCCGGCATCGGCTTCGGCGGCGCGTCGTCGCCAAGCTCGTGGGCCGAGAGCTGACCGTAAAACGTCGTGCGGTGCTCGGCGCCGACCGCGTACCATTTCATCGCCAGATCGGTGTTGCCCGAGTTGGCGGCGGCGCGCCCGGCCCAGTAGGCCGCCCGGCCCTTGACGTCGGGGTTGGTGGTCCGGGCGAGGATGCGGGCGAAGTGGTCGAACGCGGTGCCCGGCTCCTTGTGAAAGCGAAGCGCGATATAGCCGGCGAGAAACTGCGCCTCGGCATACGCGTCGTCATCGCTCGGCGAATCCCGCGTGACGAGGCGATACGCCAACTCGGTATTGGCGGACGCCATCAGCCGGCGGGCGAGAACGAGCCGCTCCTCCCAATACTCCGCGGGATGGGCGGAGGAACTGATCTCGAGCAGAAGCGCGGCCGCCGCCTCGTTTTTGTCCTTCTTGCGCAACTGCCGCGCCTGCACGAACACCAGCCCCGGGTCCTTGCGCAGCGCCGCCGGGACCTTGGCGATCAGCTTTGCCGCGGCGGACGAATCGGTGGCGACGGCGAGCCGCGCTTCGGCAAGCGCCCGGTAATCGGCCGAGACCAGCGGCAGCGTGCGCTTGGCGGCGTCGTTCTGGCCTTCCCAAAGCAGGCGGTCGAGCCGCGCCTGATGGTCCTCGGCGCGCAACCTTCCGCCATCGCGGGCAATGACGCCGCGTTCGTCGGAGGGGCTGAGATCGCCCTCGATCCACGCCTGACGCAGCGCGGCGGTGCCGGTCTCGACATCGCCCCGCTTGATCGCGATTTCGGCGGCGCGGATCTTGCCGAAACCGCTGGTCGGCGGGTACCGCTTGAACCACGCGGCAACATTGTCGTCGTCCGCGCCGGCGCTCGCCAGTTCGGCGCGCCGCCGCAGCTTTTTCTGCGACGGCCAGTCCGGGTTCTGGTCGATAAAGGCGGTGATATCGGCGAATCTGGCATTGTCGGCGGTGCCGCGCGAGTAATCGAGCCAGCGAACCAGCTTCAGCGCCAGCGGGTCCTTGCTCTGGCCGGCGAGCGAATACGCCTTCGCCCAATCGCCGCTGCGGGCGCTGGCGAGCGCCGCCGACGCCGCGCCATCCGGCGCGTCGTCGCCGCGGGCGGCCGCGCCAAACAACGCAATGCCGCAGACCAGAGCAACGCACAGCCGAAATACCGATCGCAAAGCCGGTTCCCCCAAGCCCAGGAATGGCGAGCATCGCCCGTGTACGGTCTCCGGTCGCGCGATGCAAGTTGATACTGTAACGGTCTGTAACGCCTATCGCGAGAACCCCGCGGCGACCGCGCCGCAACCGGCCGTCAATCGCGGTGTTGATGGCAGGTAGCGGCGCGGCTATCGTGTGGTTTCTTCTGTTTTATAAAGGCCGCGTCCGCAGGTCGGGAGGTAACGATGTTCAAGGGGTCGCTTGTCGCGTTGATTACCCCGTTCCGCGATGGCGCGGTGGACGAAACCGCCTTTCAGGAACATGTCGCCTGGCAGCTCGGGCAGGGGACCCACGGGCTCGTGCCGATCGGCACGACCGGCGAATGTCCGGCCCTCGAAGACGACGAGCAGGAGCGCCTGATCGCGCTGACCGTCGAGGTCGCCAAGGGCCGCGCGCCGGTCATTCCGGGCACCGGGTTCAATTCGACCGCGCACACGATCCACGCGACCAAGGCCGCGAAAAAGGCCGGGGCCGACGCGGCGCTGATCGTCTGCCCTTATTACAACAAGCCGACCCAGGAAGGGCTGTATCAGCATTTCAAGGCGGTGCATGACGCGGTCGATCTGCCGATCGTGATCTACAACATACCGGGGCGCAGCTCGGTCGATATGAACAACGCGACGATGGCGCGGCTTGCCAAATTGCCGAACATCGTCGGGGTCAAGGACGCGACCAACGATCTGGCGCGGCCGTTGAGGATGCGGGTCGAGATCGGCGACGAATTCTCGCTGCTGTCCGGCGAGGACGCGACCGCGGTCGCGTATCTGGCGCAAGGCGGTGACGGCTGCATCTCGGTGACGGCGAATGTCGCGCCGCGGCTGTGCGCGGAAATGCACGAAGCCTGGCAGAAGGGCGACATCGCGACGGTGCGCAAGATCAACGAGCGGCTGATCCCGCTGCACGACGCGCTGTTTGTCGAGACCAGCCCGGCGCCGGTCAAATACGCCGCCTCGCTGATCGGCCGCTGCACCCCGGAAGTCCGCCAGCCGCTATGGCAGACCACGCCGGAGACGCAGGAGAAGGTAACGCGCGCGATGCGCGGCGCCGGGCTGATCAACTGAGTATTGATGAATCGAGCCCCTCTCCCGCATTGCGGGAGAGGGTGCCGAGCATAGCGAGGCGGGTGAGGGTTA
>JBFXDF010000368.1:0-3098 GCA_050181375.1 Alphaproteobacteria bacterium
GCCGGCACCACCGTGGTGTCGGACGGCCAGGTGATCGGCGCCGATCCGGATCCGTTCATCCGCGAGCAGCTTCTGCGCGAAGGCAACCCGGCCGATTACGCGGGCAGCAAGTAGACCGCGCCATCGTCACGACGCAAATCCCGGCACGTTGCCGGGCTTTGCCGACTCTTCGGCGCTGTTATCGGGCCGCTTTTCCGGCATAATCACCTTCCCGATGCCGGAGGTCCGATGACGTCATTGCCCGATCTGTTTCCCGGTTTTGCCACCCGCGAGGTCGACACCTCGGCGGGGCGGCTGTTTGCCCGCGTTGGCGGCAAGGGTCCGCCGCTGCTGCTGATCCACGGCTATCCGCAGACGCATGTGATGTGGCATCGCGTGGCGCCGGCGCTCACCGCGCGCTTCACGCTGATTGTTCCCGACCTGCCCGGCTATGGCGCCTCTGCCGTGCTTGAGGCGAATGCCGATCGCGCGCCCTACGACAAGCGTTCAATGGCGAAGGCGCTGGTCGAGCTGATGGCCGCGCTCGGCCATGATCGCTTCAGCCTCGCCGGCCACGACCGCGGCGGCCGCGTCGCCTATCGGCTCGCCCTCGACCACGCGGCGCGCGTGACGCGCCTCGCCACGCTCGACATCATCCCGACCGGCGAGATGTGGCGCACCATGGACATGACCATGGCGATGAAGACCTATCACTGGCTGTTCCTCGCGCAGCCCAAGCCGCT
The DNA here is from genome assembly GCA_050181375.1 of Alphaproteobacteria bacterium. Taxonomy (GTDB): domain Bacteria; phylum Pseudomonadota; class Alphaproteobacteria; order ATCC43930; family CGMCC-115725; genus DATARH01. Next base: position 723 of record JBFXDF010000368.1, read on the forward strand.
GCCCGAACAGATGATCGGCCACATGCCGGTCGCCTATCTGGACTGGACCTTGGCGAGTTGGACCAAGGCGAAGAACCTTTCTGCTTTTGCACCGGAAGCGCTGGCGCATTATCGCGCCGCTTATGTCGAGCCGCACATCCATGCTTTGTGCGAGGACTATCGCGCCGGCGCCACCACCGACCTCGCGCATGACAATGCCGATCGCGCCGCCGGCAAGACCATCGATTGTCCGATGCTGGCGGTCTGGGGCGATGCCGGCATTCCGAGCGAGACCTCGGGACCGCTGGCGACCTGGCGGCAATGGGCGACCAAGGTCGAAGGCCGTGCCATCGACTCCGGCCATTTCCTCGCCGAGGAAAATCCGGACGAGACCGCCAAGGCCCTGCTCGCCTTCTTCGCCGCGTGACGCACCATGCCGATTGACCGTCAGCAGGCCTTCTCCGGCACCAAGGAAACCCCGGCCGCGCTGCGCATGGACGAAGCGCGCCTCGCCGACTATCTCGCCGCACATATCGACGGCTTCCAGGGGCCGCTGACGGCGCGGCAGTTCAAGGGCGGCCAGTCGAACCCGACTTATCTCCTGGAAACACCGGCGCGGCGCTACGTGCTGCGGCGCAAGCCGCCGGGCAAATTGCTGCCGTCGGCGCACGCGGTCGATCGCGAATATCGCGTCATCGGTGCGCTGTTCGCGCAAGACTTTCCGGTTGCCGAGCCGCTCTGCTATTGCGCCGATGAGGCCGTCGCCGGCACGGCGTTCTATGTCATGAGCTTTGCCGACGGCCGCGTGTTCTGGGAGCCGCAGATGCCCGGCTCGGAGCCGGCCGAGCGCGCCGCGGTGTACGATGCGATGAACGACACCATCGCGCGGCTGCATGCGTTCGATCCGGCGACGATCGGGCTTGGCAATTTCGGCAAGGGCGAGAACTATGTCGCGCGCCAGGTCGATCGATGGTCGAAGCAATATCGCGCCTCGCAGACCGAAACGATCGAACCGATGGAACGGTTGATCGACTGGCTGCCGCGCCACTTGCCGCCGTCCGGTCCGGTGCGTGTCGTGCATGGCGACTACCGCATCGACAACCTGATCATGGCCAAGGACGAACCGCGCGTCCTCGCCGTGCTCGACTGGGAATTGTCGACGCTCGGCGATCCGCTCGCCGACTTCACCTATCACCTGATGGCCTGGCACATGCCGCAGACCGAAACCGCCGCCGGCACCGCGACGCTCGCCGGCCACGATCTCGGCGCACTCGGCATTCCGTCGATGGCGGATTATGTCGATGATTATGTGGCGCGCACCGGGCTCGACCCGCGGCCGCACCTCAATGTCTATCTCGCCTACAACTTCTTCCGCATCGCCGCGATTTTGCAGGGCATCATCGGCCGCGTCCGCGACGGCACCGCGACCTCGGAGTTTGCCCCGGCTAGGGCCGAGCTGATCCGGCCGCTGGCCGACAAGGCATGGGCGTTCGCGCGGGCGGCGGGCGCCAAAGAATAGACAACGGAATAAATAATACGAAAATTTTCTGTTTATTTTAAACCGATCCGAGCAGTTTTGTCCGCGGTTCCTTTATACGGACTTGCCTAGGTTGATCGCTTGGAGGTCAACCCATGTCGGACTCGAGCATCGGGATCCAGGCGATTTCGCCGTTCAGCGGCACGTCGCAGGGCCGCAACGAAGCGTTCCGCGATCAGAGCGCGCAGACATCCGCGGCGCAACAGGCGCGGCAGCAGCAGCAGGACGAGCAGGAGCAGCACGCCACCTCGGGCGATTCGGCGCACCAGCTCGACGTCACCGTCTGACCGCCGCGGGCGCCGCCTCAGCGCCGCGCCGCGAAGAACTCCCGCAATAGCGCAGCACATTCGGCTTCGCCGATGCCGCCATAGACCTCCGGTCTGTGGTGGCAGGCGGCGCTGTCGTAGAAGCGCACGCCGCTTTCCACCGCGCCGCCCTTTGGATCGCTGGCGCCGAAATAGAGCCGCCGCACCCGCGCGAACGAGGCCGCCGCCGCGCACATGGTGCACGGCTCCAGCGTCACATAGAGGTCGCAGCCGGTCAGCCGCTCGGTACCCAGCACCCTCGCCGCCTCACGGATGGCGAGGATTTCGGCATGGCCGGTGGGATCCCGGTCCGCCAATGTCCGGTTGCCGGCGCGCGCCACCACCTCGCCGCCCTGGACGATGACGCAGCCGATCGGCACCTCGCCGCGCGCCGCCGCGGCGCGGGCTTCCTCGAGAGCGAGTTGCATGAAGGTGGGCTGGGACATGATGCTCCCTCATCTGTCGTCACCGGGCTTGTCCCGGTGACCCCGCTTAGGAGGGCAACACAGTGCCTACCTAAGCGGGATGGCCGGGACAAGCCCGGCCATGACAACA
>JBFXDF010000369.1:0-3090 GCA_050181375.1 Alphaproteobacteria bacterium
GCCTGGTCGAGATGAACTCCGCGACCAACGCGCCGATCAATCCGAGGACGACCGCGATCTGCAGGCCGGCGAAGATCGAGCTTGCCGCAGCGGGCAGCTTGACGTGGATGAAGATTTGCCACCGGGTTGCGGCCGAGGCCCGCATCACGTCAATCAGCGCCGGGTCGGCTTGCTTGATGCCGACCATCGTATTGACGAACACCGGGAAGAAACAGATCAGGGCGACCATCACGATCTTCGATTCGGCGCCGAAGCCGAACCACACGAAAAGCAGCGGCGCCAGCGCGACCTTCGGCATCGACTGCAGCGCGATGACGTAGGGGTACAGGCAACCTTCGACCGTGCGGGATTCCGCGACCAGAGTGCCGAGCGCGACCGCCGCCGCGCATCCCATCACGTAACCTGCGGCAAGGCACTGCACGGTGAACAGCAAGTGCGGCCAGATCGTGCCGCGCGCGAAGGTCGCGATGAATGCGCCGGCCACCTCGCTGGGATGCGGCAGGATGAAATCGGGCACGTCGAAAGCGGTGACGTAGCCGTGCCAGGCGGCGATGAAAGCTACGAACGTCGCGGCCGGCAGGACGAGGTTGCGCATTCGCTGGTTCACGGCGGCGCTGCCCGGTCGGCCGGCGCGACGAAAAGGCGCCGAAGGTGGTTGCACAGTTCGCCGAACGGCGCGCTTACCATGGTGTCGAGGTCGCGCGGTCGCGGGAATGGCACGCGGATATCATCGATCACGCGCCCCGGTCGCGACGACATCACGACAACCCGGTCGGCGAGGAAGACCGCTTCCGGAATACTGTGGGTGACGAACACGACCGATTTGGCCGTCGTCAGCCATAACCGCTGCAGCTCGATCATCATGTGCTCGCGGTTCATCGCGTCGAGCGCGGCGAAGGGCTCGTCCATCAACAACACCGCGGGGTCGTGGACCAGTCCGCGCGCCAACCCGACGCGCTGTTGCATGCCGCCCGACAGCTCAAAGGGATAGTTGGCGGCGAATGCCTCGAGACCGACGAGGCGGAGCAGGGCAAGCGCAGCCTCGCGCGCGGCGCGCATGTCGCGCCCGAGGCAAAGCGGGGTGATCAGCACGTTGTCGAGAACGGTCTTCCACGGCATCAGCGCCGGCTGCTGAAAGACGATGCCGACATCGGGGCGCGGCTTGCTGGTGGCGGCGCCGTTAAGCAGGACATGGCCTGAACTCGCCGGGATCAGTCCTGCCACGATCTTCAGGAAAGTCGACTTGCCGCAGCCGGAGGGCCCGAGGATGGCGACGAATTCACCGGCGGCGACATCAAGCGACAGGTCCTTCAGCGCCGCGATCGAGCCGGTCCGGGTGCGATACACGAGCGCGACATCGCGCGCGCTCAAGATGGCGGGCGGGGTCGCAGCGGAATTATCGCGTTCCAATGTCGTGGAGGCCGTCATCGGCGGCCATCCTGTAAGAGCTTTGCGATCGACCGGGCTTTCTTATGGCGTCGGCATCGACGGTGCCGTTCGCGCAAAACATATCCCGCCGGTCGAACGGTTCGCAACAGCGATACCGCCGGTTAGCCGGCGCGCCCGCTCAGAACAAATCCAACTGGTCGCCGGCGCGCTTGGGCGGGGCGAACTGCGCGGTGTCGAGGTCGAAGCGCCGGCGGTTTAAGCCGAGCCTGGCGGCCGCGCGGGTGAAGCGGTCCTCGATCAGGTCGGCGTAGGGGCCGGCGCCGCGCATCCGCTCGCCGAAATCCGAGGTATAGAGGCGGCCGCCGCGCATGCTGCGCATCAGGCCGAGGACGCGGCCGGCCTTCAGCGGCTCATGCGCGGCGAGCCATTCCTCGAACAGGTCCTTGATCTCCAGCGGCAGGCGCAGCAGCACGTAGCCGGCGTGCGTCGCGCCCGCCGCCGCCGCGGCCTCCAGGATCGATTCCATCTCCGGGTCGGTCAGTCCCGGCACGATCGGCGCCACCATCACGCCGGTGCGGATGCCGGCGGCCGACAGCGCGCGGATGGTATCGAGCCGGCGCTGCGGCGTCGCCGCCCGCGGCTCCATCCGCCGCGCGATGGTGCGGTCGAGCGTGGTGACGGAGACGAAGACATGCGCCAGGTTCTTCGCGGCCATCGGCGCCAGGATGTCGATGTCGCGCGCCACCAGCGCCGACTTGGTGACGATGCCGACCGGGTGGTTGAACGCCGACAGCACCTCCAGGATCGACCGCGTGGTCTGGTATTGCCGCTCGATCGGCTGGTAGGGGTCGGTGTTGGTCCCCATCGCGATCACGGCGCAGCGATAGCGCGGCTTGCGCAGCTCCGCCTCCAGCAGGCGCGCGGCGTCCGGCTTGTGCAGCAGCCGCGTCTCGAAGTCGAGGCCGGGCGACAGGCCGAGGAAGGCATGGGTCGGCCGCGCGAAGCAGTAGATGCAGCCGTGCTCGCAGCCGCGATAGGGGTTGATCGAGCGGTCGAACGGGACGTCGGGCGACTGGTTGCGCGCGATGATGGTGCGCGTGGCATCGACCGTGACCGTGGTGCGCAGCGCCGGCAGCGTCTCGTCCTCGCCGTCGTCGCGCGCCCAGCCGTCGTCCACCGCCTCGTGCGCGAAGCGCTCGAAGCGACCGTCGCGGTTGGTCACCGCGCCGCGGCCCTTGCGCACGGCGCCGGGGGGCAGGGAGTCGGGGTCGGCCATGGCCCGACGATGCCAGACCGATCAGAACATATCAAGAACAACGCAACAGCCTTGTCACTCGCCCGGGGAACCCGAGTCGCGGCCTCCTGGTTGCGGCCCGGGAAACGGAGTGAAGCGATGCGTATCTGTCTGATCCTGATGGCGTGCCTGATGCTGTCCGGCTGCGGCTTGGTCGCGGCGCCGTGCCGCATCGCCTCCGCCGGCCTCAAGATCGTGCCGGTGGTCGGCCACGTCGCCGCCGCGCCGACCGACGCCTGCGCCGAGGTGATCGACCCCGGGCCTTGAACCGGAGGCGGGGGGCTGCAATCGTCGCCGGGTGAAGCTCTCCGTCGTCATCCCCACGCTGAACTGCGCCGAGCCTTTGGTGGACTGCATTTCGTCTTTGCGTCTGGCGCCCCCTCCCCCCAACCCCCTCCCACGAGGGG
>JBFXDF010000370.1:0-3032 GCA_050181375.1 Alphaproteobacteria bacterium
GTGTAATACGCGATGGCGAGCAGCAGCGGGATGGCGACGATCAGCACCTCGATCACAACGATCGCGGTCGGCCAGCCGTAGCCCCACCAGAAATCGGTCATGCGGGGTCCCCCTCACCCCAACCCTCCCCCCTGGCGGAGAGGAGGTATCCCGGCCCCGGTGCGGCTGTCGCACATAACCCTCTCCCGCAATGCGGGAGAGGGGGCACCGGCCGCGTCGCGCCCGGCGGGCGAGGGCGAGGATACGGCCTACCCATGCGTGCCGGTCCGCGGCGTTGCCTCCGGGCGCCCGCCGAAGGCTTCGCTGCATTCGGCCATTGTCGGGCTGGCGCGGCTGATCGGGTCGGTGCGGTAGTAATCCGCGACCGGGTAGACGAACGCCGTTTCGTCCGCCGCGCCGCTTTCGCCAAACTTGCCCCACTCGGCCGGCACGATCTCCCCGACGCGCGCGAGATGCGGGTGCGCCTCGCGCATTTTGTCGCGCAAATCGCGCAGCGAATCGAACGGCAACGGCCTCCCGAGAACACCCGACAGCGCTCGCAGGATCGCCCAGTCCTCGCGCGCCTCGCCGGGCGGGAACACGGCGCGGCGGCCGAGCTGGACCCGCCCCTCGGTGTTGACGTAAATCGCGTCCTTCTCGGTGTAGGCGCAGCCGGGCAGCACGACATCGGCCCGCGCCGCGCCGCGGTCGCCGTGGTGGCCCTGGTAGATCACAAAGGCCGATCCGGTATTCGCGAGGTCGAGCTCGTCGGCGCCGAGCAGATACAGCAGCTCTATCGACCCCGAGCGGCACCCGGCGATGATGCCGGCGACATCCTTGCCGCCGCCGCGGGGGACGAAACCGATGTCGAGAGCCCCGACCCGCGCCGCCGCGCGTTGCAGCACGTTGAAGCCGGTCCGGTCCTCGCGAACGAGACCGCAGGCCTCGGCGAGCGCCCGCGCCGCGCCGAGCACGCGGGCGCCGTCTTCGCGCGCCAGCGCGGCCGAGCCGACGATGAGCATCGCGGCTTCGGCATCGCGCAATACCGCGGCCCATTCGTGATCGCCGCGCACCAGCGCGTTCAGCGCCGCGCCGCCCTCGCCGAGCATCTCGACCGGATAGGTCAAATCGAGCGCCGGACCGATCGCGGCGACCCGGAACCCGCCTTGCAGATAGCGCTTGCGCAGCCGCGCGTTGATCAGCGGCGCCTCGCGCCGCGGGTTCGCGCCAATCAGCAGACAGGCATCGGCCCGCTCGATCCCGGCGATCGTGGTGTTGAACAGATAGCCGGCGCGGCAGTCCGGATCGAGCCTGGCCCCGTCCTGGCGGCAGTCGAGGCTGGTCGCGCCGATCCCGTGCAGCAGCTCCTTGAGCGCGAACATCGATTCGGTGTCGCACAGATCGCCGGCGATCGCCGCGATCCGCTCGGGCGGCACGCCGCCAATGCGCTCGGCGGCAAGTTCGAGCGCGTCGTGCCACTCGGCTTCGACGAGCCGCCCGGCGCGGCGAATCCACGGGCGGTCGAGCCGCCGCGCGATCAGCCCGTCATGGGCGAAGCGGCCCTTGTCGGCGAGCCATTCTTCGTTCACGTCCTCGTTGAGCCGCGGCAGGATGCGCAGGACCTGCGCGCCGCGCGAGTCGATGCGGATGTTGCTGCCGACCGCGTCGAGCACGTCGACCGACTCGGTCTTGCGCAATTCCCAGGGACGCGCCACGAACGCGTAAGGTTTCGAGGTCAGAGCGCCGACCGGGCAGAGGTCGATGATGTTGCCCGACAGTTCCGAGCCGATCGCGCGCTCGACATAGGTCGTGATCTCCATCGCCTCGCCGCGGCCGGTGGCGCCGAGCTCCTCGACGCCGGCGATCTCGGTCATGAAGCGGATGCAGCGGGTGCAATGGATGCAGCGGTTCATGCTGGTCTTGACCAGCGGGCCGAAATTCTTGTCGCGCACCGCGCGCTTGTTTTCCTCGAAGCGGCCGCGGTCGAACCCGTAGGCCATCGCCTGGTCCTGCAGATCGCACTCGCCGCCCTGGTCGCAGATCGGGCAATCGAGCGGATGGTTGATCAGCAGCATCTCCATGACGCCGTGGCGGGCTTTCCTCGCCTTCTCCGATTGCGTCAGGATGACGTTGCCGTCGGCCACCGGCATCGCACAGGACGCCACCGGCTTTGGCGAGCGCTCGACCTCGACCAGGCACATCCGGCAATTGCCGGCGATGTTGAGGCGTTCGTGATAGCAGAAATGCGCGATTTCGACGCCGGCCTGCTGGCACGCCTGCAGGATCGTCGTGCCCGGCGCGACCTCGATCTCGCGGCCGTCAATGGTTACCTTGGGCATGAGCGCGCCTTAAACTGCGTGTGGGATGGCCCCTCACCCTGTCCCTCTCCCCGCCCGCGGGGAGAGGGGACCCGGCTGATGCAGCCATAAATCTCGGCCGCTGCATTCCATGACCAAGCCGCCGCTCTCCCTCTCCCCGCTTGCGGGGAGAGGGCTGGGGTGAGGGGCATGACCGCGGCGATTGCAGCGCTCATCAACCTCACTCCGCCGCTTGCCGCGGCGCGGCGGCGCGGTATTCGTCGATGCGGCGCTCCAGCTCCGGGCGGAAGTGGCGGATCAGCCCCTGCACCGGCCACATCGCGCCATCGGCCAGCGCGCAGATCGTGTGACCCTCGATCTCGCGGGTCACTTCCTCGAGCATGTCGATCTCGGCGACCGAGGCGTTGCCGACCACCATGCGCTCCATGACCCGCCACACCCAGCCGCAGCCCTCGCGGCACGGCGTGCACTGACCGCAGCTCTCGTGCTTGTAGAATTGCGCCAGCCGCGCGATCGCCTTGACGATGTCGGTCGATTTGTCCATCACGATCAGCGCCGCGGTGCCGAGGCCGCTTTTCTCGGCGACGAGCGCGTCGAAATCCATCAGCACCTCATCGCAGATCGGCTTCGGCAGGCACGGGGTCGAGGAGCCGCCGGGGATCACCGCCAGCAGATTGTCCCAGCCGCCGCGCACGCCGCCGGCGTGACGCTCGATCAGCTCGCGCATCGGGATCG
>JBFXDF010000371.1:0-3031 GCA_050181375.1 Alphaproteobacteria bacterium
CCCGGCTGGCGTAGAGACGGAAGCCCCAGGGCACGCCGTTGGCGGTGGCGGTGGCGCCGCGGACGCCGATGACGGTCACCTCCTCGATCGAGTTCTGGTCGATATTCTCGATCCAGCCGGCCTGCAGATATTCGGTGAGCTTCTGGTCGGCCGGGATGCGCACGACGTCGAGCCGCAGCGCCTGGTCGCCGCCGTCCTTGAAGCCGAACACCGCCTGCGGGGTGTTCTCCAGCACGAAGCCCTCGGGCGCGGTGAAGGTGAAGCCGAGTTTCGGATGCACGAAGCGCCGTCCGCGCACGAAGCCCTCGCTCGGGTCCTCGCCATAGACGAGACCGTCGAGCAGCCGCACATATTCGGCGCGTTCGCGCGAGCCGGGGCCGGGCGCCGCATATTGCCGCGCGTTCAGCGTCGCGTTGGCGACGCGTTCGGGCGTCGCCGGATGCGAGGACAGGAATTCGAGCGTGCGTGTATCGGTCTTCTGGTTGCCCGAGCGCAATTCCGCGCTCCTTCCCATCGAGGTGAGGAAGCGGGTCGCGCCATAAGGATCGTAGCCCGCGCGCGAGGAGATGCCGACGCCGATGCCGTCGGCCTCGAATTCCTGGCCGCGCGAGAAGGTGGCGAGCGCGATCTTGGACTTGGCGAGCGCGAGCGCGCCCATCTGCGGATCGCCGATCACGTCGCTGGCGACGCGGTTGAGGATCGCGGCCTGGCGGATCTGGTCCGCGCGGATCGCGGCATGGCGCGCGATCACATGCGCCATCTCGTGCGACAGCACGGAGGCGACCTCGGAATTGTCGTTGGCGAGCGCGAGCAGGCCGCGCGTCACATAGAGCTGGCCGGTCGGCAATGCGAAGGCGTTGACGGCGGGCGAGTTCAGGATCGTCACCTTGTAATGCATGTCCGGCCGCTCGGAGGCCGCGACCAGCTTCTCGACGGTGCGATTGAGCTGCTCTTCCAGAGCCGGGTTGTTGTAGGAGCCGCCATAGGCGGCGAGGATACGGCGATGCTCGCGCGCCGCCGGCGTATTGGCCTCGGTCTCCTTCGGCACCTCGGGCAGGGAGATCTGCCGGCCGACCTGATAGCCGCCGGAGCAGGCGGCAACGAAGCCCGCAAGCATCGCGGCCAGCGCCGCGCCTGCGATGCGTCTCCTTGCGTTGCTGCCGTGAATCGTCCGCACCTGCGTTCCTACCGGCCGAAAGCCGTTTCAAATTGCGCCGGACTTGTGGCCTCGATCCAGGGGCCGCCGCGTTCCTCGATGAACCCTCGGACCCGGACCATCTGGCCGGACAACGATTTCGGCGCGACCCCGCCGGATATAAAGGCCGGTTGCAGCCGTTTCGCAATCGTCACGGTGAAATCTTCCGACCAGCGCCGGCCGAAATTGACATAGAGTGTGTTCCCGGCCTCGCGGACCGACAGAACCTTGCCTTCGACCACCGCAAAACGGCCGGTTTCGCTTAAGATTGGCCCATAATTGTCGGCCCTGTGGGCGGCCAGCCCGCCTTGGGCAAAGGCGCCGAGGTGCCGCTCGCGCGCGCGATTTTCGGCCGCCAGCAGCGCCCCGGCGCACGTCTTGTCCAGACCCCGGCTACTCACCAATGCAATACCCCGTTCCAGCCATCCATACTGGATCGGGGTTTCCGAGCCGCTAACACTTGAGAAAGGATAACGCGGAAAAGCATGAATACGGCCGTATCGGTCCGGCTCGGACCGTTCCGAGGCGGCGAGCGTGACCGGCCGGTCGAGCAGTTCCGACAGGACGATACGGGCCTGATCGGGCGGCACCGCCCATTCGATCCCGGCCAGCCGGATTTTCCGGCCGTCCTGCAGCGCGAGCGTGCGGCTGTCCTCGATCGCGGCGACGCGGCTTTCCCCGAGATCGATGGTGGTGCAGGGTTCCGCCAGGGATTGCGACAATACCGCCGACAGCGGCCATAGCGCGAGCGCGACCGCCAACCCCCCGAAACCCCTGCGATGTTCCCCAAACATCTTGCCGCCCATGCAATGACCCGAATGCGGCATCACAATGGTTAATGTGCCTTAACGATTGCACGAGTTATGCGCAATTGGCGGTATTCGGGAAGTGCTGGTATCCCGGGAGTGAGCGGAGTTTGGGACGACCGCTACGGCGCCACCGACGACAGGTCGAGCTTCTTGAGGGCGTCGAGGTATTTCGCGTTGTCGCCCTTGAAAAGCGCCTCCATCAGATCGGGACGGGACAGGATTTTTGCGACCGCCGGCCCGGAGGCAGCGGCGGCGCCGCGCACCACATTGACCGCGTCGTCGATGCCGTCCGAGCCGGCATAGAAGCCGCCTTCGCCGAGCAATATCCAGCGGCCGCTGGGACCGGCGACCGCGGTCGCAAGCGGCCGGCCGGTGACGCGGTCCCAATACTGGATGGTGCCGTCGAGACTTCCCGACACGATCCATTTGTCGTTTTGCGAGAAGGCGAGCGCGGTGATCGCGCCGCGCTGATTGCGGAGCGTGGTGCGGAGCTTGCCGGTATCGGCGTCCCAAAGATGGATGCCGCCGCGTTCGGGACCGATATCGCCCGATGACACCGAACGCTGGCCGAGGCCGGCGGCGACGATCTTGCGGTCGCGCGACATCGCGACCGAGGTCGCATAGCGATAGCCGGCGAGGCCGTTCGGCATCTTGTAGACGCGCTGGACCTTGCCGCTGTCGATATTCCAGACGAACACGTCGTCGTCGAACATGCCGGCGCCGATCAGCAACTTGCCGTCGGGCGAGAATGCGATCGATCGCGCATCGGCGTCTTCCTTAGCCGGCGGCAGCGACTTGAGCTTCCTCGCGCTCGCGGTTTCCCAGATTTCGGCGGTTCCGTTGCGCAAGGCCAGCGCGAATTGCGCGCCGTCGGGGGCGAAGGCGATGCCGGTGATTTCGGCATCCTCCCCGGTTTCGATCTTCTGCCGGATCGCGCCATTCGCGATGTCGATCACCAGCGCATGGAGGTCGGCGTCGTCCGGATCCTTGGCCTGCGGTTTGTCGAACCGGCCATTCACGATCGCGG
>JBFXDF010000372.1:0-3021 GCA_050181375.1 Alphaproteobacteria bacterium
TAGCCTTCCTTGAGAAATTATTCCAGGCTTTCGATCTCAAAATGCCGATCCTTGCCATCGCTCAAATCGCATCCACGACCGTCAAGGAACAGAATTTGGCCGCCGCCGAACGGATGATCCGTAATGCCGCGGCCGAGGGCGCCTCCATGGTCGCCTTCCCGGAGTTTCTGATGGCCTTTTCGCCTGCCGACGAAACCGCCCGTGAACTCGCCGCCCGGGCCGAGCCAGTCGACGGGCCGTTCGTCGACGCGTTACGAGAGGCGGCCCGCGCCGCCAACATCGGAGTCCTCGCGACCCTGTACGAAATCTGCCCGGTGCCCGATCGTGTCTTCGACACGGCGGTCTGGATCGAGAACTCCGGCCGGATCGCGTCCGTTTACCGGAAACTCCATCTCTACGATGCCTTCGGCTTCAAAGAATCCGACAAGTTTCATCCGGGTTCCGATCCGGCCGTACCGCACTCCGCCGAGGGAATGCTCTGCGGCATGATGATCTGCTACGATCTGCGCTTTCCCGAGATGGCCCGGATGCTGGCGCTCGACGGCGCCGCGGTGCTGTTCGCGCCTTCCGGCTGGGTCCAGGGCGACATGAAACTGGATCACTGGCAAACGATGATCAAAGCGCGGGCGCTGGAAAACGGCTGTTACGTCGTGGCGCCGGATCAGACCGGCAATATTTATATCGGCCACAGCCTCGTTGCAGACCCCATGGGACGGGTCGTGTCGGATCTCGGCGACGGGGAAAAGCTGCAATGCGTCGACCTCGATCCCGGACTCGTCGCCGAAGCGCGCGAGAAGCTGCCGCTGCTGAAAAATCGACGGGAGGACGTCTACGCCGCGCATTCGCGCCGGCGGCCGACCCGATGATCCCGCGGTTCGGGCGGGATGCGCTTCACGATCGCGCGCACGGGCTCAAGGCAGACGCACTGCGCGCCGACAGCCGAAGCGCGACGACGGCACCTGCCGCAGGTGTCTGGTCCTGCGCAGCAGCGCCAAGCCCCCGCCCGGTTTGGCGCGCCGACGCTTCCGCGAGCGGCGCAACGCCGCGACCGGCCGCTTTACAGCCGGCCTTCGGGCCGGCGTCCCGATCGGATCCAGGCGGCCTGCTCCTCGCTGAACGGCGGATCGAAAAGCGACTCCTGTTCCTGATAGAGACGGAAAAAATCAGCGATGAAGTGCATCCGGTCCGGTAAATCGGCCCAGTCCCTGGCGCCGCTGTCGACAAGGCTATTTGCAGTGCAGTCCACTCGCGCCAGCATCGCCTCCAGCTCGACATTGCCGATCTGCTTGAGTGTTGCCGGGAACGCGCCCCGCAAGTCCCGGCCGAGGCGCAGCACTTCACCGCGCGCCAGATGCAGGGTCATCAACCGGTCGGTGAACACAAGCCGGAACAGCCGAATGGCCGCCCCGACCAGGCGCCCGAGCGCGCTGTCCAGAAGGGTACGCCGATCGAGCAGCGCCACGAGCCGGCTGCGGAGCATCCCGCGCGGCACGAGCGCGTCCATCAGATCACGCTTGATCGTTTCAATGCCCCCGAGACCGGCGTTGAGCGCCGCTGCGATTTCCGGCTGCAGCCGGGTTTGCTCGTGAAAGCCGGCGCACAAGTTCGCCAGCAGCAAAAGCTCGGATTTGTCGGGCCCGGATTGGAAACGGGCTTGGCCGTAGCGGGTAAATGCCAAGGCGAGAAGCCGCTGGCCGTCCGGCGGCTCGCCCGGCCGGAGAGCGGCGCAAAATCGCGCCATCTTGACGGCGTCGAAAGCTCCGTCGCCGCCGAACATCTCGAGGAAGCGCGCGAACTCGCGGCCGATTTCCTCGTAGACTTTCCGATTGCCGCGGCCGACGGCGTCGGCCGCACGGGCAATCGCAGCGGCCGGATCGAGCGCGCGCAGCACCGCCCCCTTCGGGATTCGATCGAGGCGCGCACCGGCGCGCGCCAGCCTGCCGCCAAGCTCGTCCAGCGCCGCCTCGATCTCGGGCGACGCTAGGAATCGCTCTTCGAAGGCGCGGAGCAGATCCTCCTGGCGGATCGTCTGCCCGGCCTGCTTGGACGCCCAGGTCGCAAACGTGCACCAGTTTGCGGCAACGCCGAGAAGGCCGGCGAAGCATCGGGAAATCTCGAAATAACTCTGCGTGATCTGCAGATTGCGTACCACCGGATCGCCGTTGCTGGCGATGCGTTCGATATCGGCGACGGTAGGTTTCGTCATATCACGGAGTCGGAGACCGGCGAGACCCCGAGCGACGGCGACGGCCGCCGACGGTCAGAGCTCCATCGCCGCGCCCTTATCCAGTCCCCTTGCCAAGAAGAGAACTGAATTTTTTTTCAATCTGCGCCAGAGCGGCGCCGATGTCCAGTTGTTTCTTCAGCACCGGCGCCATCGGGTCTCCGCCGCGCGCAAAGCGCGCCAACACGGTTTTAATCGTAAATCGCGACGGCGACAACCGGCTATTGACCTCGCGCCAGCGCAACGGGCAGGACACCGGCGCTCCCGGCAGCGGACGAACCGTGAACGGCGCGGCGATCGTCACCCCCTGGCCGTTCTGGCCGAAATCGATGTAGACCCGGCCGCCCCGCTCGGCAACCGGCCGCGCCACGGTGGCGATTTCGGGAGCCGAATCCGCCGCCAGCGTGGCCAACAGCCGCGCGAAGTCCTTCGCCTGTTCGTGCGTGTAGCGGCGCCCCAGCGGCAGCAGAATATGCAACCCCGAGGCACCGGAGGTCTTGATAAAACTTTCAACGCCGATTTCAGAAAGAATCCCGTGCAGCAGGCGCGCGACTTTGACGACGTCGCCGAAGGGAGCCTCCTTGGGGTCGAGATCCAGCACGAGCCAATCCGGGCTTTCCAGGGAACCGATCCGGGAGCTCCAAAGGTGCAGTGGAATCGCGGCCAGATTGACGACGTAGAGCAGGGTTTCCACTTCGTCGATGACGATATAACGGATGTCCCGCTGCGAGTCGCGCGAGTAGATATTCACCCGCCGCACCCAGTCTGGCGCGAACCCCGGCGCATCCTTCTGGAAA
>JBFXDF010000373.1:0-2997 GCA_050181375.1 Alphaproteobacteria bacterium
CGGTCGATCCAGGAATAGCCGAGATAATTCAGCACCATCGGCTGCTCCGGGCTGAGCTCGAGCGCCTTCAGCAGATCGGCCTCGGCCTTCTCCCACTGCCCCGCGCGTTCGCGCGCGAAGCCGCGGTCATAGTACAGCGTCCATTTTTCCGGCAGCCCGGCCGTCTCGGTCCGGCGGATCGCCTCGTCATAGGCGTCGGCGGCCTCGCCAAATCGCTTTTTGCCGCGCAGAATATCGCCGAGCGAGACGAGGGGGCCGATCGAGGTCGGGTTTTCCGCCGCCATTGTCCTGAGCTGCACGACCGCCTCGTCGCTGCGGTCGAGGGTGTCGAGATTGATCGCGCCGCGCAGCTGCGCCGACCAGTAATACGGCGAGTTCTTCGGGATTTCGCCGAGTGCCGCGAGGCTCTCCTCGGGCTTTTTCTGGGCGCTCAGTATGTCGGACAGCAGCAGCCGCGCCAACGGGAATTGCGGGCGCAACGCCAGTGCCGCGCGGTCGTACAGCAGCGCCAGATCGATGCTCTCGGGCTGGTTCAGGATACTGGCGAGATCAAACAGCGCCGCGGCCAATCCATCGGCCGGCGAGGTCAACGGCGGCTTGGCCGGGCCGGCGGCCCGAATGGCGGCGACCGCGCTTGCCAGATCGCTCGTGCTGTTCTGCTGCAGAAAGCGGTCGTAAAGCGCCTTCGCCTGCTCGGGCTGACCTTGTAGCTCGTCGAAATTGGCGACGATTTCAGTCACCCGCCAGTTCAGCTGGTCGCTTTCGGCGGTCGCCTTGTCGTAAAATTGGCGCGCTTTGTCGGGCTTGCCGGCAAAGTCGTACAGCAGACCGAGCTGAAAGGTTTTCAGCGGCTCGAACCCGTTGAACTTGTCGAGCCCCTGCAGAGCCGTTTCGGCGCCGGCAAGATCGCCGGCCGCCATGCGGGTCCAGGCAAGCGCGAACGGCGCGATGAACCGGTGCACCCCGTCGGACGGCAGCGCCGCCGCTTCCTTGGCCGCGCCGGCCGTGTCACCGGACTTGAGCCGCTCGACGACGGTCACGAGATGGGCGACCGCGTCGCTCGGATCGCGCTTCAGTTCACGCCGCGCCAGGGCCGCGGCCCGATCGAAATTCCCGGTGAACACCTCCATCAGGAAGGTGCGGCTGATAAGCTCCGGCGAATCCGGATCGGCCGCGAGCGCCTTTTCGTAGAATTTCGCGGCGTTCGTGAAGTCGCGGCGCTGCTGGGCCTGCCGTCCGGCCAGGTAATCGCCATAGAGGTGCGGGTTCGATACCGCTTGCGGCTTTGCCGCAGCGGTCTTTGCCGCGACGGGAGGCGCCGTGAGGGCGATGCCGAGGCCAACGCCAAGGGCCACGGTGACAGACAACAGCGCGTGCCGCGAGCCGAGCTGTCCCGGCGCCGCCGGCCGTGCGGTGCGCACTGGCCCGTCTGCCGATCCGGCCGTTCTGTTACATATTCGGATAGTTTGGTCCACCGCCGCCCTCGGGTACAACCCAATCAATGTTTTGCTCCGGGTCCTTAATATCGCACGTCTTACAGTGCACGCAATTTTGCGCGTTGATCTGAAGGCGCGGCTCGCCGGTCGCGGCCTCCGTCACGATCTCGTACACTCCCGCCGGACAATAGCGCTGTTCCGGCGAATCATAGACGCGATAATTGACCGCGATCGCTTTTGCCGGGTCACGCAGACGCAGATGCGGCGGCTGGTCTTCCTCGTGATTGGTATTCGAGACGAAAACCGACGACAGCCGGTCGAACGTAATCTTGCCGTCGGGGCGCGGATACTCGATCGGCGGCATCTGGCTCGCCGGCATCAGCTGCGTGTGGTCGGGGTGGTGGTGAAACGTCCACGGCGCGCGGCCGCGCAGAACAAACGTGTCGAGCGCCGAATAGGCGATGCCGCCCCACAGCCCGAGGCGGAAGCTCGGCCGGATGTTGCGCACCCGGTAAAGCTCGTCCCAGATCCAGCTCCGCTCGATTGCGTCCCGCACCCGTGCGCTATCGTCGCCGCCCAGCCGCGCGAATACGGCCTCGGCGGCCGCCATGCCGGACTTCATCGCGGTATGATTGCCCTTGATCTTTGGCACGTTGACAAACCCGGCGCTGTCGCCGATCAGCGCGCCGCCGGGAAAATCGAGACGCGGGATCGACTGAAACCCGCCCTCGTTGAGCGCCCGCGAGCCATACGAGATGCGCCGCCCGTCTTCGAAAAACGGCTGAATCGCCGGGTGCGACTTGAAGCGTTGAAACTCGAGAAACGGGTTCAGATGCGGGTTGCGGTAGTCGAGCCCGATGACGAACCCGACCGAGACCTGGCGGTTTTCCAGATGATAGAGAAACGAGCCGCCATAAACGTCGCCGGTGAGCGGCCAGCCCACCGTGTGGATCACGAGGCCGGGCTGGTGCCGGTCGGGGGCGATCTCCCACAATTCCTTGATGCCGATCGCGTAGGTCTGCGGATCGCTCCGGTCGCGCAGCTGAAACCGCTCGATCAGCCGTTTCGACAACGAGCCGCGGCAGCCTTCGGCCAGCAGCGTCTCGCGCGCGATCAGCTCGACCCCCGGCGTATAGCGGTCGGTCGGCTCGCCGTCGCGGCCGATGCCCATGTCGCCGGTCGCGACGCCGCGCACGCGGCCGTTTTCGTCGTAGAGGATTTCGGCTCCGGCGAAGCCCGGATAGATCTCGACACCCAGCTCCTCGGCTTGCGCCGCCAGCCAGCGGCACAGATTGCCGAGGCTGATGATGAAATTGCCGCTGTTGTGCATCTGCGGCGGGGTGGGCAGCCGAAACGCCCGGTTGCGCGTCAGGTACAGAAACCGGTCCTCGGCCGCGGGCGTGTTGAGCGGCGCGCCGCGCTCGCGCCAATCCGGGATCAGTTCGTCGAGCGCGCGCGGCTCGAATACCGCGCCCGAGAGAATGTGCGCGCCGACCTCCGACCCCTTCTCGATGACGCAGACGACGATCTCGGTCTGCGCGGCGGCGGCAAGCTGCTTCAG
>JBFXDF010000374.1:0-2993 GCA_050181375.1 Alphaproteobacteria bacterium
GTCGAAGAACGTGCGCGGCAGACCGGTTTCGCCAAACCGCGCGACCAAATCCCAGGCGAGGTAGATTGCGTTCAGCTCGATATGCGCCAGTGCGTGCAATAGCGCGATCCGCCCCGCCGGGGAGCCGAAATTGCGCCGCTTCGGCATGCGGCGAGCCGGCAGCAGCGGGGGACGCGGCGGTCGCGCCGGGCGCGGCGGCGGTTCGGCTTTCCCGAGCGCCAGACCGCGCTTCCGCCACGCCTCGGCCGCTTCGCGGCTCAGCGCGACCTTGGCGTCCGGCTCGGCGGCGGCGAGCACCGCGACCGCCGCTTCGGCGAGCGTGGCGGCCCGCGTGCAATTCAATTCGCGATCGCCTGAAGCGGTTCGCGCACGCCGCCGAGCTGGCGCCGGATCAGGCGCGCATAGAGGCCGTTCTTCGCGACCAGCTCGGCGTGGCTGCCGATTTCGGCGACATGGCCGCGGTCGAGCACGACCAGGAGATCCGCGTTGCGCACCGTCGAGAGGCGGTGGGCGATGACGATCGTGGTGCGGTCGCGCATCAGCGCGTCGAGCGCGCCGCGCACCTGCGCCTCGCTGACCGCATCGAGATGCGAGGTCGCCTCGTCGAGGATCAGGGTCGGCGCGTTCTTCAGAAAGGCGCGGGCGATCGCGACGCGCTGCCGCTGTCCGCCGGACAATTGCACGCCGCGCTCGCCGACCCGAGTGTCCAACCCCTCGGGGAGGCTGGCGACAAAATCGGCCAGCGCCGCCTGATCGAGAGCCCGCGCGATTTCCGCCTCGTCGGCATCGGGCCGAGCCAGCGCGACATTGGCGCGCAGCGTGTCATTGAACAGATAGGTGTCCTGCGACACCAGCGAGATGCGCCGGCGCAGATGGTCGAGGTCGAACGCGCGCAGATCGATCCCGTCGATGAAGATACGCCCCTGTTCCGGGTCCCAGAAGCGCAGCAAGAGGTTCGCCAGCGTCGTCTTCCCGGCTCCGGAAGGCCCGACGATCGCGACCGTCGCGCCCGCCGGGATGGCAAGCGAGACCGCGTCGAGCGCCGGACGGCGTGCGCCGGGATAGAAAAACGCGACATCCTCGAACCGGATCGCCGAGCCGCTGACCGGGGCGGGCGGGCGAGAAGGTCCGTCGCGCACCGCCGGCTCCTCTTGGCGCACGGCGTAATAGCGCCTTGTCGAGGCGATCGTGTCGGCGAGTTGGCGGCTGACCTGCGCGATCTCGGAAATCGGCAGGAACGACGCGAGCGCCAGCAGGATCAGCAGCGGCAATGTCGTCGCCGCGAGACTGCCATGCGCGACCATCCCAGCCCCGACCACCGCGACCGCGAGACCGCCAAGCCCGGTCGCGATTTCGAGCTGCGCGGTTTGCGCCGAAAGATCGCGCAGCAGCTTGAGCCGTGTCTGCTGGTAGGCCCGCACCGCACGCATGAACCCGTCACGCCGCCGCCCGACGGCCTGGAACGCGACCAGATCGGACAGACCCTGGATCGTCTCGGTCACATAAGCGCCGAGCAGCCCCAACCCCTCGCGCGCCTCGGCCCCGAGCCGGTCGATCTTCGCCCGCCGCAGCACCGGCGCCAGCCCCGCGAACAGCACGAACGGCAGCAATGCCAGCGCAATCGGCCACGCGACAAACGCCAATGTCAGCAATACCGTTGCCGGCACCAGCACCGCGACCAGCGCCGGCGCGACCGTGTGCGCGAAGAAATACTCGATCGTCTCGATGTCCTGGCTGGCCAGCGCGATCAGATCGCCCGAGCGCCGCCGCACGAGATAGGCCGGCGCCAGCGAATCGAGTTTCTTATAGAGATCGATGCGCATTTCGGCGAGCAGCCGGTAGGCGATGTCGTGCGCCAGCCACGATTCGATCCAATGTAGAATGCCGGCGATCGGCGCCAGCAGCCCGAGCAGGATCAGCAGCCAGACGAAGGGCGCCCCGGTCTTGACCGCGGCGACCGCCAGCGCGCCGGTAATGCCGACGCCGATAAACGCCGCGACCCGCAGAATGCCGGAGGTAACGACGATGGCGAAGCGCCGCCGCCATGGCGCGATGATCCCGACCAGTGTGCGCAGGGTCGCCAGCGCGCCGACCTGTGCCGCCTTGGCGGCGGTTGCAGCGGGAGCCTCCTCGCCGTAATCGGTCGCCTCGACCGCGCCGCGCGACGCCGCGAATTCCTCGGTCGCGAGGTCGAGATCGTCGCCGCGCTCCTCGGCCTGCGCGCCCATCAGTCTTCGATACGGACCGTCGCGGCGGATCAGCTCGGCGTGGCTTCCGCTCTCGACGACACGGCCGTGATCGAGCACGAGAATGCGGTCGGCCCCGATCACGCTCGACAGACGGTGCGCCAGGATCAGGGTCGTGCGCCCCTGCGCCAGCCGGTCGAGCGCCTGCTGGATCACCGCCTCGTTCTCGGCATCGACCGAGGACAGCGCTTCGTCGAGGATCAGAACAGGCGAGTCGCGCAACAATGCCCGCGCGATCGCCAGACGCTGCCGCTGTCCGCCCGACAGATTGACGCCGCGCTCGCCGATCAGCGTGTGATAGCCTTGCGGCAATTGCCTGATGAAGTCGTGCGCGTTGGCGTCGCGCGCGGCTTGTTCGAGTTCGTCCCAAGTCGCATCGGGCTTGCCGAGACGCAAATTCTCCTCGACCGTGCCGTGGAACAGGTATGTGTCCTGATGCACGACCGCGATCAGATCACGCAGCACCTCCGGGTCCAACGTCCGCAGGTCATGACCGCCGACCCTGACCGCTCCGGATTGCGGATCGAACAGCCTCAGCAGCAGCCGCGCCACCGACGACTTCCCGGAGCCGCTCGGACCCACAATGCCGATCTTCTCGCCGGCAGCGACCGCGAAGGACAGCCCGTCATGCGCCGGCCGCCTACCACCGGGATAGGCGAAGCGCACCTCGTCGAATTCGATTGTCGGCGACAGAAACGGCGGAATTCGAATAACTCCCTCTCCCCCATCGGCGGAGAGGGCTGGGGT
>JBFXDF010000375.1:0-2993 GCA_050181375.1 Alphaproteobacteria bacterium
GGGCGAGACCCAGACTTCGAGCTTCAGTGCGAGATAGAGTGGCATATCCCCGAACGTGGTGCCCACAAGCCGGATATAACACCATTTGCGGTCGCTCAGCCACGGGATGAAGTCGCTAGGGCCGACATGGGCTTCGGCGTCCGACAGCTTCTCGATCATCTGACTGGTGACCGAGTCGGTTTTCGAGCGTTTTTTCGATTGCAGCCGCTCGCGCTCCAGCATGTTCTGGAAATCGCTGTTGCCGCCGAAATTCAGCTGGTAGGTCCGGTCGAGCCGGACGCCGCGATCGCGGAAGAGATTGGCGAGTACGCGATGGACGATCGTCGCGCCGACCTGGCTCTTTATATCGTCGCCAATCAGCGGCAGCCCGCGGCGATGAAACTTATCGCGCCACTCGGCATTCTTCGCGATAAACACCGGGATGCAGTTGACAAAGGCGCAACCGGCGGCGAGCGCCTGCTCGGCATACCAGCGCGACGCCTTCTCGGAGCCGACCGGCAGATAGGAGACGAGCACCTCGGCCCCGCTCGCCCGCAGCGTTCTCGCGACATCGTCCACCGGAGCCGGCGACTCGACGATCACATCGCGAAGGTATCGCCCGATCCCATCGTGAGTGGGGCCGCGCAGCACCTCGATGCCGGTCGGCGGCACCGAAGCGAAGCGCGCCGTGTTGTTGGGCGGCGCCAGGATCGCCTCGGCGAGATCGCATCCCACTTTGCCCCGCGCGATGTCGAACGCGGCGACGCATTCGATGTCGCCGACGTGGTAACCGCCGAGATCGAGATGCATCAGACCGGGGATCGGCGACTCGCCGGTGACGCCGCGGTAAAACTCGATGCCCTGGATCAGCGACGAGGCGCAGTTTCCGACACCGACGATCGCTACCCTGATTTTCGCCACCGGAAATCCTCCTGCTGCCGGCCGGAGCAATCGGTAAGCGAACGGCGAGGGAGGTA
The DNA here is from genome assembly GCA_050181375.1 of Alphaproteobacteria bacterium. Taxonomy (GTDB): domain Bacteria; phylum Pseudomonadota; class Alphaproteobacteria; order ATCC43930; family CGMCC-115725; genus DATARH01. Next base: position 957 of record JBFXDF010000375.1, read on the forward strand.
CTTAGTTTCAAAGTGTCATTCCAGGCGTCGATTAAGGTAACAGAAAGGGCGCCGCGCCGCGTTCGCTCAGGATGATGCCTTCCGCGCGATGCCGAGTCGGGGGATTTCGATCGCCGGGCAACGGTTCATCACGACCTTGATTCCGCTGGCTTCTGCGCGCGATGCGGCCGCGAGATCGACAACGCCGAGCTGCATCCATATCGCCTTGACGCCGAGAGTTTCGGTTCCGAGTGCGATCGCCTCGTCAACAACCGCGCCGGCCGCCTCGCTGCGCCGGAAAATGTCGACCATGTCGATCGGGCCGATGCCGGCGCGCGGCAGATCGGCGAGCGAGGCGTGGCAGGCTTCGCCAAGGATCGTCGTGCCGGCGGCATTTGGGTTGACCGGGATCGCCCGGTACCCCTGGCGCTGCAAATAATGCATGACACGGTGGCTCGCGCGATGCGGGCGCGGGCTGGCCCCAACCACGGCGACGGTGCGGACATCGGAAAGAATGTCGCGCAGGTAGGTGTCGGAATAGGTCTCATGGTTCATCTCTCTCTCTCTCTCCGTCGTTTGTTCGAGTGCGGAACCGCGTTCGGCTGCCGCATGGACCAACGAAAGGCCGCGCAGCCTCGCGCCGCGTGAACCCGCGCCCGCCAGGGGTCGGCGCCCTCCGGCGCCTTGGAGGCCTGCGTCGGCATCGCCCGCCATGGCAATTTTCCGAGCGCAATTCGGCCGGAACGCGCTAGGCTAGCGTCCCCAACCCGGAGAGCCTATCATGGCCGCTACTCAGCCCTTCGATGCGCATCGTCCGACAATCGCCGTCACCAAGCACGCGATCGCCGCCGGACACTATCTCGCCGCCACCGCCGGGTTCGAAATCCTGCAGGCTGGCGGCAACGCGATCGACGCCGGCGTCGCGGCCGGGATCGCGCTCGGCATCCTGCAGATCGACCTGGTCGATTTCGCCGGCGTCGCGCCGATCATGATCTACCACGCCGAAAAACGTGAGGTCGTGACGATTGCCGGGCTTGGCACGTGGCCGCGCGCGCTCGACCCCGATTTCTTCATGCGCGAGCACGGCGGCAAGATCCCGCTTGGCGTGCTGCGGGTTGTCGTGCCGGCGGCGCCCGACGCCTGGATTACCGCGCTGAAGCGCTACGGCACGATGAGTTTCGGCGATGTCGCGTCGGCGTCGATCCGACTCGCGCGCGACGGGTTCCCGATGTACCCGCTGATGGCCGCCAGCATCGAAAAACAGCAGGAACGGCTGCGGCAATGGCCGTCGAGCGCGGCGGTGATGCTGCCGAACGATCGCCCGCCGCAAGTCGGCGACGTGTTCCGCCAGACCGATCTCGCCGCCTCATTGCAATACATGGCCGACGAAGAGAAGGCCGCAGCCGGACGGGGGCGCGAGGCCGGGCTCGACGCGGCGCGCGACGCGTTCTATCGCGGCGATATCGCGAAAAAGATCGTCGGCTTTATTCAGGAACAAGGCGGCCTGCTCTCGGCCGATGACATGGCGAATTACCACTCGCCGGTCACCCCGCCCGAGCGGCGCCGCTTCGGCGATCTCGAGGTGTTCACCTGCGGCGCGTGGTGCCAGGGGCCGACGCTGCTGCAAACGCTGGCGCTGCTCGAAGGGACCGATCTGGGCGCGCTCGGCCACAACAGCGCCGACTATATTCATACGCTGACCGAGGCGCTGAAGCTCGCCTTCGCCGACCGCGAGGCCTATTACACCGACCCGGCCTTCGGCAACGTGCCGCTGCCGACGCTGATCTCGTCGGAATATGCCGCCGAGCGCCGCAAATTGATTCGCCCCGACAAGGCGTGGCCCGAGATGCCGCCGCCGGGCCAACTTGGCGCGATGGACCAGCGGCTGCGCGCCAGCCCGCCGAACCCGAACCCGGACCCCGACACATCCTATGTCTGCGCCGCAGACCGCTGGGGCAACCTGTTCTCGGCAACGCCGAGCGACGGGTCCTATGGATCGCCGATGGTGCCCGGCACCGGGCTGATCCCGTCCTCGCGCGGGTCGCAGTCGCGCCCCGA
>JBFXDF010000376.1:0-2987 GCA_050181375.1 Alphaproteobacteria bacterium
GCGGAATTCGAAAAACTCCCTCTCCCCCATCGGGGGAGAGGGCTGGGGTGAGGGGGCGGGCAGCCGCGAGGACGCCGGTACCCTCACCCGTCTCTCCCCCATCGGGGCAAGCCACCCCCGGATCAAGTCCGGGGCAGGCTCTCTTCCGCATCGCGGGCGAGGCGCTAGTGATCAAAGCCGGTTTGACCAGCGGCTCGGCCTGGAGCAGCGCGTGGATACCGGAAGCCGCCGCCTGCCCGACCATCCCCTGATGCAGAACCCCGCGCAGATCGCGCAATGGCCGGAACACCTCGGTGCCGGCCATCAGCACGATGAGCAGCGCCTCGATCGACATCAGCCCGTGCGACACGCGCCACACGCCGAGCGCCAGCGCCGCCGCCGCGCCGATCGCGATGCCGGCATCGGTGATGCCGCGCGTCATCACGCTGGTGGACAGGACACGCATCGTCGTCTCCGACAAGAGGCGCGCTCGCTCGGCCAGCCGCCGTCCATAGGCAGTGCTCTGCCCGAACGCCTTCAGGGTCGGCAATCCCTGCACCGCGTCGAGAAATTCCGAGCCGAACCCCTTCATCGCCTGCTGTCGCGCCATGCCGGTGCGCCGTTCGATCGCGTGAAACGAGGCCGGCGCGATCAAGGTGACGAGCGCCGCGACCAGCATCACCAGCGCGACCGGCGCGTCCCACCACACGATAAAGGCGAAGATCGCGATCGGGGTCAGTGCCGCAACCGAGGCTTGCGGTACGAACTGGCCGAAAAAACTCTGCAACTGCTCAACGCCGTCCACCACCGACAGCATCACGCCGCCGGTGCGCTCGCCGGCGAACCAAGCCGGCCCGAGTTCGGCGATCTTGTCGTAGAGCCGGCCGCGCAGCGCCTCTTGCACGATCAGCCCGTTTTCGTGCGCGATGACGGTGCGGGCATGGTCGAGCAATGCGCGCAGCAGCACCGCTCCGGCCACGCCTGCCGCCAGCAGCGCCAGATAGGCAGCCCCCGCCCCGGCGAACACGGCAGCAAGCAGCAGGCCGAGGAACACGACCCGCGCAATGCCGAAACCCGACGCCGCGACCCCGACCGCGATCGCCAGCGCGATGCGGCCGCGCAGCCCCCGCGTCAGCTCCCATAAACGTCGATCGAAATACATCTCAGCGCCACTTCTCTTCGACACTGCCCGAGAGCCGCTCCGCCCCCAGCGTGCGCGGGTCGGCGACATCGACGGTCAGATGCTCGGTCGGCTTTGGCGTCGCGGTCATCAGGCAGACACCCTCGGGTGCCTCGAAACGGTGCCATGCGCCCTGCGGCACGACAACGAGCATCCCGGCGCTCAATTCGTGCGTCTGCGGCCGGTCGTCGACGATGATGTGCAACCTTGTCGCGCCCTCGACGATCTGCACCAGCTCCTCGCCGTTCGGATGCCGCTCCCAGGCGCCATTGCCGGAAAACTTCGCGACAAAGATGTTGCCGTCGCGGAACGGCGTCAGCGTCGCGAAGGCGCCGCTGGCGCGGCGCTCCGCCTCCAGCATGTCGGGCCGACGGTCACGCAGCATGTTGAGCTTTTCCGTTTCGCCCGCAACATCGATAATCGTGACCATCGTCGCCTCCGGTGGGTTGCCGAGGCGGATCATACCGGCACAAATTCATTACATCGATCGACAAATTCAGCGACCCGCGATACATTTTCGTGTCATGCCCATTCGAGCCATTTCAACCGGCAACGGCGCGGCTTCGATCGATTGGGACGATGCGCGGGTGTTTCTCGCCGTCGCACGCCACGGCTCGCTGCGTAGCGCCGGGCGGATGCTCGGGCTGAGCCAGCCGACGGTCGGGCGGCGTCTGGCCTCGTTCGAGGCGGCGTTTGGCGGCCCGGCGCTGTTCGACCGCCTGCCCGAGGGGCTGCGGTTGAACGCGGCCGGCGCGGCGCTGATCCCGGCCGCCGAGGAACTGGAACGGGCCGGGCTGGCGCTCGAACGGCGGCGGGCCGCCGCCTCGCCGGGGCTGTGCGGGACGGTGCGCGTGTCGGTCGGCGAATGGGCGGCGGCGTTTCTGTCGCGGTCGCTCGCCGGCAATGGCGGCAAACCCCTGCCCGCCGGGATCACGCTCGAACTCGTCGAATCGCGGCAGACCGCGAACCTGGCGCGGCGCGAAGCCGATCTCGCCGTCCGCCATCACCCGCCCGAGAGCGGTGATCTCTATATTGCCAAGCTCGGTGCTTTCGGCGTCTGCGTTTACCGCCGGCGCGGCGTCGAGGCCCCTTCCTGGGTGACCTACACCGAGGAGCAGGCGCACTATCCGACCTCGCGCTGGGTGCAGCAGCAATTGCGCGAGACCGGAGCCGCGGTCGCGCTGCGCGCCTCGAACATGCCGATGCAGCTCGCCGCGATCCGGGCCGGCGCCGGACGCGGGCTGGTGCCGTGCTTTGTCGGCGACGGGGATCCGCTGCTCGAACGGATGACGCCGCCGGTTGCGGAAGTCGCGGCCGAATACTGGGTCATCGTGCATCGCGACCTGCGCCGCGCCGCCTGCGTGCGCGCGGTCAGCGACTGGATCCGCACGCTGTTCGACGAGCAGCGCGACGCGCTGGCCGGCCTCCGCCAGAGCAAGATTCACGGGTCAGATGGAAGCATCTGACCCGTGAATCTTGCTCTTGATTCAAATATGTAGAGCCTGATTCACGGCTCAGATCGTTGCGATCTGAGCCGATCAGGCTCTAGTCTCGCCCAGACAGACCCATACCCGGAGGCGGAGCATGCATCGCGTGTTGATTACGGGCGCCGGCGGCGGCATCGGAAGCTCGCTGCGCGAGAGTTTGCGCGGGGTCTACCCGGTGCTGCGGCTGTCGGACCGGGTTCCGCTGGCGCCGGCGCGCGACGGCGAGGAAGTGGATCAGACCGACATTTCCGACATGGCCCAGGTCGAGCGCATGGTCGCCGGGGTGGACGGGATCGTCCATCTCGGCGGCATTTCCGGCGAAAACACCTGGGAGACCATTC
>JBFXDF010000377.1:0-2983 GCA_050181375.1 Alphaproteobacteria bacterium
AGCCGTCGATCGCGGTGCTGCCGTTTCAGAACATGAGCGGCGACCCGGAACAGGAATATTTCGCCGACGGCATGGTCGAGGAGATCATCACCGCGCTATCGCGCATCCGCTGGCTGTTTGTGATCGCGCGCAATTCGAGCTTTACATACAAGGGCCAAGCGGTTGACGTAAAACGGGTCGGGCGCGAATTGGGCGTGCGCTACGTGCTCGAAGGCTCGGTCAGAAAGGGCGGCGACCGGGTGCGCATCACGGCGCAACTGGTCGAAGCCGAAACCGGCGCGCATCTCTGGGCCGACCGCTTCGACGGCGCCCTCGAAGCCGTGTTCGATTTGCAGGATCAGGTGGCGTCGAGCGTCGCCGGCGTCATCGAACCGGCGCTGCAGACGGCCGAGACTGCCCGTTCGGCCGAGCGACCGACCGCTGATCTGACCGCCTATGACCTCTACTTGCGCGGCTATGCGACGTTCTTCTCGGGGGGAGCGTCTATCCCCGAGGCATTGCGCCTCTTCGAGCAGGCGATCGAGCGCGATTCACGGTACGGGCTGGCTCTCGCCTGGGCCGCGGTCTGCTGTCTGCGGATGTGCTCCGATGGCACAAGCCCAGCCCCCGATGATGACCGTCGCAAGGCCAGCGATTTCGCCCGACGCGCCCTGCGAGTGGCTGGCGAGGATCCGGGTGTCCTCGCGAATGCTGCCCTCGCGCTCGCCCATTTCGGCGAGGACATCGGCACGATGATGACGCTGGTCGATCGTGCGCTGTCACTCAACCCGAGCTTTGCGCGCGGTTGGTACATCAGCGGCATGCTTAGAAACTGCGCAGGCCAGAACGATCTCGCGATCAAACATGCCGAAGCCTCGCTACGCCTCAGCCCGCGCGGTCGATTCGGCACAGTCTCCTGGGTGATCGGCGCCGCGCATTTTCTCAGTCGGCGCTTCAATGACGCAGTACCCATGCTGCTCCTCGCGATCCAGGACAACCCGAACTTTACCTTGCCCTATCGCTGCCTCGCTGCGTGCTACGCCCACATGGGACGGCTCGAAGAGGCACAGACGGTCGTCTCGCGGCTGCGCGCGATTACACCGCTCGTGGTGCACGATGCCAGCGTCTTTCGCGACCGTGAGCAACGTGAGCTGTATCTCTCTGGTCTGCGGATGGCAGCGGGCGAGGCGGAATGAGCCGGACGGGACGGCCCGCCTCGACGCTGGACCGCATGCGGGCGAACCCGCGGGCCGATTGGACGATTGCGGATGTCGAACGTCTGTGTCGGGAAGAAGCATTGATCGCGACGCCGCCGCATCGTGGCTCGCATTACAAGGTGCGCAGTTCGAAAGGCGGGACGGTATTGACGATTCCGGCGCATCGGCCGATCAAGCCGGTATACATCCGGGCGCTTGTCGCGCTCGCCGATGCCTTGCGCAACGACAAGGACGAAGCATGATTTATCGTTATCATATCGCGCTGCGCCCGCTCGGGCTCGCGGAAGGGGGCGGTTGGCTGGCCGAGGTGCCGGAACTGCCCGGCTGCATGTCCGACGGCGATACGCCGCAACAGGCGCTCGACAGCGTCATGGACGCGATCGCCTGCTGGATCGAGGCGGCGGAGGAAGATGGAAGACCGGTGCCGGCTCCAATGGGAGCCGATGCGGCGTGAGGTGAGGGAGAGTCTCTCGATCAGCCGATTGGACCCGGTGGCGCGGCGACCCTCTCAGCACCGCGACGCGATAATGCGAAATCGACAGGGACGTAAATCATGCTGAGCTTCGGGGTGACGGTTATGCCCGACCCGCCGCATTCGCGGCTGATCGAGCTGCTGCGGCGCGCCGAGGCGTGCGGGTTCGAGTATGGCTGGACGTATGATTCGCATGTTCTGTGGCAGGAATCGTTTGCGCTGCTGCCGCTGGTCGCCGCCGCCACAAGCCGGCTCAAGCTCGGGCACTGCGTCACCAACCCCGGCATCCGCGAGCCGACCGTCGCGGCCAGCTGGTACGCGACGATGCAGGATGTCTCGGGCGGCCGGATGGTGATGGGAATCGGCCGCGGCGACTCGTCCCGCCGGGTCGTCGGCCTCAATCCCGTCAACGTCGATGAGTTCGAACGGCGGATCGGGATGATCAAGGAGCTGATGAACGGCCGCAAGGTCGCGTGGAACGGCAAGGATGTCGAGCTTGCCTGGGCGCGCAAGGACCTGCCGGAAATTCCGATGTACGTGGCGGGCTACGGTCCGCGCGCGCTGGGCGCCGCCGGCCGCGTCGGCGATGGTGTCGTCATTCAGCTCGCCGATCCGGATATCGTCGCGTGGACGATGGACACCGCCCGCAAGGCGGCTGCGGCGGCGGGCCGGGACCCCGGCGCGCTCAAATGCATCGTGTGCGCCCCCAGCCACATCTCGGCGGACATCGCCGACGCGCGCGAGCAGGTGCGCTGGTTCCCGGCGATGGTGTCCAATCACGTCGTGGACCTGATCGGTCGATACGGCGCGAACTCGGAGATCCCGAAGGCGCTGACCGATTATGTGGCAGTGCGCAAATTCTACGACTACAGCGAGCACAGCCGCATCGGGGCCAAGCACGGCGCGTTTGTCAGCGACAAAATCTGCGACCGCTTCTGCGTGCTCGGAACGCCGGAGCAGGTCATCGAAAAACTGCGCCAGCTCGCGGCGACCGGCGTCGATCAGTTCAATCTTTACCTGATGACAAGCGGCCCGGACGAGACGCTGTCCGTATACGGCAGGGACATCATCCCGAAATTTGCCGGCTAATAGGGTTTGTGGGGTCAGCGCGCGGCGGTTTCGGGAAACCAGTCGTCGAGCACCTGGTCAGCGGTGAACCCGCCTTTCTCCAACCGGGTCCAGACGGCATCCGCCGCCTCGCCATGCTGAGCCAGATCGGCGGCCGCGAGTTCGGCAGCAATCCGCGCCTGGGTCACTATTAAATCGCTGATTTCGTGGCGCAGGCTCGGGCTTTCTTTCAATACGTATTCAACAT
>JBFXDF010000378.1:0-2961 GCA_050181375.1 Alphaproteobacteria bacterium
GTCGGCAAAGGCACTTGGTCTCCCGCATCACGAGAGAAAAGTTTCATCATTCAGGAATAACCACCACGGTGTGCTGTCTATCTCTGCGGCCTCAACAATGATGCGCGTTGGGCCGAGGGAGGATTTGGGGATGCAGCGAGCGGTTTTACTCCGCGGCACGCTTCTTGCCGCTTGTCTTATCGGCGTGCTTGGTCGCGGGATACATCCCGCCGAGGCCTTCTATGTTCAAACAAACCTGATTTCCGACATCGCCGGCCTCGCCATTATAACAGATCCGGTCTTGAAAAACTCCTGGGGCATTTCGTCCGGCCCGACAACGCCGTTCTGGGTGTCGGACCAGGGAACAAATCTCACCACGCTTTACGTCGTGAACAGCGGCGGCGTGAGCAAAAACGCCGGGCTGCCGCAGGTGGCGATCCCGACCACGCCGAGCGGTCCCCAGGGTCCCACCGGACAAGTGTCGAATATCGGCGGCGGCAATTTCGTCGTCAGCGGTTCGCCGGCGCGCTTTATTTTCGCCAATCTGAACGGGACGATTTCCGCCTGGGTTCCGGCATTGGGAACGACCGCCGCGATCCAGGCGACGACCCCCGGAGCCGTGTATACCGGTTTGGCGATCAGCAGCGGCAAGGACCGGCTCTATGCCGCCAACACGGCGGGCGGAAGGATCGACGTGTTCGATTCGTCCTTTGCCCCAGCCAATCTGGGCGCGAGCGCGTTTGCCAATCCCTTTCCCGGGCTTGTGCCGTTCAACGTGCAGCAGATTGGCGGCAAGATTTACGTGACCTATGCCGTCCCGGGGCTGGCCGCGATGCGGGCGGCCGCCGAGGGGAGTGGGGCTGTCGCGGTATTCGACGAAAACGGCGCTTTGCAGCAGAAGCTGATCAACGGAAGCAAGCTCGCCTCGCCCTGGGGGCTCGCCCTGGCGCCGGCGGGCTTCGGCCAGTTCGGCGGCGACCTGCTGGTCGGCAATTTCAGCTTCGTCGCGAGCGAGATCAACGCCTTCGACCCGCTGACCGGGCTCTTCGAGGGAACAATCCCGATCGACCCCGGTCCCGGCAACACCGCCGGGGGCTTGTGGGGTCTGATCTTTGGCAATGGCGGCAACGGCGGAAACCCGAACGTGCTCTATTTCGCGGATGGCATCAACGGCGAGCGGGACGGGCTTTTCGCCGCGATCTCGGTTCCCGAGCCGTCCAGCCTGATGCTGCTTGTCGGGGCAATGGGTCTCCTCTCCGCCTTGTATCGGGTCGCCCGGCGCGCAGCGTAAGCCTCGTCCCCGAATGCTTCGCACAGCGTCATCCGGACAATAGAGCCTGATCGGCTCAGATCGCAACGATCTGAGCCGTGAATCAGGCTCTACATAGTTGAATCGAGAGCAGGATGCACGGGTCAGATGCTTCCATCTGACCCGATCTTGCTCTAGTCATGCCCGTCGCGCGGCATGGTCGGCGGGCCCCCAGCGCGATGACGCGGGCGATCCGTCGACCCATCGCCGGCATCACCAAAACCGCCACAATGACGGCGCATACTGCAAAAGCTGGAGTGCAGTCGGTCGCCGTCGCGTGGTGTGCCGACGTTCCCTGTTATGCCGAAGGTTCTCCCTGATAACGCCCGCAAAATTCCCTGTTCCTGTCGCCGAGTTTCCTGTTCCCGTCATCGAACGCCGCGGGACGTCCGGTCTACTGCTTGGGAAAAATACGGAAATCGGAACGAACCGCGAGAAAATCTCTATGTTGCAGGGAATTTCACCCGGAGCGGTCCGCGCGTTTGGGCCGGGTCAGCGTTGCGGCAGCCGCAGCTCCTGTCCCGGATAGATAAGCTCCGGATCGCGGACCATGTCCTGATTGGCTTCGTAGATCGCGGTGTAGCGGATGCCGCTGCCGTAATGGCGTCGGGCGATCCGCCACAGGTTGTTGCCGCGTTCGACGACATGCGTCTCCACGCCCGGGAGCGCCAACCGGTCCGGCGGGTCGAGCGGCGCGGCGATCCGGTTCCCGACCACGGCTTGCGGAGGTTCGTGCGGACTTGCGCGCTTGCCAGCCGGCAGCAAGGCTGCTGCCGATGTCCCACCCGATCCCCCGTCCTGGCCCGCACCTGGCTCGGCACTCGGCTCCGCGACCGACAGCGCGACGGTATCGGGCGAGCGGCGGACCGTGCCGCCATCCGGACTCATTGCCTCGACCGCGAACTGGCGGTTGCCGGGCGCGATTGGCGCCGCCGGCACCAGAACCCATTCGCCGCGCGCGTCGGCGCCGACCTCGCCGATCGACGTATCGCCATCAAGCACGCGAACCCGGTCGCCGGGCGCGGCACGGCCGGCGATCACGGCCCGCCCGGCGCGATCGACCGTCACCACATCGAAGCTTGGCGGCTTGGCTCCCCGCGGCGTCGGCGAAGCGGGCCCGGCGGCGGATGGCGCGACGCTGTTCTCAACCGGGTGCGAAACGGCGGACTGCGGAGCCGCCCCCTCCGGTTCGCGGCGCAGCCCGACGGTCGCCGTCGCCGCGATCAACACCACGACGAGGCCCCATGCGAACCAGACGATACCCCGGAACGTAGGCCGCAGTGCTCGATTCCCGCGTACCGACGCAACCTATTCCCGGCGCGGCGCGCTTGCAATGCCGCGTATCGCGGATTACGGGAGGGGCGGCGACAATCGGCGAGCGGGCATGAGCATCGGCCGGGTATGCGTGTATTGCGGCTCCGCCGGGGCGGTGGCCGAGCGGTATCGCGAGGCCGCGCGCGAGCTCGGGAAGGCGCTTGCCGGGGCGGGGATCGAGGTGGTCTTTGGCGGTGGACGGATCGGGCTGATGGGCTTGCTCGCCGACGCCGCGCTCGCGGCCGGCGGCCGGGTTGTTGGCGTCATACCGGGAGCGCTGCGCGACGCCGAACTGGCGCATCCCGGTCTGACCGAGCTGGTGATCACGGGCAGCATGCATGAGCGCAAGCGCGTGATGG
>JBFXDF010000379.1:0-2959 GCA_050181375.1 Alphaproteobacteria bacterium
GGACGGCGGGAATGGCCAGGACCGCTATGTCGCGGCGGGAGGCAGCCGCTGGGAGCTGGTGGCGGAGACCATCGCCCGGTGCGACGGCGGCGCGCCGCCGGTGACCGACGCCACCGTCGAATGGCTGCTGGAGGGCTGGATGAACAGCCCGGAGCTCCGCGAAAATATCTTGCGGCCGGGTCTGACCCGGTTCGGGTTCGGCGTCGCCGCCGGCGCGCGCGGCGGTCTTTACGCGGTGCAGACCTTCGCCGGTCCCGGTACGCCGCGCGGTGCCGGACAGGGTGAGCAGGCCGAAACCCCGCTGAGCCGGGACGAGATCGCGACGCGCGCGACGGACCTGATCAACGCGGCGCGGCGGGAGGCAAAAGTCGGCGAGCTCCGCCCCAGCCCCGCGCTCGACGAGGCGGCCGGCAAGCTCCTTCCGGACCCGGACGCGGATACCGAGGCGCTCGACACAGGCGGCAATTTGTTCCGGGCGCTGCCGGAGCGCGAGCGCGGCAAGTGGCGGTCGCTGTCGGTCGTCGCCGGCGCGTGCGGCGGTTGCGGGTCCTATCCGACAGCGGCCGACATCCGCTCCTTCCGCAACCGGTGGCTCGACGAGCCGCGATACAAACAGCGCCTCCTCGACCCGAACGCCACGGCGATGGGCTTCGCGATGCAGGCCAGCGGCTCCGGCCGGAAGACCGCCGCGCTGGTTCTCGGGACGGCGCGATAAGGGGATCGCCGCCCCGGATTTATGGCGAACTCCCGCTAAAGCGGCAGCGGTTTAAAATTGCATCGTCATTTCCGCGGAAGTTTGCCGGGCCTTGGTGGTCGCCGCCGAGCTTTTGATTTCCCGGGGCTTTGCGCCCCAACGGCGCCGATCGGGGAATTTGCGTCGCATCCCGGGAGACGCGTTAAGTGCACGGGTTTCCGGGGATTGGTCCGCGAGCCGGGAGACTCCGGGACTTGCGGCGAATTCCGCAGCCGCGACCAATCGACTCCGTGCCGGCTCACTCTCCGGTCGACGTCTCCTCACCCGACCTCGTGCGTCCTTGGCGCCGCTGCCTCTCGATGGGCCAATTCTCGCCAGTGGATTTGTATTCAGACAAGAAAGACGCCGGAGGATCTGATCGAAACTCAGAGACCATGCCGTAATCACCCAATATAGTTGGGATTGTATATATTAATTGTAAAGCAACATCGATTTAACCTGCTTTTAAAAACGCCCGTTTATCGTCACGCGCCGAGGAACCCAGCGGAGACATCTCTTTGACAGCCGGTTTCTAGCGTGCTGGCTGACTGGAAATGCCCGGCATCGGGTTCATCAATATTAGTTCAAAACAGATCGAAAGCATGAGATGACCGAGAAATCAATTATTTCACCGGATGGTACCGTGGTGCGGCCGGGCGGCGGCAGTGTGGTGACCGCGGCCGGATCGTGGAGTTTCAGCACCGGGAAAGCGATTAACGGCAATTACATCCTGTTGAACGGAAAGCCGGTCGGGACATTCGCCGGGGTCGAGCTCGATATCGCCAACGGCGGAAAGCTTTATTCGCGCGACGCGACCGGTCAGTGGTACGAGTGGTCGGGGTCGCAGTGGCTGGCCTGGGTGGACCCGAAGCTGGCATCCGCCCTCTCGCCGGACGGTGCCGTCGTGCGGGCAGGGAGCGGCTGCGGTCTGGTCACCGCCGACGGGGTCTGGACGTTCAGCAGCGGGAAAGCGATTAACGGCAATTACATCCTGTTGAACGGAAAGCCGGACGGGACATTCGCCGGGGTCGAGCTCGATATCGCCAATGGCGGAGAGCTTTATTCGCGCGACGCGACCGGTCAGTGGTACGAGTGGTCGGGGTCGCAGTGGCTGGCCTGGGTGGACCCGAAGCTGGAATCCGCCCTGTCGCCGGACGGTACCGTCGTGCGGGCAGGGAGCGGCGGCGGTCTGGTCACCGCCGACGGGGTCTGGACGTTCAGCACCGGAAAAGCCATTGCCGGCAATTACATCCTGCTGAATGGAAAGCCGGTCGGGACATTCGCCGGGGTCGAACTCGACATCGCCAATGGCGGGACGCTCTACGCGCGGGATTCGCAGGGGAACTTGTCCGAATGGAGCGGCGTGAAATGGTCGGCGGTTTCCGACCCCGGCCAATCGGTCGCACCGCCGACGCAACCGACCGGGACCGGCAGTCCGGGGACAACGGCGCCGAGCCCGATTCCCGCTGCCAAGCAGCCGAGCCTGAGCATGGCCCTGGTTGCGGACACCGGCGGCTCATCATCCGATGAGATCACCTCAAACCCGGCCGTCAAGGGCATCGGTAAGCCGAACACGCTGGTCACGATCAAGGAGGGCGGCCGAACGCTCGGAATCGCGGTCGCCAGCAAATCCGGAGCGTGGAGCTTCACCCCGACCGGCCTGGCCGACGGCGCGCACACGCTGACCGCCACCCAGACCGATGCGGGTCGCAAAACCGAGACGGTGACGCTGACTTTCACGCTCGACACGGCGGCGCCTGTCGTGAGCATCGCGCTCGCTGCCGATACCGGCGGTTCGGCCACCGACAAAATCACGTCGAACCCGACGGTAAAAGGCACCGGTCAGCCCAACACGCTTGTCACCATCAAGGAGGGCGGCACCGTCCTCGGCACGGCGATGGCGGACGCTTCGGGAGCCTGGAGCTTCACGCCGGCTGGCCTCGCCGGCGGCGCACACACGTTCAGCGCCAGCCAGACCGATCTTGCCGGCAACACCGGAACCGCGACGCTGAGCTTCACCCTCGACAGTTCGCAAGGCAATCCGCCGCCGCCCGCGCTGTCGATCGGCCTCGTTTCGGATACCGGCAGCTCGTCGAGCGACAAGATCACCTCGAACCCGGCGGTCAAGGGCACCGGCCAGGCCAACGCCGTCGTCACCATCAAGGAAGGCGGCACGACGCTCGGCACCGCGACGGCCGACGGTTCCGGCGCCTGGAGCTTCGCGCC
>JBFXDF010000380.1:0-2936 GCA_050181375.1 Alphaproteobacteria bacterium
TGATCCTCTCGAATCCGCCCTACATCCGCACGGCGGCCATCCGCCGGCTGGAGCCGGAGGTCGCGGATTTCGATCCCCGCCTTGCACTCGACGGCGGTCGGGACGGGCTCGACGCCTATCGGCTTCTTCTGCCGGCACTCGGTTCCCTGCTTGAACCGGAGGGTGCCGCTGTCTTCGAACTGGGACAGGGACAGGCACGCGCCGTCGCGGAACTCGCGGCGGCCGCGGAAGTTGAGGTGACGGGGGCGCGTCTCGATCTGGCGGGCCGCACGCGTGTCCTGGTATGTCGCGCGCCGGGGACGGCGGATGCGCAAAAAAAGGTTGGACGGACTCCGTTTCGGCGATAATGTCCGGACATAATGCGTCGCGCGCCGTTCGGTCCGAGAGGCTGGGGGAATGCGAAAGACGCGAATTCAATAAATCCGGTCCTGAGAGGGAGCCCCGAGATGGTGGCTTGACCGGAGACGCTGCGAGCCAGCGCGGCGCAACGGCGATTTAACTTCGGCGTGTAGGAAACATGAGACAAGGACAAGGCGCGAAGCGGTCGCGTGGCCGTAACAATGGCCGGCGCAACGCCCCGGCCCGGCTGCAGAACTACGACAGCAACGGACCCAGCGTTCGCATCAGGGGGAACGCATATCAGGTCCACGAGAAGTATCTTCAGCTTGCCCGGGATGCCAGCAGTGCCGGCGACCGGATCATGGCTGAGAACTACTACCAGCATGCGGAGCACTATCTGCGCATCATCAATGCCGATCTGGCGGAGGCCGAGCGCAACGGCCAGCAGGTCGGTTCGATGCCGGGTCAGCCGCAGCAGAACGGCCAGGGTCAAGGCGGTGGCCAGGGCCCGCGGGGACGCGGGCGCCGGGGCAATGGCGGAGACCATGCCGGACAGCCCGGCGAGATGCATGGCGGACAGGGCGTCGAGTACGGGTTCGACAGCGATGACGACATGGACGGCGACGAGGACGACGGTTCTGACGACCGTCATCTCGATCCCGGCGATGCCGAGCAACCGCTGATCGAGCCGGCGGCCATGGCCCCCGCAACGGTGTCGATCCGCGGGACTGGCACGGGCGGTTGATTGTCGCGTCGGAACGCGGATACCGCGTCGGGGGTTGAACCCCCCGGCGGCGGCATCCAAGATGCCCGCCCAGAAAAGAAAAGGGCGGGAGACGCGCGATGACGCTTCGCAAACTCGATGCTGCCGCGGTAGGGCTGCCGCGTTTCGATCCCGGCGCCCAGACCGAGGGCGACGTCTTTGCGTTGTCCAGCCATCAGCGCGCCCGCACGGCGCTGGAATTCGGGCTCGGCATGCCCGATCCCGGCTTCAACATGTTCGTGGTGGGCGAGGACCGCAGCGGCCGGATGACGGCGACCCTGGATTATCTGGGGCGTGCCGTCGCCGACCGCAGCGCGCCCGATGACTGGGTCTATCTGAACAATTTCCGGCGCCCGCAGCAGCCGCGGCCCTATCGGCTCGAATCCGGCGGTGCGCGCCGGCTGGCCCAGCGCATGGGTCTGCTGCTGCCGCAACTGCGCGAGGCGCTGGCGCGGGCCTTCACCGGCGAAGCCTATGAGGCTGAGGTGCAGCGTGTCCGCGCCGCCACGCAGGGGGACCTGTCGGAGCGGATGGGCGCGTTGCAGGCGGAGGCGCGGCAGGCAGGCCTCGACATCCTGCAGACGCCGCAGGGGCCGATGATCGCCGTCGTGGGGCCGGACGGCCAGCCGGCCGGGCTGGACGCCCTGCCGGAGGACAAGCGGGCCGCCGCGCAGACCGCGGCCGAGAGCATCGCCGAGCGGATGCAGCAGGTGCAGCGCGACATGGCGCGTGTCCAGGTCGAGTTCGCCAAGCAACTGGTGGAGGTCAACCGGACGGTCGCGGCCACGGCGACCGGCGGATTGATCGACGCGGCCGCCGCCGAGTTCCAGGGATATCGGGGCATCGGCCGCTGGTTCGTGGAGATGCGCGAGGATGTGGTCGAGCGGCACGCGGCTTTCCTGCCGCGTCCCGAAGGCGGCCCGGCACAGGAGGCGCCCGAGCAGCGCTATGCGGTGAATGTGTTCGTCGACAATGGCGATACGGCGCATCCGCCCGTGGTGCTGGAGGCGAACCCGACTTATCAGAACCTGTTCGGCCGTATCGAATACCGGCCGCTCGAAGGCGGACTGACGACCGATTTTACCCTGATCCGGGCCGGTGCCTTGCATCGCGCCAATGGCGGCGTGCTGGTGTTGCGCGCCGACGCCCTGGCGGAGAACCCGGAAAGCTGGACCTTTCTCAAGGGCGCGCTGCGCGATCATTGCGTCCAGATCGAGGAGCCGCATCGCACGGCCTCGGTGCCGCTGGCGGGCGCGCCGAAGCCCGAACCGATTCCGCTCGACGTCAAGGTCGTGATCTCCGGTGCTCCGCGCTGGTACTACGCCTTCTTTTCCATCGACCCGGATTTTCAGACCTATTTCAAGGTCAAGGCCGATATCGATGCCGACATGGATGCGAGCCGCGCCAATCTCGACGTGTATGGCGGCCTGATCCGAACGATGGCGAAGAAGGAGGTGGGGGCCGAGATTACGGACGCCGCGGTCGCCCGCCTGCTGGCCGTCGCCGCGCGCTGGGCGGAGCATCGCGATAAGCTGAGCGCGCGCTTCGAGATGATCGAGGACGTGCTGGTCGAGGCGGCGGCCATCGCGCGCGCCGCCGGCGGGGCGGTCGATACGGCGACGGTGGATGCGGCCATCGACCGGCGCCGGGCGCGCAACGGCCGCGTCGAGGACCGGATGCAGGAATCCATCCGCCGCGGCACGATCATGATCGACACCGCCGACGCGGTGCTGGGACAGATCAATGCGCTGGTGGTGCGCGACCTGGGCGACCATGCCTTCGGCGCGCCCTCGCGTGTGACGGCCCGCGCCTCGGTCGGGCGGCTCGGCATCAG
>JBFXDF010000381.1:0-2930 GCA_050181375.1 Alphaproteobacteria bacterium
AGGCGATCGCGATCCAGCGGTCTTTCCCCTCGCAGCGATAGGCGCCGTGCGGCGCCGCCGGCTTGTACGGCGAGCGGTTGCCGTAGCGGCGGAAGATTCGGTCGTTGGCCGCCCAGTCGAGGATTGTCGCGCCGGTCAGAAAGATGCCGCTCTCGCATTGCGAGGCATCGATCCACTGGCCCTCGCCGGTGCGCTCGCGGTGGTAGATCGCGCCGAGCAGCGCCAGCGCGTAGCCGTAGGCGCCCATCCAGTCGAGATAGGAATAGCCCCAGCTGACCGGCATCGCCGGCTCGGGCAGCCCCGACATCTCTGCCTGGCCGCCAAACGCCGCGGCGACTGGGCCGACGGTGCGCATCCGGCCGTAGGTGCCGTGCGCGCCCATCCCCGATTGCTGGATGTAGATGATATCGGGACGGATCGACTTCATCACATCGTAACCGAGGCCGAGGCGCTGCAGGACGCCGGGCGAAAACCCCTCGGCCACGACATCGCAGACGCGGATCATGTCCTTGGCGATTGCGAGGCCCTTCGGGTGCCGGATATTGAGCGAGATGCCGCGCTTGCCCGAATTCTTGTTGAGGAAATTGCCGCCCATATCAGGGTCCCTGACGCCGGGCAGCGGCCCGGTGGCGGCATCGCGCGCGGCGCGGCCGCCGACCGGCGCCATCCCGGCCAGCCGCGTGTCGGGGTTGTCCTTCCACTCGACCTTATAGCTTTCGGCGCCCATTGCCGCGAGAAACCGCGTCCCGCCGGCCGAGGCGAGAAACCATGCGAAATCAAAGATCCTGATGCCTTGCAGCGGGAACGGCTTGTCGTGCAGCGCCGAGCGGCGCGGGTTTTCCACTCGCCGCGGCGCGGCCGGAACGCTCGGGCGGCGGGGCGCTTCGCCGAGCACCGAATCGGTGTCCTCTCCGAGCAACGGCGCGCGGCGGCCGACCTGCCAGCTGGTCTTGTTGCTGAGCCATTTGCTGGTCGGGTAGAGGAACGAGCGGCCGAGTTCGGGATGCGGCACCTCGGCAAAGGTGTGTCGCGCCCGCCAATGCAAGTCGAGCGCGTTCTCGTGCGGCTTGCGCAGCGGGGCCCATAACAGGCCAGCTTCCTGCGCTTCCAGCCACGGCATGTCCTTGTAGGTCCAGGCGCGGACAAAGCGCTGCACCACATCGAGCATGTGCGAGCGCGCCTCGTCGGTCCCGGCGGTGCCGGGCACTTGGCGCGCCCGCAAATCCACCTCGGGAGCGGGCGGCTGCAGATCGGCCTGGGCGTTGTACTTGGCCAGCAGCGGCACGAGGTTTTTCAAATCGCGCGCGCCCATGCCGTGCGTGATGAACCAGCGCCCGTCCTTCGTATGACAGATGCTGGGGCTGTGGTTTGGCCCCTCGGAGGCGTGGCGGCAGGTCAGCCGCCACAGCGGCACCCGCCGGCAGACCCAGTACATCAAATCCTGCTCGGGGTTTTTCGACACCGCCTCGTGGATCGCCAGCGACACGTCCTGCCCCTCGCCGCTGCGCTCGCGGTGGATCAGCGCGGCAATGATGCCGGTCGCCATCTGCTCGCCGGCGATATGGTAGGCGTGCCAGATCTGCGGCGCGATCGGCGGTGTGTCGTATTCGAAATTGGGGTCTGGGTCGTAGCCGCAATTCATCATCGGCCCGCCCAGCGCGAGATGGATCAGATCGGAGCCCTTGAACTCCTTCCACGGTCCGTCATCGCCAAACGGCGTCATCCGCGCGGTGACGAGCTGCGGGAAGCGCGCGTTGAGCGCTGGATGGTCCAAACCCAGCACCTCGTTGAGAGCGCCGCAGCTCGCGTCGAGCAGGATGTCGGCGCCGCCGAGGAGGCGCAGCATGTGGTCGCGCCCCGCCGGGTTCCGCAGGTCGAGCACGACCGATTTCTTGTTGCGATTGTAGTTCCAGAAGAACAGCGAGCGTTCCGGTCCCGGCCGGTCGTCGAGAAACGGGCCGATGCGGCGGGTCGCGTTGCCCTCGGGCGGCTCGATCTTGATGACCTCGGCGCCGAGCCCGGCGAGCAGCAGCCCGGCATATTCGGCGCGCTCATCGGCGATCTCGATCACCCGCAGACCGGCCAGCATGCCCGGCCCGGCATTTCCCATCATCTCGCCCGGTCCCCGCGATACCGCGACCTGATTCGACACGCCGCTCTCCTTTCTGGTCCGGCGGGATTGGAGGCGCGACAGGGCGATATTGTCAACGAGGCTGCCCGTCCGGCCCTATCGGGGCGGGAGCGGCGGCTCCAGGCCCGGGTCGAGCTGCATGTCGAACGCGGTCAGCAGCGCCGCGGCCGCGGCGTAATTGCCCATCAGCGCGACCAGATCGACGAGCTTCTTGCGGCCGAACAGCGCCAGCGCCCGCGCGAAGGTTGCGGACCCGACCTTGCGCGCGGTGAAGATTTCTCGCGCCAGTCCAATCACCACGGCGTCGTCGGGATCGATAGTGTCGAGCGGACGGCAGTGCTTGATCGTGTCGATCACATCCGCTGGAAGGCCCACGCGCAGCGCTTCGGCTTCATGCGCAGCCCACTCGAACTGGCTGTCAAGCTCGCGGGCGGTCGCGAGGATCGCCAATTCGCGCAGACGGCCGCCGAGGCCCGCCTCGCCGCGCAGATAGCGATTGAGGGGCTGCGCCCGCCGCGCCAGCTCCTCGCTGTGCAGCATGATGCCGCCGGGACCGCGCAGCCCCCGCAACGTGCCGCCGTTCGGGTCGGCTAGACCATCGTAAATGCGGCGGCCCTCCGGACCGAGGTCGTCGCGGCATGGCAGCGGCAGGCGGCAGCCCGATTGCGGATCGATATCGTTGGGGTACATCGGAATCTCCGGAAAGGCTGATGCGAGGCGGCGCAGTCCCGGCGTGTTATCCTGCGGCGCGGCGATCGGAGGACAGGAATGCCGGAGGTAAGGGTTTTAGATCGGAAGA
>JBFXDF010000382.1:0-2905 GCA_050181375.1 Alphaproteobacteria bacterium
GGCGAGGCGGTATATCGACGCCGCAACCGCAGCGCGCACCTACGCCGAGCATCTCGAGGCCTGGGAAGCGCTCGACGGGCTCGGCTACGACGGTGTCGGCTTCAACGACCACCATTGTTCGCCGTACGGGCTGATGAACAGCCCCAACCTGATCGCCGCCGCCGCTGCGCAGCGTACCACACGGCTGAAGCTGCTGATCTACGGCAACCTGTTGCCGCTGCACGAGCCGCTGCGGCTCGCCGAGGAACTGGCGATGCTCGACTGCCTGTCGAACGGCCGCCTGATCTCGGGATTTGCCCGCGGCATCCCGCGCGAATACCAGGTGCACAACGTCAAGCTTTCTGAGTCGCGGGCGCGTTTCGAGGAGGCCTACGACATCATCACCCGCGCCTGGAGCGAGGAGGTCTTCTCGTACGAGGGCCGCTTCTGGTCCTATCGCGACGTCGCGCTGTGGCCGCGCCCGGTGCAGCAGCCGCGCCCGCCGATCTGGGTTCCGGTCATTGGCAGCAAGGAATCGATCGAGTTCGCCGCGCACCACGACCTGCCGATCACCCCGGGCCTCGGCCGCCACCGCGGGCTGCGCGACGACATCATCCGGTATTACGCGGCGTGTCTGGCGCAGTCCGGGCACCGCATCACGCCCGACCACCTGTCGCTCGGGATCACCGCCTATGTCGCCGATTCGAAGGCTCAGGCGCTCAAGGAATACGGGCCGCACATCCTCTATTTCAACCGCACGCTGTTCAGCCACGGTAATTTCACCGAGACCGAGAAGCAGCGCGAGACCGGCTATGCGAGCCAATCCTCGACCGATTATGTGCGCCCGGAAAATCGCCGCGCGGCGCTCAATCTGCGCGAGGATTTCCGCCACATGACGATGGCCGACCTCGAACGCCAGGCCGAGCACATGCCGCTCGGCACCGCCGACGAGGTCGCCGAGCGCATCATCGAGGCCGCGGACAGCGCCGGCGCCAACCAGGTGCAGCTGGCGCTGAACCGCGGCTGCCTGCCGCACGAACTGTTCATGAACCAGATCGAGCGCTTCGCCCGCGAGGTCCTGCCGCGCCTCCAGGCGCACGAGGTCAAGACCGTGCCGGCCGCCGAACAGGCGATGGCGTAACCGTTGTAGGGAGAGTGGAGCGGAGCGCAACCCGCCGCGGCGTGCTCGGGAACGTCGCGGGTTGCGCTACGCTCCACCCGCCCTACGCTTGCTGAAGTCATGCGCGGCGCCAAGGCCGAGGACGCGTTTCCCGAGTTCATCGCGCGCAAGGGCCGTCCGCTGGATTGATCCGGGCGGGCCGGCGCGCCGGACCATGAAGCGGGCGAGATGCCGGCGGAGTTAGATTGGCGGGCGCTGCTGACCGAATTTCGCGCGCTCGGCGGAACGGCGGAGAACGTCACGCTGCGGCACGGCGCCCGCGGCCGAGGCTTGTTTCCGCTCGACCCGGCCGCTCCGGTCCGGCTGCGCCTGCCGCCGAATCTCCTGCTACGGGCCGAGGATGCCGAGCTTCGGGATGGCCGGCTCGTGGTCAAGGAGTCGGCAACGATCGGGGCGCACGAACGCGCGTTCTTCGATAATTATCAGCGCGATTTTTCCTGGGGCGCCGGCGTCTTCGACGAGTTGTGGCAGGCGCAGCTCGCGTGGAGCCGGATGCCGCCGGAGGCGCAGCGCGCGCTGCGCGAAATTCAGCCGGTCAGCGCCGATCGTTTTGCCGAACCGACCGAGGCGCTGTGCCATCGGCGATATTTGAAGACTCGGGCGATCGTGTATCGCGAGACGCCCGTCATCATGCCGATTATCGAGTTGATCAATCACGCCGGCGGGGTTCCGGGATACGATCTCGCGGACGGGATTGCGATCGGCGGCGTATTCGAGCAGGAAGTCCTGGTCGACTACGGCGCGGACGATTGCTGGGGCAGGGCCGTGGGCCACGGCTTCTGCGACGCGCGTAATTTCGCGCACAGCCTGCCGGGCGCCTTCAGGTTCGAGGATTGCCGCATCGAGATCGGCCGCGAGTTCGACCGGGCGGAGCGAAGCGGCGGCGTCTTGCTGCCGACCGTGCGCGTCGCGGGCGACACCGTCCGCTTCCCGTTTCTGACGCTCGGCAACGTCAAGTCCCCGGCGTTGCCTCGCGCCGTCTTCCTGCATATCACCAGGAATACGCCGATAATGTATCCCGATGGGCTATTCGATCTCATCCAGCATTACAATCGGCTGCTCCTGCTCAAATTCCTGCGCCGCTCGGAAGGACCTGCAACGCCGCTGCTGACCGTCCTGCGCAGCGCCGCGTACCAGCAATTGGAGACGCTGTCGAGCTATTGGGGAACCGCGCCGCCTCCGGCCAACACGGAAAATCCTTAACAAAAGCCGCGACGGGCGCGTGCCCTCGCGTACCTCAAGTCAACCCGCGGAGTGATCTGTGCTTCGCGCGGCCAACGGTCGCGATGGCAGCTCGCGGCCTGTCATGGGCCTCGCCATTCAAACCACTCGACGCTTGCCGCTGTTGAATGAAATGCATGACAAGAACAAATAAATTTTCGGCATAATTATACATGTTAATAATGTCTTTCTGCTTGAATATATGATTATGTATGCGGCCTGCCGCCTAGACGGGTACAGGCCGTATGCCGCTGGCCCGCCCATAAACAGCCTGGGAGGGCAAGCCGGTGGTCGCCATCTTTTACATCATCAGGTATTTTGAAACGATAATAATGACAGCTCCGTTTGCATGTGCGCTGATTTTCTTTATCGATTGGCAGCACGATCGCGCCATCCTCCATCAACAGGCGATCGCTATAACAAGAAACCTCGAGACGGACTCCGAGCGCATTCGTGCGGTCAACGATTGGGTCTATCACAATCAGGGCTTTGGAAAGAATAAGCGTTTCTTTCTTGCTTCCGCTC
>JBFXDF010000383.1:0-2898 GCA_050181375.1 Alphaproteobacteria bacterium
CTCGACCGGCCGCTGGCGCCCGAGGATTTCCCCGATCCCGGCTCGGTCCAGGCGGCGCGCAGCCGCACCGAGGTCATCATCAATCTCGTGCGCCGCGACAAGCCGACCCTGCGGCAGCTTCTCGCCTATATGGCCGGCGCGCGGGGGCACTTCACGATGGCCGGGACGCCGGAGCAGGTCGCCGATTTTATCGCCGATTGGTTCAGCGACGGAGCGGCCGACGGGTTCAATGTCATGCCGCCGCTGTTGCCCAACATGCTTGAAGTATTCAGCGCCGAGGTGATCCCGCTGTTGCAGCGGCGCGGCCTGTTCCGCACCGAGTATGCGGGCACGACGTTGCGCGAGCATTACGGTCTCGACTGGCCGAAAACCGCGTTCGAGCCGGCCGCGGCGGCGGAATGACGGCCGCCGGAGCGGCTTTCCGGCTACCGCGCATTCGCGGCGACTAACTCGGCCAGTCCGCTCCCCGCGGCGTCAACAACTCTCGGAGGAGCGGGCCTGGAATTCGCGCCCTCTTGCCAGAGCCTGATCGGCTCAGATCGCAACGATCTGAGCCGTGAATCAGCCTCTGCATATTTGAATCGAGAGCAAGATTCACGGGTCAGATGCTTGCATCTGACCCGATCTTGCTTTAGCGCAGTTCGGGGACGATCCAGAACGGCTTCTGGCCGCGCGCGACGCGCTCGCAATTGTCGAAGGCGTTGCGCCAGCGCTTCGGATGGTTGTCCCAGGTCGGACCGGCCGAGTGCGGGCTGAAGATCGCGTTCGGCAGCGTGAACAGCTCGTGGTCCGGCTGCGGCGGCTCCTCGCGCATCACGTCGAGCCCGGCGCCGAGGATTTTTTCGTCGCGCAGCGCCCGGTAGAGCGCCTTCTCCTCGACCACCGGACCGCGGCAGGTGTTGATCAGGATTGCGGTCGGCTTCATCAGGCCCAATTCGCGCTCGCCGATCAAATTGTGCGTCGACATGTCGAGCGGCACGTGCAGCGTGACGATGTCCGAGGTCTTCAACAGCTCGGGCAACAGCACGAAGCGGACGCCGAGCGCGTCTTCCTGGTCGGTCGTCATGCGGTTGATGTCGTAGTACTGTATCCGCATGTCGAACGCCTTGGCGCGGCGCGCCACCTTCTTGCCGATATTGCCGAGGCCGATGATGCCGAGCGTCTTGTCCTCGAGCTCGTAGAGCTTGGCCTGATTGAAGTCGTTGCCGCGCCAGCGCCCGGAGGTGACGCCCTCGTGCACCCAGATCAGCTTGCGCGAGACCGCGAGCATCAACAGCATCGCGTGCTCGGCGACGGCGGTGGCGTTGGCGCCGCCGTTGTTGCAGATCGGCACGCCGGCGGCGCGGGCGGCGTCGAGATCGTAGGTATTGTAGCCGGCGCTCAAGGTCTGCACGAGCTTCAGCTTCGGGGCCTGGGCGTAGAATTCGGGGCCGTGCTTGAACTGGCCGGCGCCGATATAAAAGTCGGCGTCCTTCAGCAGGTTCCAGAACTCGGGCCGGCCGTGCGGGGCGGTGACCAGTTCGAGGCCGTCGGGCAGCATCTCGTGGGCGATCTGCATCGTCTCGTCGCCGTGGCTGTCCGGGGTCAGAACGCGGTGGGGCATGGTTTGCGTCTCCTCTGCAGGCGTTGTCGTCGGGCGGCATCGTAGCCATTGTCGCCGATGCGGCCCAAGCAAAAGTCGCGACCCGGACCGGCGCGGCGCGCGGTTGCTGGCGATTATCGGGTCGGATAGGGTGCGCCCCGTATTCCGCCCATCCCGTCTACATACAAAACGAGGCCGCGCCGATGTCGGACGACGACAATCTCGACTACCGCTTTCAGAACCTGCACGAGTTCGTCAAGGTCGCGCGGCAGAACCTGAACCGCAACAACTGGGACTATCTGATCGGCGCCTCGGAGAGCGAGACGACCCTGGCGCGCAACCGGCTGGCGCTCGACTCGATCGGCTTCCGGCCGCGGGTGTTGCGCGACGTGTCGAACGTCGATGTCGGCCGCGAGATTTTCGGCCGCAAACTGCGCATCCCGGTGCTGTGCGCGCCGGTCGGGTCGCTCGAAAATTTCGAGCCGGGCGGCGGCGGCACCGTGGCCGCGGCAACCGCGCAATTCGGCAACGGCATGATCCTGTCGTCGGTGTCGCATCCCGGTCTCGAAAAGACCGCCGAAGCGGCGCGCGACGGGTTTCGCGTGTTCCAGCTCTATGTGCGCGGCGACGAGGCGTGGGTGGACGACCATGTCCGGCGCGCGATGGATAACGGCTACGCCGCGTTCTGCCTGACGGTCGATACCGACAGCTACAGCCGGCGCGAGCGCGACATCGCCAAGCGCCACGAGCGCCGCCGCGTGCGGGTCGGCGACGCGCGGGTCTATCAGGCGCGCTTCAATTGGCGCGACATCGAGCGCATCCGGCGGCTGTCGAAAATCCCGGTCATCATCAAGGGGATCGCGACCGGCGAGGACGCGCGGATCGCGGTCGATCACGGGGTCGATGTCGTCTACGTGTCGAACCACGGCGGGCGCCAGCTCGATCAGGGGGTCGGATCGATCTCGGTGGTGCCCGAGGTGGTCGAGGCGGTCGGCGGGCGCGCCAAGGTATGGGTCGACGGCTCGATCACCCGCGGCACCGATGTCGTGAAGGCGATCATTCTCGGCGCCGATTGCGTCGTGGTCGGCCGGCTCTATGTGTACGGGCTGGCGGCGGCGGGCGGGCCGGGGGTCGTGCGGCTGTTCGAGATTTTGGAGGACGAGATCCGCATCTGCCTGTCGCTGCTCGGCGTCAACGGCTACGGCGAACTCGACAAATCCTATATCCGGGCGGCGCCGCAGGTGGTGTGGCCGCACGTCCACAGCCCGTTCCCGCATCTCGACCTGCCGATCGAGAAGTATTGAGGCGGCTGCCTA
>JBFXDF010000384.1:0-2865 GCA_050181375.1 Alphaproteobacteria bacterium
GCGCCGCCATTCCGGACCCTGCACTTTCGAGACGAATGATGCGAGCCGCATCGCCTCGTAGACGTTCTGGTTGTCGGAACACACCGCCCCATCGGTGCCGATGCCGACAGTGACGCCGCGATCGAGCATCGCCCTGATATCCGCGAGGCCGGAGCCGAGCCGCATGTTGCTGCCGGGGTTGTGCGCGACCGAGGCGCCATGGTCTCCGAGCCGCGCCATGTCCTCGTGGTCGAGCCAGACCCCGTGCGCCACCGTGAAACGCGGCCCGAGCACGCCGAGGCGATCGAGATGCGCGGTCTGGCTGCGGCCGTATACCTTGATCCCGGTGACCGCCTGCACCTTCGATTCGGCGACGTGGCTGTGCAGTCCGACATCGAAATCGCGGGCCAGCGCGGCGCAACCGAGGATGAACGCGTCCGAGCAATGATGCGGAATGGTCGGCGCGACCGCCGGGCATATCCGGTCGCGATCGAATGGCCAGTGGTGAAGGGCGTCGCGGATCGCCGCCACGGTCGCTTCGCCAGGGGGCAGCCGCATCGCGCCGACCCGCTCGCGCAACACCGGCGGCAGCGCGTCCGCGAGGCCGGGGATCGCTTCATAAAAGGTCCGGTCGGCGACCATCGGCGCGATAACCGCGCGCATGCCGACCTCCGCGTAAGCCGACGCAACCTGCGCCAGACCGTCGCGGCTCGGCGCCGGCCATTCAAAAAACAGGTCATAGCAGCCAGTGCAGCCCTTCAGCACCATCTCGACGGCGCCGATCTGCGCCGACAGGCGCAGATCCTCCAAACCGCGGTTGCCGCCGAGCCAGGGCGCCGCAGCCAGCAGCAATTCGAGCGTCCAGCGGTCGCCCATCCCCTTCGCGAGATTGCCGTGCGAGTGGGTATGCGCATTGATCAGACCGGGATGGATCAGGCGACGCGCCGCCGAGATTTCGCGTGCGTCCGCCGGTACGGCGCAGCCCGGCGGCCCGATTTCACGGATCGTGTCCTCCTCGATGAGGATGTCGGCCGGATCGGCGGTGCCGGCCGCGATGTCGAGCGCTAGCCCGCCGCGCAGAACCGTATAGGCCATCGCCGCGTCCTCCCCGCGAGGCGCCGGACGCTTCCGGACGCTGTTTCCGGCCCATAATGCCGCAGCGGAACGGAAACGCCCAACATTGAGAGTACTAGCCGAGCTGTACCCCCTTGTCAGAACGGCGGGTTTGGCCCGCGGGGTGGCGCGAGCCGCTATTGCGGGCCGCCGCGCATCGAGGCGGGATGGCCCGGCAGCTTCAGCTTCTGCCCGGTGTCGGTCAGCTTGTCGCCATCGACCTTCAGCACGGAGACGTTCTGGTCGATGAAGTTGCCGACATAGAGATGGCTGCCGTCCGGGCTGAATACGACACCCTCGGGCAGTCCTCCGACCTGCACCTCGCCGGTCTTTGTCACCTTCTTGCCGTCGATCTTCAGCGCCACCACGGCGCCGCCGGGATGGTGGTAAAAGGCCTTCGGGTCGGAATTCGAGCCTTGCAGCAGGATCGCGACCGCGAGATTGCCCTTCGGGCTGATCGCAAACCCCTCGGGCGCGTCGCCGACCACGACGCGGTCGATAACGCGCGCCGGGTTCGCCTCAAGATCGATCACGCTGACCGAATCGATATTGCCGTCCGAGCCGCCGCCCGCCCCGTTATCGGCGGTCAGCGCCAGCTTGCCGTCCGGCGTCACGCCGAGATTGTACGGGTAAACGCCGACCGGCAGGTCGCGCTTGTCGTAGGTAACCTTGCCGCCGTCAATCGACAACAGCGCGATCTTGTTGGCATTGGCCTTGGCGGCCAGCGCGCGCTTGCCGTCGGGGGTGATCGCGACCGCGCTGACCTGGTCCGCCGGCGCGCCGACCGACACCGTATCGGTCACCTTCACATCATTCTTGCCGCCGATCGCCAGTACCGAGATCGTGCCGTCCGCGCGGTTCGTGACCAGCGCCAGCTCGCCCTTCGGCGAGATTGCCATCCCCGAAGGCTGCTTGCCGGTCTCGACGGTGCCGAGCACTTGTGGCGGGTTCTGCTTCAGATCGACGATAAAGACCCTGGTATCGGGTACGTTCTTCCACTTGTCGCCGTCAGGCTCGGCGTTCATGGAATTGGCGATCAGCGCGAATTCGCCCGACGGATGGATCGCCAGATTGACCGGCGGGCCGGCGATCGTGTTCTGCAGCGGGATTGTCGCCGTGACAACAGGCGCATCGGGTTTCGAGATATCGACGACCGAGAGCGTGTCCTTGCCCGGTGGGTGCTGCACCGGCTTGCCGTTCTCGTCCCAGGTGATTTTCTCGTCGTTGCCGACGATCATCGTCTGTGCGCTCGCCGCTCCGACGGCCAGCGTCCCGATAAGGGCTGCGAAGGCCGCAACCCGGCCCGCCCACGTCAATCCAGGCATATCCCCTCCGCGTGTTCCCGGCGCCGCAAGCGCGCCGCGATCGATGCTGCGCCGAGATGCACGCCACCGCAAGCCGCACGCGGCGAAGGCTCCCGCGATTGGCGCGCTTGACCTGGGTCGGCGCGGCGTCATGCTTTGCGTATGTGGACCGGCCGTTTCGGTCCAGGGGAGGGCGTCGGAATGGATGTCGCGTTTCTGACAATCGCCGAGCTGAACCATCTTTACGACCGGCGCGAGCTGTCGCCGGTCGAGGTCACGCAGGCATTGCTCGACCGCATCGCCGCGCATGACGGTGCATTGCACAGTTTTCTGCTCGTCACCGACGAGGTCGCGCTCGAACAGGCGCGGGCGGCCGAGCGCGAGCTTATGGCCGGCACAAGGCGCGGACCGCTGCACGGGATTCCCTACGCGCTGAAGGACATCATTGTTAATGAATGGTTGCGCACCT
>JBFXDF010000385.1:0-2854 GCA_050181375.1 Alphaproteobacteria bacterium
TCGGTGCGGCCCTTTCCTGCCAGTCGCGCGACCATTTGGTGAGCGGCCGCGGCACCGCCTGGCCGTCGACCAGGATCGCGTCAACCTGCTCGTTGAAGAAGCACAGATAGCCCTTGATCTTTGGGCATTCCGGGATCGGCTCCTGGTAGCTCCACACGATGTCGGGGTAAACCCGCTCGCCGATGCGGGCCGACCAGTAGCGCGCTCTGCCCTTGTAAGTGCACGCGGTCGTCCTGTCGCTCGGCGCCAGCAGGTCCATCCGCACGTCCTCGGGCGGGATATAGTAGCGGGTCGGCAGCCGCGTCTCGAACAGGAAGCGGGCGCGGCGCGTTTCCGCGATCGTCTCGCCGCCGAGAATGACCTTGACCGCGCGCGACGAGGCGACCACGTCGACCCGTTTGTAGGGGTCGCGCGGATGCACGAAGATTTCCTCGTCCTCCTCGTACCAGTGATCGACGCGGTCCCAGTAGAACGCGACAAAATCCTGGATCGCCGCGACCTCGTCGTAGGGATCGGGGTAGGACCAGACGGCATTCTCGGATGTCCGGTCGCCAACCCGGACCGTCCAGTACGAAGCCTTTCCCTTGTACGGGCAGAAGGTCTGATGCGCGGTCGGCGACAGAAGCTGCATGCGAACGTCGGCCCGCGGGAAGTAATAAACCGGCAAATGGCGCGTCTCGAACAACAGATGCGCGTTGGTGCTGTCGGCGATCGTCGCGCCATTAAAGGTAACGCGCACCCGGCGCGGCGACGGCTCGAACAGAACCTTGTAGTCGGGGTTGTCCTTGAAGCCGGATTCGCGTCCGTCGATCAGCTTGACCATGCTGCCCGCTCCCTCCGCCGCCGGTAAACCACGTCCGGATTGTTCGTCATCGGCCTCCATGCGGCGAACGGGGACGCGGCATGCGCAGCATCGCGCCGGCATCCACCGTGACGATGCTGCCGGTGACCCCGCGGCCGCTGTCGCGCGACGCCAAAAACACATAGGCCCAGGCGAGGTCGTTCGGCGCCAGCGTCACCCGCAGCGGGTTGGCGGCCCGCAGGCGGTCGGCCATGTCGGGCGCGGCGAATTGCGAGCGGTCGTCATTGCCGAGCGATTGCAGCCCGCGCAGATCGGTCATCGTGCCGCCGGGCGCGACGCCGTTGATCCGCACATCGGGCGCCAATTCGACCGCCAGTTCGCGAACGAGACCGACGACGGCATGTTTGGAGGCGGTGTAGAGTGCCCCGCCGCCGCCGGAATTGAGCCCGGCGACCGAGGCGGTGAAAACGATCGAGCCGTTGCTCTTGCGAAGCTCGGGCAGCGCCGCCCTGACGCCCCACAGAAGGCCCTTGACGTTGACCGTGAACAATTCGTCATAAGCCCGCGACAGCTGGTCTTCCGCCATGTCGGCGATCTCGGCGTAAACGTCGAAAATACCGGCATTGCCGACAAAAACGTCGAGCCGGCCAAAGGCACGCACGGTTTCGGCGACGGCGCGCCGGTTGTCGGCCGGAAGCGCGACATCGCCGGCAGCGGCGACAATCTTGTCGCCGAATTCGCCGCGCAGCTCGTCGGCGCGGGCCGCGACGCGGTCCATGACGCCGACCCGCGCTCCCTCCGCGATATAGCGCGCGACGACGGCGCGGCCGATGCCGGAGCCGCCGCCCGTCACCAGCGCCACCTGTCCGTCGAGCCAACCCATAATCCTGCCTTCTTTGCTGCCGGTGCCGGACGAAGCCGCCGCAGCGTCACTATACACCGGCGCGACCGGGAGCGGCGATCAACGGGATTGCCGGTGCGTTGCAGGCAGAGTTCCTGCCGCGAACGCCAGGAATGGCATGGCGCGGCGAGACCCGCTTGTCGTGCGGCCGGCAAGCGACTAGGACAGCGGCACGGCCCACGCAGCAATCCGCAGGTGTAGCCATGGCATCAAGCTCATTCGGCAGTTCCGGGCGCCGAGTGCCGGTCAGCGCCGCAGAAGCCGTCAGCGGCATCGGCTCCGGGGATCGCGTCTTTGTCGGAGGTATCGCCGGGCCGCCGGAGAGCCTGGTTGAGGCGATCGCGGCACGGGCCGGCGAGCTGCAGGGGATAAAAATCTGGCATCTGCCGATGATCGGCGGGACGCCGTTTTTCGATCCCGGGCTTGCCGGCAGCTTTCGCCTGACGACCTCGTTCGTCGGGCGCGATTTGCGGGAGCCGGTCGCCGACGGGCGCGCCGACTTCGTTCCGATCTTTCTGAGCGAGACGCCGGCGCTGTTTCGCACGCGGCACCCGCTCGACTGGGCCATCGTCCAGCTGAGCCCGCCCGATCGCCACGGATACTGCTCGCTCGGCATTTCGGCCGACATCACATTGAGCGCGATCCGCCACGCCCGGCATGTGATCGCGGAGATCAATCCCAGTATGCCGCGCACGCTCGGCGACACGATGGTCCACCTGGATCGGCTCCAGGCCGTCACCGAGGTCGATCGTCCGTTGTTGGAGCTGACGCCGCCCCCCGTGTCGGAACCGCTGAAGCGGATCAGCGAGCAGGTCGCCGGGATGGTCGAAGACGGCGACTGCCTGCAGATCGGGATCGGCGGCATCCCCAACATGGTGCTCGAGCTGATCAAGGATCGCCGCCAACTTGGCGTCCATACCGAGATGCTGACCGACGGCATGGTCGAGCTGTACCGCGCCGGCGCGATCGACGGCAGCCGCAAGCGGATCATGCCGGGCAAGATTGTGTGCACCTTCGCCGCCGGACGGCGGCAGCTTTACGACTTTGTCGACGACAATCCGCTCGTCGAATTCCACGGCGCCGATTTCACCAACGACCCCTATGTCATCGGCCAGAACGACAATGTCGTCGCCGTCAACAGCGCGATCCAG
>JBFXDF010000386.1:0-2845 GCA_050181375.1 Alphaproteobacteria bacterium
ATTGACCGTCGAGCTCAAAACAACCGCCGGCAATCGCACGCGCGAGCTGGTGGAGCAGGTCCTGCAAAGCCAGTGGCGCAAGATCGGCGTCGATGTGCGCCTGAAGAACGAGCCGGCCCGGGTGCTGTTCGGCGAGTCGCTACCGCATCGCCGCTTCGAACTGGCGATGTATGCCTGGATCAGCGCCCCTGAGAACGTGCCGCGCTCGACGATGCGGTCGGACGAGATACCGAACGCGGCGAACGGGTTCGCGGGGCAGAATACGCCGGGTTTCCGGAATGAGGAGGCGGACCGGCTGATCGACGCGCTTGAAATCGAGCTGGACCCGGAGAAGCGCCAGGCGATGTGGGCCGAACTGCAGCGCCTCTACGCCACCGAGTTGCCATCGCTGCCGCTCTACTTCCGCTCCGACTCGTTCATCCTGCCGAAATGGCTGAGCGGCGTGCGGCCGACCGGCAACCAATCGCCCTCGACCTTGTGGATTACCGAGTGGTCGGCGCGGGAGTAATACCGATCGCCCGAAACTCCACCTTTCATCGCCGCCGGCGGGGGAAGGGTACCGCCTCGGCCGGAGTTCCATCGCCTGCGCCTCTTTCGGCGGCGCGACACGACCGCGAAATTCGCCACATTCCGGGAGTATGGAATAGCCGGTACCGCGGATCGGAGCGATGCCCGGACGGGCGTTGCTGTTCTTCTTGCTGCAGAATCCACCCCCGATCGCCGAAAACCCGGTCGAATCAACGGTTTGCGCGAACCTTCGCTGTTCTTTTCCTGCAGAAGCAGCAAACCGCGGCCGGAACAGGGAAAAAGCGGCCGCTCGCGGCGCGGTAATGCAGGCAGTAGTAACAGGGTTAGCAACGGGTCCGGCCCTGCGATATTCCAGATTGGGGCCGGCCGATATAAAGCGGTGCGGCGGCCGGGTCGCGCACCCTCCTCGGCTTGACGCGGGATGATCCGCTATGCCGCCATCCGGCTGGTCGAGATCGCGGTGCTGCTGGCGCTGCTGTCGTTTGTCATCTACGCGCTGATCGGGCTGATGCCCGGCGATCCGATCGATCTGATGCGTTCGGCCGATCCCCGCATGAGCGCCGAGGACGTTGCCCGGCTGAAAACCCTCTACGGCATAGATCGGCCGCTTGTCGCCCGCTATCTCGCCTGGGCGGGCCAGGCGCTCGGCGGCGAACTCGGCTATTCGCGGCTGTTCGCGGCGCCGGTTTCGGCGGTGCTGCTGCCGCGGCTCGGCAATTCGCTGCTGCTGATGGGGTCGAGTTTTGTCCTTGCCTTCGGGCTCGCCGTGTTGCTGGGCACGATCGCCGCCCGCCGTCCCGAGTCGCGGCTCGACGCGGCGATCAACCTGTTCTGTTTCGCCGGAGTGTCGATCCCGACCTTCTGGCTCGCGTTGGTGCTGATCCTCGTCTTCGCCGCCGGTCTCGGTTGGCTGCCCGCGGGCGGCGTCGCGACAGTAGGAGAGAGCGGGCTCGCGGATCGCTTGCGCCATCTGGCGCTGCCCGTCGCCACGCTCACTCTGGCCGGCGTCGGCGCCTATACCCGCTACATGCGCGCGGCGATGCGCGAGGCCCTGGGGCAGGACCATATCCGCACCGCGCGCGCGAAAGGCGCCGGCGAGGCCCGCATTATTTTTCGCCACGCCATGCGCGGCGCAATGATCCCGGTCACGACGATCCTGGCGCTGTCGTTCGGCGGCCTCGTCTCCGGCGCGCTTGTGACCGAGACGATGTTCGCCTATCCCGGCATGGGCAAGCTGATCTTCGATGCCGTTATCGGCAACGACTACAACCTCGCGCTGGCGGCATTGCTGCTCGCCGCGATTGTCGCGATGCTGGCCAATCTCGCAGCCGATCTGGCTTATGGCTGGCTCGACCCGCGCGTTTCGTATCGCTGAGGGATGCGGGTGCGGACGCCGCTGCTGCTGCTTGCCGCCATTGCTCTGCTATCGTTTGCGGGACCGCCGCTCGCGAACCTGCTCGGCGCCGACCCGAACGACATCGAACTGCTCGATCGCTTCGCCGGTCCGTCGCTGGCGCATCCCCTGGGCACCGACGAACTCGGCCGCGACATGCTGCTCCGCCTGATGGAGGGCGGGCGCGTGTCGCTCGCGATCGGGGCGGCGGCGGCGCTGACCGCGGCGGCCCTCGGAACGGCCGTCGGTCTGGCGGCGGGGTATGCCGGCGGCTGGACCGACCGCATCGCGATGCGCGCCACCGACGCGATCATCGCGCTGCCGTTGCTGCCGCTGCTGATCGTGCTGGCGGCGCTCGACCTCGGCAAACTGGGTGTGCCGCCAGCGCTCGCGCAGTCGGACGCAATCGGCTTCTTCCGCATCCTTGTCCTGGCCGTTCTTGTCGGCTGGACGACCGCGGCGCGGCTGGTGCGCGGCGCGACGCTGGTGACGCGAACGCGGGATTTCGTGCGCGCCGCGCGGAGCCTTGGCGCCGCCACGCCGCATATTCTATGGACGCATATCCTGCCAAACGTGCTGGCGCCGCTGGTGGTCGCGACGACGCTGAGCGTCGGCGAGGTAATCCTCTTGGAATCGGTGCTGAGTTTTCTCGGGCTCGGCATTCAGCCGCCGCTCGCCAGCTGGGGCACGATGCTGAGCAACGCACAGCAGACGATCACCGCCGCGCCGCTGCTCGCGATCTATCCGGGGCTCCTGATATTTCTGACCGTCATCGCCTGCAACCTGCTCGGCGACGCGCTCCAGCGCCGCTTCGACCGCCCGATCGCACGCCGTGCCTGAGTTGGCTTTCGTCACAGGTGCGCACCTGGCAGCAGCCCTCGGCAACGCATTGTTCGCCGCGATATCCTGCGACGCGCACGCCGA
>JBFXDF010000387.1:0-2822 GCA_050181375.1 Alphaproteobacteria bacterium
TGCTCTCGCTGGCCACGATGGAAACGAGCATCGCGGTCGCCAGCGGCGCCCGGGCGGCGTCAGGATGGGAGGTTGCGGCATCGAGCGCGTCCGGTCTCTACTGGCTGGGTGTCATCGTGCTGATCGTGTTCCTGGTCGGCGACGGGACGCGCGGGCCGAACCGCTTCGGCCCGGATCCGCACACCTCGCCCTAGCGCGACCAGAGCCTGAGCAGATTGTGATAGGCGCCGGTGAGCGCGATCAGCGCCGGATCCCCGTCGCCGACCTTTGCGCGCAGCGACTGGATCGAAAGATCCATGTCGAGCAGCAATGAACGCTCGTCGGCGCGCGCGACCAGGCTCTGGACCCAGAATATGGCGGCCAGCCGCTCGCCGCGCGTCACCGGCGCAACCCGGTGGAGGCTGGTCGAGGGATAGAGGATCATATCGCCCGCCGGCAGCCGGATCGGCCGATCCCCTGCCATATCCTCGATCACCAGCTCGCCGCCGTCATAGCTGTCGGGATCGGACAGGAAGAGGGTCGCGGACAGATCGGTGCGGATCCGGCCGCCGCCCGGCAGCGGCCGCCAGGCATTGTCGACGTGCGCCCCGAAATCGTGACCGGGCTCGTAGCGGCTGAACAGCGGCGGATAGATCGACTCCGGCAGTGCGGCCGCCTGGAACAGCAGGCAGCGGCCCAGCGCCTCCGTCAGGGCATGACCCAGAATGCGCGCCGTCTCGCTGTTCTCGGGAAGCTGCAGATTATGCTTGGCGAGCGCCGACTGGTAGCCCGCCGTCACCGCGCCGTCGGCCCAGTCGGCGCCGCCGAGCCGCTCGCGAAAGCGGGCGACCTCGGCCTGGCCCAGAACCTCGGGGATATGCAGGATCATGACGTCGCCTGTCGCCCGGAACCCGGCGAAGTTCGGGAAGTTCGGGCGAAACCACAAATTCTCCCGCTGCCCCGGCGCAAATCAGCCGCGCGGGTGGCGAAGAGGGCGATCAGAGGCGTGGTCATGGCCGCCTTATGCTGATTTCAGGACGTGTAGGAAACGGTTCCCGCCGCCGCCCCTAGAAATCCAGCGTCAGAGTCGCCGAGGCCGAGCGCGCCGGCGCCGGGATCGAGTGATTGCTGAAGAAGGACTGGAAATAATATTCGTTGGTGATGTTGTAGACGTTCACCCTGACCCTGGCATTGTGGCTGATGCGATATTCCGCGAACAGATCGCCGGTCGTGTAGGCGGGCACGGTCACCGGGAAGAAGCCGACGGGCGTGAACGAATCGCGGCTGCCG
The DNA here is from genome assembly GCA_050181375.1 of Alphaproteobacteria bacterium. Lineage (GTDB taxonomy): Bacteria > Pseudomonadota > Alphaproteobacteria > ATCC43930 > CGMCC-115725 > DATARH01. The sequence continues at coordinate 1,270 of JBFXDF010000387.1, forward strand.
ACATGCTGGATCCCGCCGCCGATCAGCAACGACGGCGTGATCTGATACGACGTCCAGAGATTGAACGAGTGACGCGGCAGATTGTCGAGCCGGCGCCCGGCCTCACCAGGGATGTTCGAGCGCAGGATCTCCCCGTCCATGAAGGCGTAGCCGGAGATCAGGTTCCAGCCCGGCGCCAGCTCGCCGACCAGCTGCGCCTCGAAACCGCGGACCCGCTGCGCGCCATCCAGCACGATCGCCGGATCGCCGGGATTGACGCCGGGCGTTCGGGCATTGTCGCGGGTGATCTGGAACAGCGCGGCGGAGAGCATGACCCGACCGCCGAACAGCTCCACCCGGCCGCCAAGCTCCCAGGCGGTGCTGCGCTCGGGCTCGGCCTGAAGCGACGCTGCCGTGACCGGAGGATTGTTGTTTCCGCCGGCGAGCTGGACGACTTCCTGCCGTCCCGACGGCTCGAACGAGGTGCCCCATGCCACGTAGATGCTGGAATTGGCCGTTGGTTTGTAGACCACCGCCAGATTCCCGCTCCACTGACTGTCGGAGACCCTGAGATCGGTCACATAATCGGGCAAAAGGCCGCTGTCGTCGAAACCGCGGACGCGCGTGTCAATATCGTCGAACCGAAGACCGGCGAGAATCCGGAAATGGTCGCCGATCTCCATCGTGTCGAAAAGGTAGAAAGCGCGGCTGTCGGTATCCATGCGCGCGCGCGTGCCGTTATAGGGAAAGGCTGGAGCAACGCGCAGGGCGGGATTGAACAGCGGCGTCAGCGGGCTGTTGGCGTCGAGCCGGCGCCGGTTCTCCGCATTTTCGTTCGAGAATTCCGCGCCGACCACAAGCGTGTGCCAGAACGCCTCGCTGCCGAATTCCACCGAGAGCTGCGTCTGGTTGATCCAGCTTTGATCGACCTGATCGCGCGGCTTGGAGCGGTTGAACGTCTGGGTGGTCGCGTCGATGACCGTCGTACCGACGGCGATCAGCGGCGCCGTCGGCGTCGAATCGTTGTGCGCGCGGCCGTAGCGGGTCTGGCTGCGCAGCGAGACATAGTCGCTGAACCGATGATCGAAACGCAGCGTCAGGATATCCGCGACGATCCGGTAATAATCGTTCGTGTTGCCATAGAAGTTCGAGCGGCTGACCGGCGCGGGCTGACCGAGGAAGGGCGAGGCGGCGAGCGGAAGATCGCGCACGTTCGGGATGCCGAAATCGGGAATGTCGTTCTGTTCGAGATGCAGCCAGTTCAGCGCGACCGCCGTATCGGAGCCGATGCCGATCGCGATCGCCGGATTGATCGCCCAGCGCCGGTTGCGGGTGATATCGCGGCCGGGAACGTCGTTGTGGTTCCACATCGCATTGAAGCGGATCGCGAAGCCCAATTCACGCGAGAGAATGAAATTGGAATCGACCGCCGCGCGCAACAGATCGGCGGTCCCGGCGGTAAGTTCGATCGAGGCGCCGTCATCCATCACCGGATAGCGGCTGATCATGTTGACGGTGCCGCCGACATTGCCCCGGCCCGCAAAAGCGGAAGCCGGACCCTTCGTCACTTCGAT
>JBFXDF010000388.1:0-2817 GCA_050181375.1 Alphaproteobacteria bacterium
ACACGATGTTTGGAAACAGCACGTACAAGATCGCGGTATGGTCATAGACGTCCCATGCCGCTTCCGGCTGTCCGCGCAGTTCGTCGATCGTGCGCCGCGCCGCGACCATGCGGTGATTGCGGCCGAACGCGTCGAATGTCGCGCGGTTATTGTAGAAAAGATCGCTGATCGTATCGTGGTGCAGGTAGCGCAGATGATACGTCTCGCAAAACGTATCGACCGCGAGTTTCCAATTCATCTCGCGAGCCAAGGTCCGCGTCTCGTAGTGATAATACGATCCGAGATTGTACGACGCCAATTCGTCGTCGAGACCGGCGAGCTGCCGCTCGATGTCGAGGGTCATGCCGGGCCGGGTCCCGACCCAGATCATGCCGTGTTTCTCGACCAGCGGCAGCGGCCGCAACCCGTGCGTCTCGCGATCGACCGCCGGAAACGAGGCATCCTCGGGCCGCGCGATCAGCGCCCCGTCGAGACCGTAGGTCCAGCCGTGATACGGGCACGAGAAGCTGCGGGCCGTGTTGCCGCAGCCTTCCGCGATCCGCGCGCCGCGATGCCGGCAGACGTTGAGAAAGGCCGCGAGCGAGCCGTTCTCGCGACGCGCGAGCAGGATCGGCACGCCGGTATAATCGTGCGTCATCCAGTGGCCGGGTTGCGGCACGAGCCCGCTCAGTCCGATATTGATCGGGGCGTCTTCAAAGAACAGTCGACGCTCGCGCGCAGCCTGACGCGGACAGGTATAGTCGGTTACCGGGTTGCGGTAGGCGGCGGCGGCCAGCGCCGTCGTGCGATTGTCGATGTGCGTCAGAAGCTTCCTGGCTTCGGCGATCTGGACCGGGCGACGCATCTCTGCCTCCTCGGGGCTTCTGCTTGGCCCACATGCCGTCAGAGAATGGCGCGGCGCGGCCGCCGGTCAATAGCGCAGCTCGTAATAATGTCTACCGATGATTTCGTGCAGTGCGAAAAAACTGTCCTGCAGCGCGTTCATGCTCGGCAGATAATCGCCCGCACGGCCGGATGCCGGCAGCGTCTCCTGCGCCGGCCAGGGTAGCGCCTGCGTGCCGGTTCTCGCGAAAGCTCGTATCGCGCGCGGCAGATGCCAGCGGTTTGTCACGACGACAATCTTGCCAATGCCGTCCTTGCGCAGCATGGCCGCGGTGTACACTGCGTTTTCCCAGGTCGTGCGAGAGTCTTCCTCGGCCCACTTGACCGGGACCCCGAACTCCGACTCGAGCGCCGCCTTCATCAGCCCGCCTTCGGTGCTGTGCAGGCCGTCCGGCCGGCCGCCGGTGACCGCTACAGGCAGATGCAGCTTATGGACCGCGTCGGCGGCAAGCGCGAGGCGCTCGTATGACCGCGCGTTGAGCCGGTCGGGAATGTCGGCCCCGTTTCCTCCGCGGACCCCAGCGCCGAGCACGACGATCGCCTGTGCGCCTCGGAAATCGACGTTCCGGGGCACGCCGGCCTCCGCTTGCCGGAGCAGCCGCGACGAGACCGCGGGCGTTGCGAAGGCGAACAGGGTCAGGCTCGACGCCAGCACCAGCATCAGGCCCACGCGGCGCCACCGCAACGCGAGCAGCGCGCCGACGACGCACAGGGTTATCAGAACGGTCGGCGGCGCGAGAAAGCCGAACGAGACGATGCGTTCCATTCGGTCGGGGGTTGGTTGTGCGTCGATAGCCCTCCTGTCAGCCCGCGCGGACGTAAGCCCGGCAGACAAGCCGCAGGTGATCCCGGAAATGCGGCCGCAGCTTGCGCGTCCACTCGCTGTCGGCCGCGTTCTTCCAGGCCGGAGTCGTCTGCACGTCAGGCGAGGCGAGGTGATAGAGCGCGACATAGCGGCGGTCGGCGGAGGTGGCGCGAAAGCGGCGTGCGCACAAGACGCCGGGCACGGCAGCGAGCGCCGGGACGTGCTCGTTGTCGTACCATTCGTTGAATTCGGCCTCCGCCGCCGGCTCGACATTCATTGCGTTGAGCAAGAGGCCGCCGGCATTGCCGGGTGGCAGCGCGTCGCCGGGCAGAATCTGCTCCCCCTCGAACCGCATCAGCCGCTCGACCCGGCCGGTCACGCGCTTGGACCACGGCGACAGGTTCTCCCCGCCGATCGCCCGGTATTCCGCGCCTCGCAGCACCGCGACCGTATCGAGATCGTAGGTGGCGACCGAGATATTCCGGTCGTCCGCCCCGATCCACCGCCGACATGCGAGGAAGCCGGAAACCCGTTCCCGTTCCGGCAGGTGCTCGGTGTCGTACCAGTCGTGAAACTCGTCCTCCGCCGCGTTGCCGATCTTCATCGCGGCAATCAGGATGCCTTTGGCCATCGACGTTTCCTCCTGGTGGATTCGTGGTCGCCAAGTCCGCGCTTTACCCGGCCTGCCCGAGATCCGCGGGTCGAGTTGCGGATGCCGGGCGGAAATACGACACGCGCCGCGTTCTCACGCCCCGCCATAGACCGGGATGACCGCGCCGCGGGTCACGCGGTTGTCGGGCGAGGCGAGGAACGCGATCACCTCTGCGACCGCGTCGGGCTTGACCCATTGGCTGTGGTCGGCGTCGGGCATCGCAGCGCGGTTGGCCGGCGTGTCGAGGATCGACGGCGCCACGGCGTTGATCCAGATTTCTTCGCCGGCGGTCTCCTGGCCCAGCGCCTCGGTCATCGCCGCGACCGCCGCTTTCGCCGTCGCATAGGCGACCATGCCGGAGCCGAGCCGCGGCTCTATGCCTGGCCGGGCGGCGACGTTCACGATGCGGCCGCCCTTGGCGCCGCCGGGACCGGGTTGGTTGCGGCTGCGGATCGCGCGGATAGCGGCGGCCGAGCAC
>JBFXDF010000389.1:0-2814 GCA_050181375.1 Alphaproteobacteria bacterium
GGCCGCCAGGACGTTTGTCGCCATCACGTTCTCGATGATCTCGTCGGAGATCTGCCAGAAACGCTGCACTTCCGGGCGGCGGTAGCGGGCAGGGTCGATATAGGTAAAGGTCAGCCCGGCATTGTTGACCAGGATGTCGATCCGGCCGTAGCGGTGTCTCGTCTCGGCGACGACCCGGTCGCATTCCCGCGGGTCGCGCAGATCGGCGATCAGAGCCCAGACCTGCCGGGCGATGCCGGCCTCGCGCGCCTCGGCCTCGACCTCGCCGATATCGGACGCAATGTGCCCGACTGCCGCGACAGGATGCCCGGCGCGCGCCAGCCCCAGCACCATCGCCCGCCCCAGACCGCGCAATCCGCCGGTCACCAGCGCCGCTCTGTCCGTCATTGCTCCTCCCTTCAGGATCTATCGGGACCGCCGGCCACTCGCGTAAGCGTGGCTTAGGCTGACGGCTCCACGCCGACGGTCCTGAACCCGATCCATCTCTCAGACAGAGATTACGCGATCCGTCACGTCTATGATGGAGATATCTGACGGAGCATGGGAGGGACCGATGAAGCTCGGGGTGGCGTTGCCGCTGGTCGATATCGGCGGAGAGCCGGGGGCGATCCGCGAATTCGCGCAGGCGGCCGACGAGATCGGCTATCACGGGCTGGCGGCGCCGGACCATGTGCTCGGCGCCAATGTCGCGAGCCGTCCGGGCTGGACGCAGGGCCGCGGCCGGTCGAGCGACCTGTATCATGACCCTTTCGTGCTGTTCGGGTTTTTGGCCGGCGTCACGAAGATCGGCGATTTCTCGACGCAGGTGCTGATCCTGCCGCAGCGTCAGACGGCGCTGGTCGCGAAACAGGCGGCCAGCCTCGACCTGTTGTGCGGCGGGCGGTTTCGGCTCGGTATCGGGGTCGGCTGGAACGAGGTCGAATTCGTCGGCCTCAACGAAAACTTCCACAATCGCGGCCGGCGCTCCGAGGAGCAGGTCGAAGTCATGCGCGAGCTGTGGGCCGAGCCGCATATCGATTTCAAGGGACGCTGGCACACGATCGAGGACGCGGGCATCAACCCGCGTCCGGCTTCCGGAAAAGTGCCGCTCTGGTACGGCGGACATGCCGAGGCGACGCTGCGCCGCGTTGTCAAATGGGGCGACGGCTGGATGCCGCTCGCCTACGGACCCGGCGCCGAGGCCCGCGTGGCGTTCGACCGCTTGCGCCGTATCGCAGAAGAGGACCGGCGCGACCCGGCGACGATCGGTCTCGACACGCGCGTCTCCGCCGCCGGTGACCCGGACAAATGGCGTGAGGATGTGCGGTTCTGGAAATCCTGCAGCGTCACCCACCTAACCCTCGCGAACTATTACGAGAGCGGCCACCTGCGCCGCATCGAAGGCCGCACCCTCGGCGACCATATCGACGCGATGCGGCGGTATTGGGACGCGGTGGCGGATTTGCTGTAGGCGCTACTGCCGAAGCAGCCGGCGGGCAATGATCAGGCGCATGATCTCATTAGTGCCTTCGAGGATCTGGTGGACGCGCACGTCGCGCAGATAGCGCTCGATCGGGAAGTCCTTCAGATAGCCGTAGCCGCCGTGCAGTTGCAGTGCATCGTTCGCCGTACGGAACCCGGCGTCGGTCGCCAGCCGCTTCGCCATCGCGCAATGCAATGTCGCATCCGGATCTCCCTGGTCGAGGCTCGCGGCGGCGCGCCGCAGCATCAGACGGGCGGCGTCGAGTTCGGTCGCCATGTCGGCGAGCTTGAATTGCAGCGCCTGGAAATCGGCGAGGCGCTGGTCGAACTGGCGGCGTTCGAGCATATACGCCCGCGCCGCCTCCCAGCAGGCCCGCGCGCCGCCGATCGAGCACGCGCCGATATTGAGCCGGCCGCCGTCCAATCCCATCATCGCAATGGAAAAACCCTCGCCCTCGGCGCCGAGGCGGTTGACGACCGGCACGCGGCACTCCTCGAAGATCACGGCCGCGGTCGGTTGCGTGTGCCAGCCGAGCTTCTTCTCCTGCTTGCCGAAAGACAGGCCGGGCGTGCCGTTCTCGACGACGAGGCACGAGATGCCCTTCGGGCCGGCCTCGCCGGTGCGCACCATCGTCACATAAAGGTCGCTGCGGCCGCCGCCCGAGATGAATGCCTTCGACCCGTTGAGGACGTAATAATCCCCGTCGCGGCGGGCGCGGGTCTGCAGCGCGGCGGCGTCGGAGCCGCTGCCCGGCTCAGTCAGGCAGTAGCTCGCGAAATGCTCCATCGACATCAGCTTCGGCAGAAAGCGGGCCCGCTGCGCGTCGTCGCCGAAGCGGTCGATCATCCACGACGCCATGTTGTGGATCGACAGATAGGCGGCGGTCGAGACGCAGGCCGCAGCCAATTCCTCGAAGATGACGGTGGCGTCGAGCCGCAACAGTCCGCTGCCGCCAAATTGCTCCCCCACGTAAATTCCCGCGAAGCCGAGCGCCGCCGCCTTGCGCAGCGCCTCCTCGGGAAATTCCTCGCGTTCGTCCCAACTCGGCGCGTGGGGCAGCCATTCGTCCTGCGCGAATTGTCTCGCGGTCTCCTGGAACGCGCGCTGGTCGTCGGATAGATCGAAATCCATGCCCCGATAATGGGCGCGGACGCCGACCGCGGCAATGTTACCGCGCATTGGCGGATGCACCGGCCGGCCATAACGCGTCGCGCCAGTACAACGCGATCGCGACGGTCAGCCCCGCTCCAACCAAGCAATAGAACGAAGCTGTCGCAACAAATCCGAACCGCGGGATCAGCGCGCCCGCCGCCAAGAGACCGATCGGCACGCCGTAGATCGCCAGCATGCGC
>JBFXDF010000390.1:0-2811 GCA_050181375.1 Alphaproteobacteria bacterium
AAGTTGAGCTTGCCGATATCGGCCAGAGCGTTGGCGCCGGCGCGTTTTGCGCCTTCGCTGAAGCTGTAGGGGATGACCGTCGCGTCGACGCCGCCGCTGATGATCGCCTGGGTCACCGTCGCGGTGTCGCCGAGGACGCGCATGTTCATGCCGTACTTGTCGGGATCGATGCCGAGCTGGTCCAGCGCGATCATCGTCTGGAGCCAGAAGCCGCCGCCGATGCTCTGCACGCCGAAGGTTTTGCCCTTGAGGTCCTCGATGGTGCGGATTTCCTTGCGGGCGATCAGTTCCCGGGGGATGCGATGCACGGCGGAGGCGACGCATTGGATCTTCATGCCGCCGGAGGCGGCGCTGAGCGCGTTGCCCGGCGAGCCGTAATTGTATTGCACCTGGCCGCTCGAAAGCGTCGCCATGCTGAGGGAGCCGTTGCGCAGCTGCACGAGCCGCACGTCGAGACCGTATTTCCGGAAGGTGCCTTTTTCGATCCCGACCCACATGGGGCCGACGGTTTCATTCTGGCCGGCGTAGGCGACCAGAACCGGCGCCGGCGTTTGCGCGGCAGCGCGGCCTCCGATCGCATAGACGGCGACGGCGAGGGTGGCTACGCAGGCCCAGATTCCGAGGGGCGAGCGGCGAAGCGGGTTCATGAAGGCCTCCCTTTTACGGTTGGCACGGCCGATTATTCGAAGGATCGGCGTTCAGCCGAAACCGAAACGCCTGGCAGGCCGATGAAAAAGGCTCAAGGGCGGCGTTGTGCTCGATTGCCGCGCTCACCGCACGGGCGCGTTGCCCGCGAGACTTTTGGATCAGCCTGGGAACAGGATCATTGAAGATCCTGCTAGCCTTTTGAATAGTGAAGTACGGGCCCTAATGTCAATCCGAAACCAGCGGCAGCTTTCCGAGCATTGCCCGGTCGCCCGGCGACGGTGCCGGCCGGACGCCGCGCCGCGAGCGGGCAACGCTACAACAGATCCCGAACGAACAGGATGATCACACTCGGCTTTCGTGCTTCGAAGTCGAAAACGTTCCTGCCGCGGGTCGCGAGGAAGCGATAGGTAAAGGACTGGCCGGCCGTGCAGGTATCGACGCGCTGGATCGCGGCGCAGTCAAGAGTTCAGCCGCCAGATCTCGAAGTTAAGAGCGGCGGCGAAACCAACCCAAAGCGCGTAGGGAAGAAACAGCCAGGCGGCTGCCGGGCTGAAACGTCGAGCGGCGACAATGAACGCGACGATCGCGACCATGAGGCCGGCGATGTCGAGGAGCGCCAGGCCGGGACGCTCGAGGCCGAAGAACAGCCACGACCAGGCGCCGTTGAGCATGATCTGCACCGCCCAGAGGATGACGGGAAAAACTGCCATCGCGCGCGCCGCGCGCCAGACCAGCCAGCCCGCCGTGGCGATGAGGAGGTAGAGCACGGTCCATACCGGCGCAAACAACCAGCCCGGCGGGGTCCATGACGGCTTCGCGAGGCCCGCGTACCAACCGTCCGGTCCGAACTGGGCGCCGACCAGCGCCGCGACGAATGTCACCCCGAAATAAATCAGCAACGAAACCATGCTCGCTCCCGCGCCGCTCAGATTCGTTCCACCCAGACTTCGACATTGTAAACCCGCTGGCCGGACCCCGCGCCGTTGCGACGTGGCATGAGCGCATGGGCCTCGGGCCAATAGGCCTGCAGGTTGCCCGGCTTCACCGGCGCCAGCTCGATGACGCCGTGAAATTCTCCCGAGTGCGATTTTACCGCGACCTGAGAGCCGTCTTCCAATTCGAGCCGTTCGGCGTCTTCGGCGGCCATGAAAATCCGGTTCCGCGTCCGGCGGCGCAACGCAAGATCGGCGGCGCCGGATCTCGCCGCGCCGGACCGGGCGCTCAAATAGAATCGGTTCGGCGGCACACGCCGGTCCGGCGGCTCGAGCGCGGTGAAGCGGGCGCGCTTTGCCGGCATCGCGCCGAAGCCGTCTTGATAAAGCCGAGGGCCGCCCCATTGGAACTGGTCCCCTTCCCGGGCGAGTTTCTCGATGCCCCGGTACATCGGTATCACGCGGGCCATTTCTTCGCGAATGTTGCGGGTGTCGGCGTAGGGGAACAACAGCTCGCCGTTGGACATGGAACGCCGGCCGATCAGCGCCGGAATCTCCCACTCCGGCCGCGCTTCGCCGATCTGATGCCCCGCGATCTCCGGCGTAAATCGGACCCGGCGCTCCGCGCTGGTGGTGGTGCCGCCGCCGCGCTGCTCATAGCGGGTCTGAGCGGGCAGCAGCAACACGGCTTCGCCCGCGCCGAGCAGCATCGAAGGATCGACCACGATGGCCTGGTGAATGCGGAACGGAATTCGCTCGACGGCTTTGGCGGCGTAGCTGCCGTCGGTCATCGATTCCATGCAGTTGCCGCCGGCGGAGTAAAGAAACTCGATCGCGCCGCGATGCGCGGCATCGATCATCTCCGGGGCCGTCAGGCCTGGCAGCGGCGAGATCGGGTGGCGCCATAGATTGGTGAAGCGGCGGGCGTTCTCCTCGTTGACCGGAAACGCACCGGGGAACTGCTCGGTCTCGGCGCCGCAGTCGCTGCCGCCCTGAGCGCCGTCGCGGCCGCGGGCGGGCATGATGCCGCACTTCTCGCGGCCGATCATGCCCCGGGCGAGGGCGAGGTTGACCAGGGCCCGGACGTTCTCCGCGGCGAACTCGTGCTGCATCAGCCCCGTGCCGTAAACGATCACTGCGGTCTTCGCGTTGCCGTAGGATTCCGCGAAGCGCTCCATCGCGGCGCGCGGCAGCCCGGCTCGCTCCTCCAGCGTTTTCCAGGATTGCTCCG
>JBFXDF010000391.1:0-2799 GCA_050181375.1 Alphaproteobacteria bacterium
TCGAGCGCGAGAACGCGATCGACGATGTCGGGTCCGCGAAACAGGCGGTAGAGGGCCAGCAGCATCGCCATCGAGACGGCGCCGTGCGCGATCGAAGAAGCCATGACGATCATTCGAATATCCTCAGCAAACGGCGTTCGTAGCGGTGCTTTATTGCGGACACGGTGGCGGCCGGATCGCCGGTTTCGAGACAGTGGACGAGCAGCGCGCGGCCGTCGGCGCTGAGATCGGCGCTTACCGTGCCGGGGGTCATCGTGATCGTCCCGGCGAGGATCGCGATCGCCTCCGGTGTTCGCGCGTCGAGCGGGATCGTGACAAACCGCGAGTTGAGACTGTCGCCGCGCCGGAACAGCACCAGCCAGGCGACCTGGATGTTGGCCACGATAATGTCCCAGAGGACGATCGCGCCGTACTGAGCGGCGATCAGCGGCGCGCCGATGCGCGGCCGGCGCGACCAGTAGACGCTGGTCCCCAGCGGCACCGCGATGCCGAGCGCCGCCGCGACGAGCACGGTCCCGGCATCGATCTCGTTCGCCAGCAGGACCCAGACGAGCGCGATCAGCACGGACAGATGCGGGTGCGGCATCAGGCGCGCCATTTTGCCCCTTTCTCCTTCAGCGTTGCGCCTGCGCGGGCAGCGCGGCGGGGCCGAGCACGGCGCGGACATAGGCCGGCGTATCCAGCGTCTGTGCGGCGGTTTTTTCCAGGGCCAGCGTCACCGGCCCGCCGAATGCGGCCAGCGCGGCCGTCGCGGCGATCAGCACCCCCGCGATGGCGACCGGCAGCATTCGCCGGGTCGGTCCCGATGCCTGTGCCCGGTTCGCCTCAATGGCGACGTCGGGTTCGACATTCCAGAAAACGGTGCTCCCGGCGCGGGCGAAGCCGAGCAGCATGACAAGCGTCGCGCCAAGCACGACCGACCAGATCCACGGCGCGGCGTCCAGCCCGCGGCTCGCCTCGAGGATCATCAGCTTGCCGATGAACCCGGAAAGCGGCGGCAAGCCGATGACCGCTATCGCCCCGAGCAGGAAAAACCCGCCGAGCAGGTTTTGCTGGCGTATTTCCGGTGCCGGCACGAGCCGGTCCAGGGTGCGTCCGCGCCGCTCCGCGATCAGATCGACGATCAGAAACAGCGCTGCCCCGGACAGCGTGCTGTGGACGAGATAAAAGAGCGCCGTGGTGACACCGGCGCCGCCGGCGACGCCAACCGCGATAAGCACCATGCCCATCGACCCGACAATCGCGAAGGCGACGAGGTCAAGCAGCGCGCGGCTCGCCAGGATGCCGATCGTGCCGACGGCGACGGTGGCGAGCGCGGCCGGCAGCAGCCACGGCTCGGCAATGCCGGCGAGCGGGCCGGCGCCCTCTCCGAACACCGTGCCGTAAACCCGCAGCATCGCGTAGACGCCGACCTTTGTTAAGATCATGAACAGCGCGGCGACCGGCGCCGATGCCGCGGCATAGGTCGCCGGCAGCCACCAGTGCAGCGGCACGAGCGCCGCCTTGATCGCGAAAACGAGAAACAGCAGCAGCACACCGGTGCGCAGCAGCGCCGCGTCCGAGGAGCTGACCAGCGGCGCCTTGCGGGCGAGATCGGCCATGTTGAGCGTGCCGAGGACGGCATAGATCAGCCCGACCGCGAACAGGAACAGCGTCGAGGCCACCAGGTTTATCGCGACGTACTGAAACCCCGCCCGCAGCCGGCGCGGTCCGCCGCCGTGCAGCAAGAGACCGTAGGACGCGATCAGCATGACCTCGAAAAACACGAACAGGTTGAACAAATCGCCGGTCAGGAAGGCGCCGTTGATCCCAAGCAGCTGAAACTGGAACAGCGGGTGGAAATGCCGCCCGCGCTCGTCCCAGCCGCTCATCGCGTAAAGGACGACGCACAGCGCGAGAGCGGCGGCGAGCACCAGCATCGTCGCCGACAAACGGTCGAGAACGAGCACGATGCCGAACGGCGCCGGCCAATCGCCGAGGCGATAGGGGCGCGGCGCGCCGTCGGCGGCCAGCCGGTACAGCGCGATCGCCACCGCGAGCAGACCCGCCGTCGCGGCAACCGATATCAGCCGCTGCCGCTTCAGGTCATAGCGCACCGCGAGCAGCAGAAACGCCGAGGTCAGCGCCGGCAAGACGGCCGGGAGGACGATCAGGTCGGTCATTGGACCGGCCCGGCCGGCGGCGCGGGCGCGCGGTGCCGATCCGGATCATGCATTGGAGCGGATCCGAGATCGCCGCGATCGGAGCCGGTTTCGAGAAAGCTCCGCAACGCGATCACGACGACCAGCGCGGTCATCCCGAACGAGATCACGATAGCGGTCAGCACCAGGGCCTGCGGCAGCGGGTCGGTATGGGCGGCGATGCCGGGCGCGACGATCGGCGGGCGATCGATCGCGAGACGTCCCATCGCCAACAGATACAGGTTGGCGGCGTGAGACAGAAAGCTCAGGCCGATCACGACCGGAAACGTCGTGCGCCGCAGCACCAGATAAACGCCGACCGCGGTCAAAACCCCGATCGCGCTCGCCACCAGCGCCTCCATTTCAGCGCTTCCCGCGCGGCGTCGCGTCGGCGACCGCCTCGGGTTCTGCCGGATGCGCCTCGGGTTGCGCACGGTCAGCCTCCGATTGCGGCGACCCGGGTTCGCTATCGGCCGGCAGCCGGATGTCCATCGGACCCTCGGGAACCGGATCGTGTTCGGCGCGCTGCTCGACCCGCGAGATCTGGCGCAGCGACAGCATCACGCCCCCGACAACGGTGAGCATCACGCCGAAATCGAAACCCATCGCCGAGGCGAAC
>JBFXDF010000392.1:0-2778 GCA_050181375.1 Alphaproteobacteria bacterium
ACGGCGGCGCGATTCCCGACATGGCCGACTACGATGTCGTGGAGTTTCCGACGGAAACATTCGTGGGTCGGGTAAACGAAGATTTCGCCATCGAAAGCCTGGCCGGGGATATCTTCCTTCTCGGCAACAACTCGTGGCGCATCCGGCGGGTCTCTTCCGGCAAGGTCTGGGTTGAAGACGCGAAAGGCCTGCCGCCGACGATTCCGTTCTGGCTAGGCGAGTCGCCGGGGCGAACCCGGGAGCTTTCCCGTTGCGTCTCGGAGCTGCGCCGCGAAGTGGCGGAGCGGCTGGCGGATAGGTCCGCAGCGATACATTGGATTTCGGCGGAAGCCGCTCTCGGCGATGCCGCATCGGCTCAGATCCTCGATTACGTCGCGGAAACGGTCGCCATGCTCGGCAACGTGCCGCAACAGCAGTTGATCGTTGCCGAGCGTTTTTTCGACGAGGCCGGCGGCATGCAGCTCGTGATTCACTCGCCGTGGGGCGGCCGTATCAATCGCGCCTGGGGCATGGCGTTGCGCAAGCGATTCTGCGTGAGCTTCGACCGCGAGCTGCAGGCGGCGGCCACCGACGACGGCATCGTGCTGTCGCTGGTGGAGCAGCATTCGTTTCCCCTGAGCGATGTCTTTTTGATGTTGCGCTCGGCGATTCTCGACGAGACGTTGACTCAGGCGGTGCTGCCGTCGCCGCTGTTCGCCAATCGCTGGCGCTGGAACGCGACCCGTGCCCTGGCGCTTTTGCGGCACAGCAGCGGCAAAAAGATTCCCGTCGCCCTGCAGCGCATGCGCGCCGAGGATTTGTTGACCGCGGTCTTTCCGGAGCAGACCATGTGTCAGGACAATCGCGCCGGCCCGGTCGAGATTCCGGATCACCCTCTGGTGGCCGAGACCCTCGCGGATTGTCTAGAGGAGGCCATGGACGCGGCCGGTCTGAAGGACATCGTCGCCGGGCTCGGCGACGGCCGGATCTCTACGTTGGCGGTGGACACGCCGGCGCCGTCTCCGATGGCCCACGAAATTCTCAACGCCAATCCGTACGCATTTCTCGACGATGCGCCGCTGGAGGAGCGGCGTGCCCGGGCCGTTTCGCTCCGGCGCACCGATTCCTGGCTCGGCCGTGAGTTCGGCCGGCTCGACGATGCCGCCATCGAGGAGGTGCGCCGCCAGGCGTGGCCGGATGTCCGAAACGCCGAAGAGTTGCACGATCTCTTGCTGTCGGTCGGTTTGATGCCGCCGAACGAGCGCGCCGACTGCGCTCCATTCGCCGCCGCTTTGATCGGCAGTGGGCGGGCAAGTGTCGCGCGCTGGAGCGACGCACGCTCGGGTGAAATCCGCAGCGCCTGGGTGGCGGCGGAACGCTGCGATCTTCTGCGCCGCGTTCTTCCCGAGGCGGTTTTCGATCCGCCCGTGGCGCTGCCGCCGGGAGCGATCGACAAAATCGACTCGGAAGAGCAGGCAGTCCGCAAAATCGTTCACGGCTGGCTGGAGACCGTCGGACCGACAACCGCGCCGGCGCTGGCAGGGCGGCTGGGAGTTTCGGCCGGCGGCGTCGTTGCCGCGCTGCTGTCGCTCGAGAGCGCCGGAGTTGTACTTCGCGGTGCGTTTACCGCAGCGGCGCCCTCAGACGGGGAGCCTGAAACGACGGAATGGTGTGAAAGGGGATTGCTGGCGCGAATCCACCGCCTGACCCTAGGCCGGCTGCGCCGGGAAATCGAGGCGGTACCGGCGGCGGAGTTCATGCAGTTCTTGTTTCGCTGGCAGCATCTCGCCCCCGGCTGCCTCCTGACCGCAAGGGACGGAGTTCTCCGCGTCATCGAACAGCTCCAGGGGCTGGAGCTGCCGGCGCCGGCTTGGGAAAATCAGATCCTGCCGGCGCGAGTCGCCGGGTACGACCCGGCGGATCTGGAGCACCTTTGTCTGAGCGGCATCGTTGCCTGGGGAAGACTCAAGAACGGCGTCGATCCGCAACCGGAGGGCGACGCGGCGCGGCGGCGCCGCCGGCGTGCTTCAGCACCCGCGCGGAATGCGCCCATTGCCTTCGTGCGCCGCGACGATCTGGAGCTATTTCTCGACGGCGGCGGCGATTGGACGGAGGGCAACGCCCTGTCGCCGGAGGCCCGGGATGTGGCCTCCTAGTTGGAAAAAAATGGCGCATCGTTTCTGACCGATATCGCGCGCGGCACGGGTCTTTTAAAAGTAAAAGTAGAAGGGGCGCTCTGGCAACTGGTGGCGTGCGGTCTCGCCAGCGGCGATGGCATTGCCGGGCTGCGGACGTTGCTGACTCCCGAACAGCGCCGCATGCCGCGGCGCCGGCTTCGTATCCTGCGGGGCGGGCGCTCCATCGACCGGGCGATGCCGGTGGGCCGCTGGTCGCTGTGGCGCCGGCCGTTGCTGTCTGAGGACGACCGCGGCCAACGCGAGGAGCGGATAGCGCGCCAGCTGCTGTCGCGCTATGGAGTCGTTTTTCGCGATTTGCTAGCCCGGGAGTCGAATCTTCCGCCGTGGCGTTCCCTAGCGCAAATATTCCGCCGGCTCGAAGCGCGCGGCGAGCTGCGCGGGGGGCGCTTCGTGTCGGGTTTCGCCGGCGAGCAGTTCGCATTGCCCCAGGCGCTCGAAGCGCTGCGCGCCGTCCGGCGCGCGCCAGCGAAAGAAGAGGCGATCATTGTTGCCGCGGCAGATACGTTGAACCTGGTGGGGATATTGTCCCCGGACCCGAAGGTGTCGCCCTATTCGAACCAGGTGATCGCCTATCAGCGGGGTGTCCCGATGGAGATCGGTC
>JBFXDF010000393.1:0-2726 GCA_050181375.1 Alphaproteobacteria bacterium
GGGCGCGAAGGCGGGCTCGATCTGTCGATCGCGACCGCCTATGACACGGCGGCGATCGCGCTTGGCGCCTCGATCGCCTGCTCCGGGGTGTGCCTGACGGTCGTCGCGGTCGAACCCGGCGCCTTTTCGGTCCAGGCCTCGGCCGAGACGCTTTCCTGCTCTACCCTTGGCGACTGGGACGACGGCACCGCGGTCAATCTCGAACGCGCGCTCAGGGTCGGCGACGAACTCGGCGGGCATATCGTATCGGGTCATGTCGATGGCGTCGCCCGCGTTGTCGCTCGCCGGCCGGAGGGCGAGTCGGTGCGTTTCGCGTTCGAGGCCCCGGCGGCGCTGATGCCGTTCATTGCGCCGAAGGGATCGGTCGCGCTCGACGGGGTCAGCCTGACGGTCAACGAGGTCGAAGCCGGTCGCTTCGGCGTCAACATCATCCCGCACACGCTGTCGCATACCGGCTTCGGCGAGGCCCGGCCGGGGCAGCGGATGAATCTCGAAATCGACCCGCTCGCGCGCTATGTCGCGCGGCTGATCGGCGCGGGCCCCGAGATCGCGGAGCGCTTCTTCCGATGACAGAAAACACCGGCCTGCGAGCCCCCCATCTGCTGCTCGTCGAGGCGCCGTATTACGCGCACATCGCCGGGATGCTGCGCGACGGCGCGGAGCGCGCCGTCGCCGCCGCTGGAGCCACCTGCGAGAGCGTGTCGGTTCCGGGCGCGTTCGAGATCCCGGCGGCGATCGGGTTTGCCGCGCAAGCCGAGGGCCGCTTCGACGGGTTTGTCGCGCTCGGCTGCGTGATCCGCGGCGAGACGACGCATTACGATCATATCTGCAACGAGACCGCACGCGCGTTGCAGGAACTGATGCTGCGCGACGGCATAGCCGCCGGTTACGGCATCCTGACCGTCGAGAACGAAGCCCAGGCCCTGAAGCGCGCCTCGCCCGATACCGAGAAGGGTGGGCGAGACAAGGGCGGCGAGGCGGTGCGCGCCTGTCTCGCGCTGATTGATCTGAAGCGCCGCTTCGCCGGCAACCGGCGGTGAGCGCCACCGATAACACCGACGCCGCAACGCGCTCCGGAGCCGGGCGGCGACGCAGCATCGCGCGGCTCGCTTCGGTACAGGCGCTTTACCAGCTGGAGCTGAACCCCGGGCGGGGGCCCGACGCGGTGATCGGTGAGTTTCTGCATCATCGGCTCGGCCGCGAGATCGACGGCGACATCTATGGCGAGGCCGACAAAGAGCTGTTCGCCGATATCGTGCGCGGCGTGGCCGAGCATCGCGAGCGGCTCGACGAGACGCTATCGGCGGCGCTCAGCGAGGAATGGCCGCTGCCGCGCCTCGAGACGCTTCTTCGGCTGATCCTCGAGGCCGGAGCGTACGAGCTCGTGCACCGGCCCGACATCCCGCCGCGCGTCGCGATCAGCGAATACGTCGCGATCGCCTACGCCATTTTCAGCGGCCGCGAGCCGGCGCTCGCCAACGGCGTCTTCGACCGCCTGGCGCGCACGCTGCGCGGAACGGAGCTGTAGGGTATCTGCGGTGGTACGGATGTGCGCAATAATCCCTCTCCCGCATCGCGGGAGAGGGATTTGACGGCGGCGCCGATGCCCGCCGAGACCCTTGGCGAGTTCGGCCGCATCCGGCGGTTTTTCGCGCCGCTGGCCGGTCCGGGCGGTCTCGGGCTGACCGATGACGCGGCGCTCGTCGACTGCAAGGCCGGACGTCGTCTTGTCATGACCGTCGACGCGATGGTCGAGGGCGTCCATTATCTGGCGGACGATCCGCCCGATCTCGTCGCCAAAAAGCTGCTGCGGGTCAACCTGTCGGATCTTGCGGCGAAGGGCGCGCGGCCGTTGCATTATCTGCTTGTGACGGCGCTGCCGGCGAGTTTCGGCGACGACTGGGTCGAGCGTTTCGCGGCCGGTCTCGCCGAGGATCAGCGTTGTTTCGGGGTCGATCTGCTCGGCGGCGATTCGGTCGCGACGCCTGGACCGGCGACGCTGTCGCTGACCGCGATCGGCGACGTCGCCGCCGGGGCTGAAGTCCGTCGCGCCGGAGCGCAGCCCGGCGACCGGGTCTGGGTCAGCGGCGCGATCGGCGACGCCCATATCGGGCTGCGGATATTGCGGGGAGAGCATCCGCTTCTTGATCCGGCCGAGCGCGCGGCTCTGGTCGCGCGCTTTCGGCTGCCCGAGCCGCGTACCGCCCTCGGGCCGCGCCTCGCCGGTATCGCGCATGCAATGTGCGATGTGTCGGACGGGCTGATCGCCGATCTCGGGCATATCTGCGACGCGTCCGGCGTCGCGGCGACGGTCGAGCTGGCCGCTGTGCCCCTATCGCCGCCGGCGACCCGTTTGGCGGCGCGGGACCCCGATCTGCCGGCGCTGCTTGCGACCGCGGGCGACGACTACGAGCTGCTGTTTACCGCTCCGCCCGCCGCGACCTCCGCGATCGAGCGCCTCGCCGCCGAGCTGAACCTGCCGATCACCCACATCGGCCTTATTGAGCCGGGGATCGGCGTCCGCGCGCTCGACGCGGACGGTCGGCCGGTCCCGTTCGCCGCCGCCGGGTGGCGGCATTTCTGATCTCGGCATTCGCGGCGCTGCGAGAAGCCGTTTCCTAAATTGTTGTCTTGATTGCGAGCATCTGGCATGGTGCCGCGCCCCGCTGGACCGGTTGCCGCGCAGGTTGTACGGAAGCGAGCGGATTTTCCATTTCAGGTGAGTT
>JBFXDF010000394.1:0-2719 GCA_050181375.1 Alphaproteobacteria bacterium
CATCCAGACCTCGTTCAACACGCCGCCGATGGCAATGGCGGCCTATTACCTGAAGGGGGTGTCGCCGCCGCACGTCAAGCTGACGGAGATTTTCTCCGGCTCCTTGCCCTTCGTTTTACTGGTGTTCCTGTCGATGACGCTGGTCTATATCTACCCGGGCATCGCGTTGTGGCTGCCGCACATGCTCTACAAGTGAGTGCGGCTAATTACGAGTGACCGGGTGTGACTGACGACGAATTGACAGGGCTGACCGCGATCGAAGCGGCCGAGCACATTGCAAACGGCGATTTCAGCTCCGAGGAATATGTCGGGGCTTGCCTCGACCGCATCGCCGCGATTGACGGCGAGGTGCATGCTTTCGTGCATCTCGACCCGGATGCGGCGCTGGCCCAGGCACGGGAGGTCGACGAACGCCGGCGCAATGGCCAGCCGATCGGCCTCCTGCACGGCATCCCCGTCGCCATCAAGGATATCTTCGACACCGCCGATTATCCGACCGAGTGCGGCACGGCCGTGCTCAAGGGCCGGCAGCCGATGCACGACTCGGCAGTCGCCGCGCGCTTGCGCGAGGCCGGCGCCGTCATCATCGGCAAGACGGTGACCACCGAATGCGCTTATTTCTCGCCCGGGCCGACGCGCAATCCGCATGATCTGACGCGCACGCCCGGCGGCTCGTCATCGGGTTCGGCCGCGGCGGTCGCGGCGGCCATGGTGCCGCTCGCCGTCGGCTCGCAGACCAACGGCTCGGTGATCAGGCCGGCATCGTTCTGCGGCGTTTATGGCGTCAAGCCGAGCCACGGCTTGATCTCGCGCAGCGGCGCGCTGATGCTGTCGCAGACGCTGGACCATGTCGGCGTCATGGCGCGGTCGCTGGCCGACGCCGCGCTGATCCTCGAAGTGCTGGCCGGCTACGATGCGGCCGACGGCGACACGCGGCCGGTGGCGTCACCCGATTATCTCGAGCAGGTGGCCGAGCCGCCGCCGGTGCTGCCGCGCCTGGCTTTCGTTCGCACGCCGGCGTGGGACAAGGCCGATCCGGCGACGCATGCGGCTTTCGCCGAACTGGCGGCCAGCCTCGGCGACCAGGTGTCGGAGATCGATCTGCCGGAGGATTACGCGGCGGCGTGGGACGATCACCACGTCATCATGGCAACCGACATGGCGCACAACCTCAACCCGCTGCTGCAACGCGGCGGCGATGTGTTGAGCCAGCAACTGCGCGATCTGATGGCCGAAGGTCGCTCGTTTCCGGCGGTGCGGTATCTGCAAGCGCGGCAGAACGGCAAGAGCTACGCCGCCGGCATCGGCAAGCTGTTCGACGAGTTCGACGCCATCCTGACACCGTCGACGCCGGGCGTGGCGCCGGTCGGCGAGGCGACCGGCAGTCCGGCATTCAACACGCTGTGGAGCCTGACCGGCCTGCCGGCGGTGACGTTGCCGCTCCTGAACGGCGAGGGCGGCATGCCGCTCGGCGTCCAACTCGTCGGCGCGCCGCGCGACGACGCGCGGCTGCTGCGCACTGCGAACTGGCTGGTCGAGCAATTGGATAGTTAGAGAGTGCCGCGCTATTTCCGGGTGCGCGCGAACAGCGGCTTCCAGTCGTCGCCCCAGAACGCCCACAGCATCAAGGCGAGGCCGGTCAGGGAGCAGATCCACAACGGCATGGCGGCGAGCTTGCCGGCGATCAGCAGGATATAGCCGATCATGATGATCGCGCCGATCAGGGCTGTGATTGCGTCCGCCATGTGTCCCTCGACCTTTTCCAGCTTGCTTGTTTTGTAGCCGGCCTTGTTTGTTCGTTGCCGCCAGTGTAGCGGCGCGGCCACGGGCGTTCCACCCCTTTTTCCGCCGGTATCAACCTTTCGGCGGCGCGCCTAGCTTGTCCTTGAAGAAGGCGATGGTGCGGCTCCAGGCAAGGTCGGCCGCCGCCTTGTCGTAGCGGCTGCCGGTGTCGTTGTTGAAGGCGTGATTGACGTTCGGATAAACGTGCACCGTGAATGTCTTGCCGGCGGACTTCAGCGCTTCTTCATACGCCGGGATGCCGGCATTGATACGGCTGTCGAGCCCGGCATAGTGTAGAAGCAGTGCCGCGTGTATTTTTGGTACATCGGCGGCGGGCGGCTGCGCGCCGTAATAGGCGATGCCGGCTTTCAAATCCGGCGACAGCACGGCGATGCGGTTCACCATGCCGCCGCCCCAGCAGAAACCGACGGCACCCACGGCACCGGTTGAACCTTGATGCGCCGCCAGGAACGGCACCGCCGCGGCGATGCGCTGCGCGGTCTCGCCGGCGTTGAGCGTGGCGAACATCTCGCGGCCCTTGTCCTCGTCCTTCGGCGTGCCGCCGAGCGGCGACAGCGCATCGACGGCGAAGGCGAGAAATCCCTCGAGCGCCAGCCGCCGCGCGATATCCTGAATATGCGGATTGAGACCGCGGTTCTCGTGGATGACGATGACGGCCGGGCGTTTGGCGTCGCCTTTCAGGTGCGTCAGATAACCGGACATCCGCGTGCCGGCGGCGTCGTAGCTCGCCGTCTCGGTCGTCAGCCGCGCATCGCCTGCAGGCACGGTTTCGGCGCGCGCATAGTCGTTCTGCAACAGCGGCAAGAGCGCCAGCGCCGCGGCGGTCGAACCCGCGAGTTCGGTCAAGCGGTCGAGAAACGCGCGGCGATCGATCTGGCCATGCGTGAAGCTGTCATAGAGTTCGACGACGCGTTGG
>JBFXDF010000395.1:0-2718 GCA_050181375.1 Alphaproteobacteria bacterium
CCCCTACGATACGCCCGCGCGGTCCGTCGAACTCGTCCGGGCCGCGCACGACGAGGATCAGCGGAGCCTCGCCGCGCGCCATCCGGTCGCGCAGTTCGCCGGGTTCGACCCAGACCGGACCGGCGACCCTGCGGCCGAACAATCTACCGAGCCAACCCGGCAACGCCCCCGGCATGGCATCCTCACAGCTCAGAACGAGAGCGTATTTCTTGAGCAGATCGAACGGCACGATCCGCAGCGTCGCCTCGTGCGTCGCCGCGAGACGCACGCGCGGCGCCTTGCCCGCGTCGAGCGCCTCCTTCCACCGCGCCGCGCACAGGCACCAGCAATCGCCCGGCTTCAGTCCGGAAAACCCGGCGGCTGGAAACGGGGTCGAGAGGTCGTTCCCGGCGGCCTTTGAGAAGGCGAGAAACTCCGCGTCGACCAGGGCGCAGACCGTGTGCACGCCGAAATCCTCGGGGCCGGTCTCGCAGCTGCCGGTGCGGTAGAACCCGGTCAGCGGCTTGGCGCAGCATTCGGCCAGCGGCTCGCCGAACACATTGCGCGGACGTTCGGGCCGTCCTGGATCGGAACCGGAAGCATCGGGCATTGATCGGTCTCCTGCGCTGGGTCGCGGCTCAGCTCGGACGATGTTGGCGGGCGGCGTGCCGCTCTTCGATTGCGTTCCAGATATTGACGGCCAGATCGACGCCGTCGAGCCGCGCGATTTCCTGGATGCCGGTCGGCGAGGTTACGTTGATCTCGGTAATGTAGTCGCCGATCACGTCGATCCCGACAAAGACCAGCCCTTGTTCGCGCAGCGTCGGTCCGATCGCGGCGCAGATTGCCCGCTCGCGTCCGGTCAGCGTGGTCTTTTCGGCACGGCCGCCGACATGCAGATTGGCGCGCGCCTCGCCTTCCGGCGGCACCCGGTTGACCGCGCCGACCGGCTCGCCCTCGATCAGGATGATGCGCTTGTCGCCCTGCCGCACCTCCGGCAGATAGCGCTGCACCATGACCGGTTCGCGGTGAAAGGCGGAAAACATCTCGATCAGCGCCGTCAGGTTCTCGTCGCCGGGGCGCAGCCGGAACACGCCGGCGCCGCCGCTGCCGAACAGCGGCTTGACGATGATGTCGCCGTGCTCGCGCCAGAATTCGCGGATTTCGCTTATGTCGAGGGTCAGCAGGGTCGGCGGCATCAGCTCCTTGAAGCGCAGCACGAACAGCTTCTCCGGGGCATTGCGCACCGATGCCGGGTCGTTGACGACGAGCGGCCCCTCCTCCTGCAACAGCTCTAAAAGATGCGTCGCCGTGATGTAGGCCATGTCGAACGGCGGGTCCTGCCGCATCAGGACGATATCGAACCCGCCGAGGTCGAGTTCCTCGAACTCGCCAAAGCGGTGGTGGTTGCCGTGGCGACGGAAGACTTCGAGCTTGCGTCCCCGCGCGTAGAGCCGCCCGTCGCGCAGCGTCAGCGCCTGCGGCAGGTAATGGAACAGCGCATGACCGCGGCCCTGCCCTTCGAGCGCCAGCGCGAATGTCGAATCGGCGTCGATATTGATCGTGTCGATCGGATCCATCTGGATCGCGACGGCGAGGCTCATAACGCTCTCCTCGGCTCCTCACGTGTCAATTGCGAGGAGCGACAGCGACGAAGCAATCCAGTCGCGGGGAGGTGCGTTTACCGAGACTGGTTCGCTCCTCTCGCAACGACACGGTTCTAGCCCAGCGCACGGGTCCTTGTCAGGCACGGATCGCGATCGTGCTGCCCGGCCCGATCAGAGGCAGCAAGCCGGCCAAAACCTCGCGCTCGACCGCGATGCAGCCCTCGGTCGGCGCGAAATCCGGTCGCGCGACATGCAGAAAAATCGCGCTGCCGCGTCCGGGGACCGGCGGGTCGGCATTGTAGCCGATCACGACGACGAGATCGTAGAGCGCGTCCTCGCGCCACAATTTCTCGTGCCGCGCCGGGTACGGCAGCGAGACCGGGCAGTTGTACCGCGCATCGCCGGGATCATCGACCCAGCCGTGCTCGGGACACAGCGCCGTCAGTTCGAGCCCGGTCGCGGGCGGCGCGACGCGGTCCGGCCGGTAATAGGCCGCGACCAGCGGGAACGTGCCTTGCGGGCTGGCGCCGTCGCCCTCGCGCTTATCGGCGCGCACCCCGCCGCGCCCGCAGATCGCCCGCGCCGACCCGCCGGGCCACATCAAGCGGCCAGTCTCATAGACCAGATCGACGGAACCCTCGGCCATCTCCGTAATTCGCTTGCGCGCGGGCGGCGTCCGCAACAGGTTTAACCGGAATTTTGCCATAGCGATTTTCGAGGGAGCAGCAGGGATGCGCAACAGCCGCATCGCGGTGCGTCCGACCGCCGGGGCGTGCGGCGCCGAGATCGACGGCGTCCAAATCGGCGGCGAGATCGACGACACGACGATCGCCGACATCCGCCGCGCGCTCAACGAACACGGCGTCGTATTTTTCCGCGATCAGGAATTCGACGCCGAGCAGCACAAGGAATTCGCGCGCCGGTTTGGCGAGATTTTCGTGCATCCGAACTACAGGGGCATGCAGACGGACGACGAGATCGTCATGATCCGGCGCGAGCCGGGCGACCAGCACATTGTCGGCGAGGACTGGCACACCGACACGACGATGGTCGCGGCGCCGCCGATGGGCGCGATCCTCTATGCCATCGAGGTGCCGCCCTATGGCGGCGACACCTGCTTCGCGCACCAGGC
>JBFXDF010000396.1:0-2702 GCA_050181375.1 Alphaproteobacteria bacterium
CGCGGATGATGGCGGCGCTCGGGTTTCCGGCGCTCGCGACATCGAGCGGCGCCTCGGCCGGCATGCTCGGCCGGCGCGACGGCCGCGTCACGCGCGACGAGGCGATGGCGCAGGCCTGGGTGATCTGCGACGCCACCGACCTGCCGGTCTCGGCCGATCTGGAAAAGGGGTTCGGCGACACGCCCGACATCGTGGCGGAGACGATCAGGCTGGCGGCCGACGCCGGGCTGGTCGGCTGCTCGATCGAGGATGCGAGCGGCGATCCGGCGGCGCCGATCTTCGCGTTCGAGCATGCCGTGGCGCGGATCGCGGCCGCGGCCGAGGCGGCACGGGCCTTGCCGTTCCCGTTTACGCTGACCGGGCGGACCGAGAATTTTCTGCGCGGGCGGGCCGATCTCGACGACACGATCAAGCGGCTGAAGGCCTACGAGGCGGCCGGCGCCGACGCGCTGATGGCGCCGGGGCTGCCCGATCTCGAGGCCGTTCGGGCGGTATGCGCCGCGGTCGGCAAGCCGTTCAATTTCATGGCCGGGATCAAGGGCAAGTCGTTCACCGTCGCGGCGCTCGCGGCGGCCGGGGTGAAGCGCGTCAGCCTCGCGACCTCGCTCTACCGCGCCGCGATGACCGGGCTGATGAGCGCCGCGAAGGAGGTGCGCGAGCGCGGCACGTTCGACTATCTCGACACATCGCTCGCCACGCCCGAGATGAACGCGTTCCTGCGCGAGTAGCACTGGCCACGCGGAAATCACGAGGATTAAACTGTGCCGATCGAAGGAGGAGGCGCTGTCATGGCGAAAGGCGTGCTGATCGCGGCAATGGATTTCTCGGCCTGCCCCGAGGACGAGTTTCACGACTGGTACGATCTGGAGCACGTACCGGAACGGCTGCGCATTTCGGGGTTTATCAACGCGCAGCGCTGGATCGATGCCGAAAACCCGAAAATCTCGGTCGCGACCTACGACCTCAATACGGTCGGGGTGCTGCACAGCCCGCCCTATCTGGCGATTGCCGGCGCGAACTCGTCGCCCTGGACCAAGCGCACCCAGCGCTTCCGCAAGAGCCTCCTGCGCTACGAAGGCGAGCAGATCCTGCCGGGCGACGCCGTCGCGCCCGCCAATGCCGGCGGGTTGCTGCTGGTCGGGATGACCCCGGCGGCGGCGGACGAAACCGCGTTCAACGCGTGGTACGACACCGAGCACGTCCCCGCGCTGGCGCGCGTCCCCGGCGTGCTGTGCGCGCGGCGTTACCGGATGAAAGACGGCGGCACGAAATACGTGGCGCTGTACCATCTGGCGTCGCCGGGTGTCGTCGATACGCCGGAATGGAAACAGGCGAGCGGGTCGACCCCGATGCCGCCGCATGTGCGCGAGAAGATCGGCAACCGCCTGCGCTTTGTCTGCCGGCCCTACACGCGCGCATAGGCGAGAGCGGAGGAACGAGAATGGCGAAAACGCGCGGCACCGGTCTGTTGATGGTGTGGACCGACATCGACGAACAATACGAGGCGGAATTCAACCGCTGGTATGACGAGGAACATATCGGGCGATTGTTGTCGGTACCGGGGTTTCTCAGCGCCGGCCGCTATGCCGCGCTCAAGGGCGGGCCAAAATACCTCGCGATCTACGAACTCGAGGACCACAACGTGCTGCGCAGCGCGACCTATCTCGACGCCGTGAAGTATCAGCCCTCGCCCGAGCGGTCCAAAATCGGCACCAGCCGCGTCGGGCGCAATTTCCTGCGCAACGCCTATCGCCAGATCTTCCCGTTACATACCGACCCGGTCGAGCAGACCATGGAGATGGCGCCGGTCCTGCAGATGGGTCGGATCGACATCCCCGCCGCCGTCGAGGAAGAATTCAACGACTGGTACAACATGGTCTATATCCCGACCTATCTGACCGTGCCGGGAGTTTTGCGGGCGCGCCGCTTTGTCGCCGTCGAGGGCCAGCCGAAATACCTGACGCTGTACGAATTCGAACACGCCCAGGTGCCGGAGAGCGAGGCCTGGAGCAAGGCGCGGGCGAGCAATCCATGGACCCGCCGGATGTCGCCGAATTTGCGCCACGATGTCGGGTCGCCGGGCGTCTACCGCCGCATTTTCCCGAAGTAGACGCGCGGCGGCCCGGTCGCCCAGTGCTGTCTCGGTTTGAATTGCATCGGCTTCCTGCGTCCTTCGAGGGCTCGCTCGCGCGAGCCGCCTCAGGATGACGTAGGCCTACGACGGCGTTGAGAAAGAACGTCATCCCGAGGAGGGCGCGCAGCGCCCGTCTCGAACGACGCGCAACGCTCTTCCCGGCAAAAGTGAGGCACTACCGGTTGCCCGCCTTGCTGGCATTAAGGGTCCATGGCGGCATAGAATGAGGCCGCTCGTCGCGCGCGGGAGGAATGCCAGTGATCGACGCCGCGATCTGGTCGAGGCTTGACTACAGCCGGGTTCCCTACCGCCTCTATCACGACCCCGAGCTTTACGCCCGCGAGCAGGAGGCGATCTTCCGCGGGCCGGTGTGGACCTATCTCGCGCTCGACGCGGAGATCCCCAATCCGGGCGACTTCCGCGCCGGCTGGCTCGGCGACACACCGGTCATCGACAACCGCGACCGCGACGGCGAGGTCAAGGCCTTTGTCAACCGCTGCGCCCAACGCGGCGCGCTGGTGCGGCGCGAGACGGCCGGAAACGCGGCCGAGCATGTCTGCATCTATCA
>JBFXDF010000397.1:0-2688 GCA_050181375.1 Alphaproteobacteria bacterium
GGAACGCAACCGGCGCCGCGGGGCCCTTTCGTGACGACATCTCGGCGACATGATCGGAAAAATTTTTGCCGGCGGAAATCAGCGCGCCGGGGCGCGGCACCGGCGCCAGCAGCCGTACGGAGCTTCGATCGGTGAAGAGAGCGCTGCCGGCATCCCGCCGCTGCGCAAACCCGAGTGCTGCGCGGGCGGCTTCAAGGGCGGGCTCTCCGCGGGCCAGAAATCCGCACATGTCGCTGCCCAATACCGCCGCTGCATGGGCGTTCGCCGCCGGATGGCGGTCCACGGTGCGGAGGTATTCGCCATAGGCCCGATGCAGATCGACGATACGGTCCCGATCGTCGACGGCGCCGATGCGCTCACGGCCGCCGCAGGAGAAGGTCACAAGCTTCATGTCGCCGTTCCTCCCGCCGAAACCACCCGGTGGTGCAAGGCGCCAATGGCGGTCGCCGCGCAGCGGATGGTCGCCCCGGCATGGAGCGCCGCGGGATTTCCAAGCCTGTCCCCGGCGCGCGCCATGCTCGCCCCGATGGCGAGAAAGTCGCCGGGGGCGATGCCGAGTATCGACCAGCGGGCGACGATCTGCGCGACGCTGAAAACGCATTGGCTCAGGGAGAATTGCTGGCGCGATTCGCCGTCGGCCTCGAGTGCGGCTTCGATACCCTCGATTTCGCGGCGCGAATCGGTGAGCAGCAGCGCCCGGCCCAGGCAGGTGCTCGACGGGAAGTTCTTGCCGAGCAGGTTGTTCGTGGTTGCACCCTCGCGGCGGTTGATGTCCCGGGCCGTGACATCGATCAGGAGGGTGGCGCCGGCGATGTGCTCCCATGCCTGTTCGGGTTTTATCCTTCGGCCGGCTTTGCCGATGACGACGGCGATGCAGGCGTCCACGTCGAGCTCCTTGGAGAACCTCGGCCAGATGATCGGCGCGCCGTCGGTGACGAAGGTCTGCGGCAGTTTGTAGTAGGCGGTCGGGATGTCCGCCGCCGGCACGTTGTCGATTCGCGCTCGGTCGGAAAAGCCGATGACGAAGCTTTTGCTCGGGTTCTTCAGCGGCGGCAGCAGGCGAAGCTCGTCGATACCGTAATCGATCCTTTGCCCCGACGGAGCGTGAAGCGCCGCAAGGCCGCGGCGCCGGATGTCGCCGGCCACTTCCTCGAGGGCGGCGCGGGAGTCTTTGCCGCGCGCGAGGAAATCTTCCAGGCTTGCGGGAAAAAAGTAATCCGCCATCTCGTAGGCCGCGCGACAGTCCGTACCCGAGGCCGCCGCCCGGGCCGCATAAGCCGGCCTCAAGTCGACCAGCCGGCCTTCAAACTCTGCGAAGAGGCGCCGGCAGCCCGCTCCGGCGCGCTCCGTCGTGGCGAGATAAAGTTTCATGAAGCTCTCATGACCATCGATTCAGCGTCTACCATGGTTCGGGGTCAATGAAAACCGAACCGGCTGCCAGTCAATGGGGGCGTGACGCCGATTTCTACAATTCCGTGCGCGGCCGTAAGGATCGTGGGGCGCAGGGCGGCAAAAATAGCGAACCTCGGACGGTCAGCAGCGAGGTGAAAAAACCGCACGCGGGCTGATCAAAATGCCTGAGAGGCAATACGCGCGAGAAAATCCGCGGGCGCAGGCGCATTTCGTGAGTGCGTCGGAGCGAGGCGATGGAGTGCCGCGGCCCACACCGGGCTATCGCATCAGCCTGTAAGATTACCGCCGCTCCGGCCGCCTGAGCGCGCGCGCCGCGTAGTAACCCGGCAAACCGGTGACGCCGCCTCCCGGATGGGTTCCGGAGCCGCAGAGATACAGGTTCTTGATCGGGGTGCCGTAGCGCGCCCAGCCGGGCAGCGGGCGCATGAAGAAGATTTGATCGAGGGCCATCTCGGCATGGTACAGGTGGCCCCCGGTGAGGCCGAAGATGGTTTCCAAATCCAGCGGGGTGAGCACCTGGCGTTGGAGCAACGTCCCTTTGAATCCCGGCGCATACTCCTCGACGAGGTTTTCAACGGCCGCGCCCAAACGCTCCCGGTTCGTTTCCCAGTCGCCGCCGCGGAGCCGATAGGGCGCATACTGCATCCAGACCGACATCACGTGTTTGCCCGCGGGCGCGAGACTGCCGTCGGCCACCGACGGGATCGTGATTTCCAGAAAAGGCTGCTCGGAAAATCGGCCGTACTTGGCGTCGTCCGAAGCCCGCTCGAGGTAGTCCATCGTCGGGCCGATATGAATCACGCCGCCAAGATCCGCGGCCGAGCTCGCGCCGCGAAAATTCGGCAGCGCATCGAGCGCGAAGTTGACCTTGGCCACCGTGCCGCGGGACCGGATATTGCGCACCTGGAGAAGGAAGTGCGGGTCGAGCTCCGCCGGCGCCACGAGTCCCAGCAACGTTCTCTTCACGTCGGCGCCGGAGATTACGAGGTCGGCGCCGATCTCCTCGCCGTCGGCGAGAGCGACGCCTCGGGCTGCGCCGTCTTTGATGACGATGCGCGCGACTTCGGCGCCGGTCCGAACGTCAGCTCCGTAACGGCGCGCGGCGCGATCGAGGCTTTCGGTCAATGCGCCGATGCCGCCGCGAAAATAGCCCGGCGCGCGCAGCGGTCCCGCTGCCGCGCCGGCCCGCTGGTGCAAAATCCCGAAGGCCGTGCCCTGCTGCCGCGGTCCGACGTACGCGCCGAGCAGGCCCGCGGCGGCGAGGGCGGCCTTGAG
>JBFXDF010000398.1:0-2660 GCA_050181375.1 Alphaproteobacteria bacterium
GCACGTTGATCGCCGCCGCTTCCCCCGACGACAAGGCCGAGGAGGAAGCAACAGCCCGGTTTTCCGCCTTCTTCCTGGTCAGCGCCGCCGCCGACCCGAAGCAGGAGAAGTTCGTCGCCTCATGCAAAAAAGTCACCGCCGAGTTTGGCCGGCTGGAGAAGCATCCGCCGGACGAGGCCCTGGTCGGCTCCGATGACAGCACGCCGGCAAAACCCTCGTTTGGGGCGGGCGACGGCGAGTAGGCCCTCCGTTCGTCTCTCTAAACCACTGTTTCCGGTGTGAGCACGCACACCTCCGCGCTGTCGCCCAGCTCGATCTGTATCGTCGCATGGTGAATGCCGAAGCGCCGCTCCAACTCGCGCGCGGCCTGGGTCAGCATGGCATCGCCCGGATGGCCCTGCGGCATCACCAGGTGACAGGTCAGCGCGGTCTCGGTCGTGCTCATGCCCCAGATATGCAGATCGTGTATTGCCGCCACTCCCGGCAACGACGCGAGATGCGCCCGTACCGCGGCGGGGTCGATGCCCTCCGGTACGGCGTCGAGCGCGAGGCCGATCGCCTCCCGCATCAAATCCCAGGTGCCGTAAACGATCACGGCGCAAACCAGCAACGTCACGATCGGATCGATCCGCGACAGGCCGGTCAGCGCGATCATGATGCCGGCGACGACGACCCCGGCGCTGACCAGCGCATCGGCCGCCATATGAAGGAAGGCGCCCCTGATATTCAAATCGCGCGAGCGCCCGCGTAGAAAGAGCAGCGCCGTCGCGCCGTTGACAAGAATGCCGATCCCCGCGACCCACGCCATGACACCGCCCTCGACGGGGTTCGGATGCGCCAGCCGAGAGAGCGCCTCCCAGGCCAATCCCCCGGTCACGACCAGCAGGATGATCGCGTTGGCCAGCGCCGCGAGGATCGAGCTTGACCTGAGACCGTAAGTGAAACGATGGCTCGGCGTCCTGCGCGCCAGCACGGCGGCGCCCCACGCCAGCCCCAACCCGAGCACGTCGCTGAGATTGTGCCCGGCATCGGCGAGCAGCGCCAGCGACCCGACAAGCAGACCGGCAACCGCCTCCGCGACGATATACGCGAGATTAAGCCCAATCCCGATCGCGAAGGCGCGATCGAAGTCGCCGTGATGGCCGCCGTGATGATTGTGGCGATGCGCGCCCGCGTGCCCATGAGCGTGAGCGTGGGTCTGTTCCGCTCCGTGCGCGTGTTGATGATCGGGGTGATGGTCGGGTAGCGTCACGCGACGGCCTTTGCAACGGCGCCCGCCGGGTCGCGTCTTGGTTCGAGCGTTACAGAAATCTTGTCATTTCCGGGGCCGCCCGCGGGCGAGGATCGGAACCCATGAGCACCGGTCCTTCCATGCTTTCGACAATTTGTGTTCATGGCGTCCGGGTTCGGAAAGTGTTGCCCGCTCCCCCCAATGACAATGTTGCGGCTCAAACTCAGACAGTCCCGGCGGCTCGCTTCTTTCGGTCGATTGGATATGGTGCGCAATGGCGCTGCGTCACCGTGGAAAACGCATGAAAGCTCTCGTCACCGGGTTCGAGCCGTTCGGCGACGACCCGATCAACCCCGCGCTCGAAGCTTTGCAATGCTTGCCGGCGCGCGTCGGCTCCATTGAGATCGCGACCCGGGCCTTGCCGACCGTGTTTGGCCGGTGTCTCGACGAGTTGGATACCGCGCTCGCGGCGACGCAACCCGATCTCGTTCTGTGTATCGGCCTGGCCGGCGGACGCGCAGCGCTGTCGCTCGAAAGGGTAGCGATCAATCTCGACGACGCGCGCATCCCCGACAATGCCGGCCGGCAGCCGATCGATCACGCCATCGTTCCGGGCGGCCCCGCCGCGTATTTCGCGACGTTGCCGATCAAGGCGGCGGTCGCGGCGCTGCGCGAAGCCGGGCTCCCCGCTATCGTGTCGAACACGGCAGGTACGTTCGTCTGCAATCGCGTGTTTTACGGACTGATGCATCGCGCCGCCGCGTCTCGGGCGGCGTTTCGCGGCGGCTTTCTGCATGTTCCGTATCTTCCGGCACAGGCGGCACATTGTCCTGACGTGAGCGGCGGCGCGCCGTCGATGGCGCTCGCCGATATTGTGCGCGGGATCGAAATCGTGCTCGCCGTCGCCGCGACGCATACCGACGATACCGGCGCCGTGGGAGGCGCCGAAAGCTGATATGCCGCGGGGGCGGTGTGACGCGCGGGACGGGCGTGCTATCACCGGGGCGGATTGCCGCGAACGGCTTCCAGCGATGGAGGGTTGGCCATGGTCGCGTATAGCGGCGCGCATGTCGTTGTCACCGGCGGCACCGGCGCTTTGGGAACAGCTGTTGTCGGCGCATTGCGCGCCGACGGGGCGGTGTGTCATGTCACCAACATCGTCGCGGCCGAGCTAGAACACTTTCCGCATCGCGCCGACCCCGGCGTCCACGTGACGACCGGCCTGGACCTCGCCGACGAGGCGGCGGTCCGCCGCTTCTATGCCGGCTTGCCGCCGCTATGGGCGTCGATCCATCTGGCCGGCGGGTTCGCGATGTCGCCGGTCGCCGAAACCTCCGCCGTCGACTTCGCCGATCAGTTCCAGATGAACGCGCTGTCGGCTTTCCTGTGCTCGGCGGCGGCGATCCGCGCCATCCGCAGCCGCAACGAA
>JBFXDF010000399.1:0-2655 GCA_050181375.1 Alphaproteobacteria bacterium
ACTTTCAGGCCGGAGCAAATTGAACATCCCTGATGTCAAGCATCGTACCGAAGCGCCGGGCCGTTGCTCTCAACACAGGACGGTTTTGGTTTCCCAGAGTTATAGTTATGTCGGTATTGTACGGTGCGCCTATGGCGGCAACGGCAATTTTTCGAAACAGGGCGCGAGGAGATGCTGCGTGCATAACATATTCGACACCTGTATACTCGACCGTCAGCGGTGTTTTACCGGAAACCTCACTCCAGCTGTGAATTTTTTCCGTTGCCTGCGTGCTGTCACCCGGCGGCATGAAAATTTGTAAATTCGCGCGTTCCTCCGGAAAATCCTCGGAAGGATAAATTTGAACATATCCCCGGCGAAAATTTTTATCTTCAGATAGCATTTCAGATTTCCACGACCGACGCTAATTCGGTCAACTTATCCGGCATTCCGGCAAGTAAAAAACACAATTCCGTTAACCAACAAAATGGTTGTCAGCATGGCCTCCATCATCCTCCGCACCGCCGGCGGCACGCTCGGGAACGCGCTGCTGCCGGGCATCGGCGGCGCGTTTCTGGGCAGTCTCGGGCGGCTGGCCGGGGGCGCGCTCGACGGCGCGCTCGGGCTCGGCGCGAAAATCGAGGGGCCGCGGCTCGACAATCTCGGCGTTCAGGATTCGCGTTACGGCGCGGGCATCCCCATTGTCTACGGCAACGCGCGCATCGCGGGCAACGTCATCTGGTCGACCGACCTGATCCAGACGACGCATACCGAAAGCGCCGGCGGCGGCAAGGGCGGCGGCGGATCGGCCGAGATCACGACCTACAGCTACAGCGTGCATTGCGCGGTTGGCATCTGCGCCGGGCCTGTCGGCGGCATCGCCACCATCTGGGCCGACAGCAAGGTGATCTATGCCGACGGCGTCTGGACCGACGGCGTTGCGGTCGGCGCCACGATTTATACCGGCACCGCGGGCCAGGGCCCCGACGCCTTCATGGAATCGATGCTGGGCGCGGGCAGCGTGCCGGCCTATCGCGGCCTCGCCTATGTCGTGCTGGAATCCCTGCAACTGGCGAATTTCGGCAACCGCCTGCCGAACCTGACTTTCGAGATCGCGCCGGATACCGCGACAGCCGACCCGGCCTGGCTGGGCGGCGTCGACGCCGCGATGAACCAGCGCCCGCATGTGGCGCAGGGCAGCGCCATGCACCCCCTCGTTCTGTCCGGCAGCGGCGGCGCCGCGCGGCGGGTGCTGGTCGGCGGATACCAAGTGCCGGGCGATACGGTTTTCATGACAGCGGAATACGATATCGGCGGCGACGCGCCGGCCGAGATCGCGCGGGCGCAAAGCGCCGGCTTCACCGCCGTCAACCCGCAGGACCAGAGCTGGGCTCTGGCGCCCGACGGGCGGTATCTGGCGATGTATCTTCTGGATTCGACCATGCCGCTGGCGCAGTTTTTCGTGTTGTACGATACCGTCACGCGCCAGTTCGGCGATGTGCTGACGCTCAACCTCGCCGCCGCCTCGGCAACGCGGCAGCTGGCCTGGCTGGACGCGCAGCATGTCGTGATCGAGGCCGTATCGGGCGGCGTGCGCGGGCTGCAGGTCCTGGCACGCGCCGGGATGAACCTCGTCGATCTCGGTTTCCACGGCGTCTGGGGCGCGGGTTCGGCCGCGACGCGGCAGCCTCTCGGCTATGCGCAATTCACGCCGCTCGGGGGCGGGCTGATGCATTACATGACGGATGTGGCGGGCGCGTCCTTCACGGCGATCTATGCCCGGCCCCTGACCTGGCGCAACAACGCGCTGGCGGCGGGGAACGCCTATACGCTGACCGGCGGCCTGGCGCCGCCGGCCGGCAGCGGCGCGCATGCCAATCTGGTCCGGACCGCAACGCGCGAATGGACCCTGTGCTATGCCACGGTCGATCATTTTTCGCTGATGTCGTTCGAGCCCGGCGCGGTTTCGGCGGCCGTCACGCGCGGCTGGCAGGATTTTTCGCCCGGCTTCGGCACCGGCACCACGCATATGCCCGTGGCGTTCGGCAACCGGCTGGTTTTCGCGCAGCGCGGCGCCTTCGACAATTATTTCCGCCTGTCCGAGATAAAACTGGAGAGCGGCGGCTTTACGCTCGCGGCCGACGGCGCCGCCGTCGCCGACGTCACGGCGCTGACCAGCTATTTCAGCGCGATCCGGCTGGACCATGCGCGGCTTCTGATCACCGGGACGGGCGGCTTCGCCTTCGACATCGCGCAGCTGGGCGTCATCCGGCGCGGCGCGGCGGGCAACGGCCTGGATGCCGTGACCGGCGATATCCTGGGCCGCGCGGGCTACGACGAAGCCGATTACGATCTCGCGGCCCTCGGCGATACCGTCATCGACGGCTATGTGCTGCAGGAGCCGATGACGGCGCGCGCGGCGCTGCAGCCGCTGCAGGCGTTCCGCGCCTTCGATCTTGTCGAAAGCGCCGACCGGCTGGTGGCGGTGCCGCAGAACGCGGGCGCGGCGGTTGCGGTGCCGGCCGGCGAAGGACGCGCCGCGCCCGAGGGCGAGGACCCGCCCCCGCCGCTGGAGATCACGCGGGCGCAGGAAATCGACCTGCCCGCCGAGATCGCCGTCGACTACAACGACGCCGGGCGCAATTTCGAGGTCAACAGCCAGCGCGCCCGGCGCAC
>JBFXDF010000400.1:0-2627 GCA_050181375.1 Alphaproteobacteria bacterium
CGAACGCGCCGGTCACGCCGTCGAAGCCGGTCGCGTAAACCAGAATGTCGAATTCGTGTTCCCGGTCGCTCGTCTTGACGCCCGCCGGGGTGATCCGCTCGATCGGCGTTTCGTTCAGATCGACGAGCCGCACGTTGTCGCGGTTATAGGCCTCGAAATAGCCGCTCTCCAGCGGCACGCGCCTGGTGCCGAACCCGTGATCCTTCGGGATCAGTTTTTCCGCCACCTTCGGGTCTTTTACCCGCTGCCGGATTTTCTTGGCGATGAATTCGGTGACGGCGGCGTTGGCCGTCTCGTCGGTCAGGATGTCGCGGAAATTGCCCATCCAGATGCCGAAACCGGGCTCCGCATAGAGCTTTTCCCAGAATGCCTCGCGTTCCTCGGGCGGCACATCGAGCGTCTTGCGCGGGTCGGCCTGATGGATGAACCAGCTCGGCGTCTCGCGGCACCTCGCGTAAATTTCGTCATAGCGCGCCTTGATCGCCGCCATTTCCGCCTTGCCGATCTTCGAATTGTGCAGCGGCGCCGCCCAGTTGGGGCGCCGCTGGAACACCGTCAGGTGCTTGCACTGCTTGGCGATCTCGGGGATGGCCTGGATCGCGGTCGCGCCGGTGCCGATGACGCCGACGCGCTTGCCGGCGAAATCGACTTTCTCTTTCGGCCAGCGCGCCGGGTGCCAGGCGGGGCCGCGGAAGCTGTCGCGGCCGGGAATGGCCGGCAAGGTATAGGCCGACAGGATGCCGACCGCGGTGAACAGGAAGCGGGAGCGCGCCTGCTCCCCGCCTTCCAACGTCACGGTCCATTTGTCGTCGTCATCGTCCCAATGCGCGGCGGTCACCGTGCTGCGGAACTGGATGTCGCGGCGCAGGTCGAATTTGTCCGCGACAAGCTCGAGGTATTCCAGCGTGTCGGGCTGCGGCGAGAAATGCTCCTTCCAGTCCCATTCCTGCAGCAGTTCCTTCGAGAACGAATAGCCGTAGGTCCAGCTCTCGGAATCAAACCGCGCCCCGGGATAGCGGTTCCAGTACCATGTGCCGCCGACATCGCTCCCGGTCTCGAACACCCGCGCCGTCATGCCGAGCTGGCGCAGGCGATAGAGCATGAACATGCCGGAAATCCCGGCGCCGATGACGATCGCGTCGTAGTCAGGCGCGTCGTACTCGGCGACGTGATCGAGAATGAGCGGCTCCGCTGTCATCAACGCGTCTGGCATGCTGTCCTTCCCCGGTATCGACCTCCATTGTGCACTGCGCCGCCCGCGTTCAGTTGTGCAAAAACCGAACGGCGTTCATTCCCGCAGCATCGCCGCAACCTGATCGAGGGTGCGGATGCGGGCGTACATCTTCATCGCCTTGTCGAGGCTGTAGGCGTGGGCCGCCGCGTCGCCGCCCCAGCAGCATTCGCGCACGACGACCGAGGCGATGTCCATGTTGAACGCCTCGCGCACGCTGGTCTCGACGCCGCGATTGGTGGCGCCGCCGCCGATGATGATCGTGTCGCGCCGCAGCATGCGCAGCAACTCGGCAGCCCCGGTGCCGTAAAAGGCGCTCGGCCGCCGCTTCAAAAAGACGTAGTCCGCGGGACGCGGCGCGATTTCGTCGGGGAAGCCGGCCTCGGGCGTGCCCTCGATTCCGTTGGTCAGCGGCGGCACGCCGGTCTCGGCCGAGAGGTCGGTCGGGAGCAGCACAACATCGGCGCCGTCGGCGCGGCTGACCGGCGTCGTGTAGATCACCGGCAGGCCGGCTTCCCGCGCCGCCGCGATCATCCTGACCCAGGCGTCGAGGACCGGGCGCATCGCGTCGCGGCGCGAGGGGTCGGACGGCGTCAACGCGCGCCGGCACACATCGTAGGCGATCAGCGCCGTCCGGCGCCTATCGATCCTTTCGCTTTCGGGCATCGCGACTCTCCGATTTGTGAGAAGCACCGAATCGCAAGTTCGCGCCCGCGCGGCAACGGGGCCGCGGCCTGTCCGGCGCAGTGGTCAGATCGGCCGCAAACCGGCTGGAGCAATGACGGCGGCGGACAGGGCCCCGGACGACGCACGCAGCGCCATGGGCCGCCTATGGGCGTCGACTGTGCGCTTGCCGTTCCGCAGAGAGGACCAAATCGTCATCTACTGCGCCGCGAGGCGCGGCTCGGCCTCGGCGAGCGCCGACGTGACGCCGCCGTGGAAATGCTGCAGGGCGGGCTCGTTACGGCCGAACACGATCGCATCCTGCGCGCCCGACAGGAAGCCACGCTGCATGCCCTCGCAGGTCGGGAAGTCCTGCAATTCGACGGTCGCCATCAGCAGGTTGAAATTGTTGTCCCAGTGCCGCTTCGCGCTGTGGCTGGTTACCGGCTCCGGGATGTAGAGCGAGACATACATCGAGCAGCGATCCGGCTGGTCGCCGGGGAAAATGTGCCAGCTCTCGACATGGTCGCGCTGGAAGATGAACACGATGTTTGGAAACAGCACGTACAAGATCGCGGTATGGTCATAGACGTCCCATGCCGCTTCCGGCTGTCCGCGCAGTTCGTCGATCGTGCGCCGCGCCGCGACCATGCGGTGATTGCGGCCGATCGCGTCGATTGTCGCGCGGGTTTTGTAGAAAAGATCGCTGTTCGTTTCGTGGTGCAGGGAGCGC
>JBFXDF010000401.1:0-2602 GCA_050181375.1 Alphaproteobacteria bacterium
CCGCGTCGCCTCGGGTGGCCACCCGAGGCGACGCGTTCCTCTCGGAACAGGGCGACAATACCAACTTCCGCTATTACAAGGATGGGCTGAGCAACGCGAAGCCCATGCTGTTCAGCCTCGGATGATGCGCTTCCCCCGGCTTTCGCAGGGGTCAACCCACCCTACCGCGTCATTCCGCTGCCGGCGGACGGGCGCGCAGGCGTTCGACTTTCGCGAACGCGGCGGGTCCCGGCCATTCTTCCTGGAGCCAGGAAGGCAGCTTCTCGCCGGCGCGGGTCAGAGGCAGGCGTTCGTCCTCGTCGCCGCGGCCGTTCGGGAACAGCGCCAGCGCGTTCGGCATCTCGTAGTAGATTTCGAGACCGTTGCCGTCGGGGTCGGTAAAGTAGATCGAGCGCTGGCAGACATGGTCTACCGCCCGCTGGATCTCGACGCCGCTGTCCAGGAGGTGGGCGTAAGCGTCGCGCAGGGCCGCGTAGCTGCCGACCTTGAAGGCGATGTGGACGAGGCCGAGCCCGCCTGTTACGGGGCGCGCCGCCTCCCGCGCCGCCGGGTGCTCTGTGATGTCGATCGTGTGAAAGCCGTCGCCCAGCGTCATGAACACGCCGCCATGCTCGGGGTCCTGCTCGGCGACGCGAAAGCCGAGCACGTCGCGGTAAAAGCGCTTCGAGGCCTCCTCGTCGGCCACCCTGAGAAGCACATGCCCGATGCTCGCCAGCTTGATCATCGCTTTCCTCCCGCCGCCGGTTGTCGCGGTACTGTACACGGGGCGGCGATGTTTTACCTAGATCGCCGTGCAGAGTTGCAGGGCGGATGATCCCGGCGAAAGCTGGGGGCAATCCGCCGCTTTTCGTACATCGATGGCGGAATGCGCTGCGCTGTTCCGCAAGCCCGCGGTTGAACATCCTTTAACCGGAACCTTCTTACTCCCTTACCGCGCGCCGGCGCGCGCCGGCACCTCGATGCCGAGCAGCCGGGCGGCGTTGCCGCCGAGGATGGCGCGGCGCTCGGCGTCGTCGAGGCCGCCGGCGCCCTCGATAAAGCCGATCGGATCGATTTCGCCCATATCGGCCGGGTAGTCGGTGCCCATCAGGACATGGTCGGCGCCGTATTGCGCGACGAGGTATTCGAGCTGGTGGTGCGTGTAGACCAGCGAATCGAAATACAGTCGCTTCAGATAAGTCGTCGGCATCTCCTTGATGCAGGTGCAGGTGTCAGGCCGCGCCGCGGCGGCGTGGTCGATGCGTCCGGAATAGGCGGGCAGATAGCCGCCGCCATGCGCCAGCACCAGCTTCAGCCCCGGATAGTCTTCCAGCACGCCGCCGAAGATCAGGTGGTGCACCGCCACGGTTGTATCGAGCGGGTTGCCGATCACGTTGGCGAGATAGTGATCGCGGAAGCGGCGCGCCTCGGTGAACCCGTCGGAATGCATAAAGACGAGCAGTCCCAGCTCCTCGATGCGCGCCCAGACCGGGCGGAAGCGCTCCGCCGACAGATCCTCGCCGGCGACATGCGTCATGATCTCGATGCCGCGGAACCCGAGCGAATTGCGCAGCCGGTCGAGTTCGGCGATCGCCAGCTCCGGTGCCTGAAACGGTATCGTGCCGAGCCCGACGAAGCGATCCGGGTACTTGCCGCAGATATCGGCGATGAAGTCGTTGATCGCCCGCGATGTCGCGCGGCCGAGATCGGGGTCGGCGCCGTAATAAGTCTGCCGCGGCGCCGGCGAGATCGCCTGGACATCGATGCCCATGAGGTCCATGTCGGCGAGCCGCCGCTCGGGCGAATTGCCCTGCTCATAGGTTCGCTGGCCGTTGGCGCGGTTGATCGCCTGGCTCTGCGGGCTGGCCTGCGTTTCCAGAAACCAGCGCGACACCGCCTCGTTGCCCTCGACCATCCGCGTGGCCGCGTCGCAGCGCACATGGCAATGGATGTCGAGCGCGAACCATTTGCCGCGGGGATGCGCCGGTCCCGGGAAATGCCCCGGTATTGGCGTACCGGTCGTGGCGCCATAGGGTGGGCGGCAGGTGAACAGCATAAGCAATGCTCCTATCGGGCACTTGCCTGATCGCCATCCCGGCGAAGGCCGGGATCCATCTTTCCGCCGCTTAACCGGTTTAATCGATGGATCCCGACCTGCACCGGGATGGTAAATGGGTTAGCCGCGCCGCTTCATTTCGATGTTGAGCAGCCGGGCGGCGTTGCCGCCGAGGATGGCGCGGCGCTCGGCATCGTCGAGACCCTCGGCGCCCTCGACAAACCCGATCGGGTCGATCTCGCCCATGTCGGCCGGGTAGTCGGTGCCCATCAGCACGTGATCGGCGCCGTATTGCTCGACCAGATACTGCAGCTGGTGATGCGTGTAGACGATCGTATCGAAATACAGCCGCCTCAAATACGTCGTCGGCATGTGGCGGATACAGGTGCAGGTGTCCGGCCGCGCCGAGGCGGCGTGGTCGATGCGGCCGGAATAGGAAGGCAGATAGCCGCCGCCATGCGACAGCACGAGCTTCAGATTCGGATGATCCTGCAGCACGCCGCCGAAGATCAGGTGATGCACCGCGACGGTGGTATCGAGCGGGTTGCCGATGATGTTCGTAAAATA
>JBFXDF010000402.1:0-2585 GCA_050181375.1 Alphaproteobacteria bacterium
GTTCTGGTCCTCGGAGGCCACGAAGGCTTCGACCACGTGCTTTGGGATCGCCGCATAGGGCACGAACACGCGGCGCTCGGTCGCGTATTCGGTGATCATGCGTCCGTCGCCGGCATGCACGCGGGTCACGGTCGGCGGCTCGTAGCGCGCAAGCTGCGTATAGTCCGGCAGGTCCCGACCATACCGCCACAGCATGAAGGCCGCCCCGCCGGCGCCGATGATCGCCAGGCCGATGAGCCCCGAAAGCATGTAAACCAGTACTCTGACCATACCGTATCCTGTCCGGGCGGCCGTGCATGTCCGGCGGCGCCATGCCGATGCCCGCAACGGGCATGCTCTGCCAGAAATAAGGCGGGACTAAGACCGGCTCAAGCGGTCCTTGCGCGCGAAATACGCATCGGCGGCCCGCAGCACCGCCTGGCCGACGCGACTGCGGAACGTATCGGTGTTCAATTCCTTTTCGTCGCGCCGGTTCGACAGATACCCCAACTCGACCAGAACCGAGGGAACGTCCGGCGATTTCAGCACCGCGAAGCCGGCGAAACGGTGCGTGTTGCGCAGCACGAGGATCTGGTCCTTCAACTCGCCGATCAGGGTCTGCGCAAAAACTGCGGATTCGTTCATCGTCTCGCGCTGCCGCAGCGAGATCAGGAAGGATGCCACCGCATCGGACTGGTTCGACAGATCGACGCCCGCGATGACGTCGGAGCGGTTCTCCTTGGTCGCAAGGGCTTCCGCCTCGCGGTCCGAGGCCTGTTCGGACAGCGAATAGACGGACGAGCCCCTGATGACGCTGTTGTCGATGGAATCCGCGTGCAGCGACAGGAACAACTCGGCGCCGGCCGTTTCCGCGCGCTGATAGCGCTCGCGCAGCGGCACATAGACGTCGTTGTCGCGGGTCAGCACCACCCGATAGCGGCCCGTCCGCTCCAATGTCCGCTTGACCGCCTGCGCCACCGCCAGGGTGACGTGCTTCTCATACGTGCCGCTGGCCCCGATGGCGCCGGGATCGACGCCGCCATGCCCGGCGTCGATCACCACCGTACGGCGGCCCGACCGCGCATCCGGCGC
Source organism: Alphaproteobacteria bacterium (assembly GCA_050181375.1). Lineage (GTDB taxonomy): Bacteria > Pseudomonadota > Alphaproteobacteria > ATCC43930 > CGMCC-115725 > DATARH01. The sequence goes on from JBFXDF010000402.1 coordinate 1,072, forward strand.
AGGAACCGGCGTGGGCGCCGAGCGGCCGACCGCCTCGGGCGCGTCGCGCAGGGGGCCGGGTTCGCTCCACCCCCGCGTCACCACCTTGCTGATCGCCTGACGGAAACTGCCATCGTCGATGGGGGCGAGATCGATCACCAGGCGGTGCTGGCTGCCGCCGGCCGGCGTCATCGCGAAATGCCGGCTGATCGTCGCGGGAACGGTCAGGTCTAGGACGATCCGGCTGTGCCCCGGCTTGAACAGGCCGTACCGATAGTTGGCGACCACCCCCACCGACGCGTTCATGGGCGTCGCCGGGACCCGCCAGTCCACCTCGGGCAGGTCGATCACCACCCGATAGGGATCGGCGAGGGTGAAGATGCGATAGGGCAGCGCTTCGGTCGCTTCGATGACGAAGCGCGTGCCGTCGGCGGCGATGCCGATTCGTGCCTCGATCACGGTCGGGGCAGCCGCACGCGCCGGCCACGCGGCCGCCATGGCCACGACCGCCAGAATCGCCAGGACCCGTCCCCACCGCGCTGCGAGTCGCGCCATCACCTCACACAATCTTGCGCCTGACTGCCCTCGCCAACGCTACATATATCCCCGCCGGGCGCCGATCCGCAACGCCTTTCCACGCGCCAAGCGCTTGATCGACCGGCGCTTTCCCCGCGAGAAGTCCCGTATCGCTGCAACTTGCTACCGCCGGAACATCGGTCTATGCTTGCGCCGCGGTCAGGCAGTGGCCGCGCGGCGCGGACGGATCGTGCCGCCCAAATTTCGGCCGTAAGGCACTGGATCGACGTGCGAAAGCGCGCGTGACAGGGCCGCGGGAGACCCGGCGGACACGTCGGACGCCCCGGCGGCAGCGTTGAAGAGAAACCGCGTTTTGATGCAATCGTTGAAGCCTGTCCCGAGATTCGGCTCCGAGAATGACCGGAGCCGGAGCAATCGCGCGCCGGCCGTGCCGATGGCCGACCGGCGTCGCCGGCGGCACTGCGCCGCCCGGATGCCACAGGCTTCGCCAGACATGGACGCGCGCCAGGACCGCCGCTTCGGCTGCGGCGCATGGCCACGCGCGTCGGAGACACCTAATGGCACGCAGGATGCTTATCGATGCGGCCTACCCGGAAGAGACCCGGGTGGTCGTATTGGACGGAAACCGGCTTGAGGAATTCGATTACGAGACCGAAGCCAGGAAACAGCTCAAAGGCAACATCTACCTCGCGAAGGTAACGCGGGTCGAACCGTCGCTTCAGGCGGCGTTCGTGGAATATGGCGGGAACCGGCACGGCTTCCTCGCCTTTAACGAAATCCATCCCGACTACTATCAGATTCCGGTCGCCGACCGCGAAAAGCTGATCGCCGAGGAGCAGCCGGCCGCGGAAGCCGATGGCGAGAACGGCAACGGCGAGGCGGTCGATGTCGTCGGCGGCGACGAGTTCGAGGCGGTCGTGCCGCGCCGCTCGCGGGTTCAGCGCGACAAGAGCCAGGAAGTCATCAAGCGCCGGCAGATCAGGCTGGTGCAGGTCGTG
>JBFXDF010000403.1:0-2572 GCA_050181375.1 Alphaproteobacteria bacterium
GAACGCGTCGACGTCACCGCACGGGCATTGGCAGCGCAGGGCGGTGAGAATGCCGCTGATGCTTTCGCTGCAATTGGTGATCTCGTCGCGGTAGTCGCGGCTGAGATTGGTCAAGAGCTGGCCGTAGTCGCCCCCCGGCGTGCGGCGCCGGACGAAATCGAAGACGTGGACGAATTCCGCCAGGATCGCCGACAACTCGCTCAAGTAAAAATCGACGTCGAACCGGTCGCCATTGGCGGCGGTGAAAACCACCGTAGAGCGGGTGCACGTGCCGCCGCCAACCGCGCTATGGGAGGCCGCGTCGAAGCGCACATGCTGCAGCTCGTGGGTAATGATCTGCAGAGTTTCCTGCAGCCACTGACGCCGGGGCCGGCCGCCCACCAGGGCCGGCGCCGGAGTGCCGTTGGCCACCGCCGCCTCGGTTTCGGTGTTGTCAGGAACGAAAATGCAATCGGCGCCGCGGGGACCGGAATAGGGCGGCACGAAACCGACAAAGCTGCGGCACCGAGTCGTGATTGCGCCGGTGCCTGGCGACATGTCGAGGTCGACGAAGATACCGTGCACCGCCGCCAGGCTCACGCCGTTGGCGGCCGCCACCGCTTCGAGATTCACCGCTCTGCGCCCATGGCCCGACGCCGCGACCGCGGCCGGATCCTGCTGCACCTGCTGCGCTCGCGCGGACCGCGCCGCCGCTTCGGCGGTGGATTCGCCGGCGTTGAAGGCACCGGGATCGCCGCAAATCGGCTGGCTGCAGGACGCACCGGCGGTGCATTGGCGCTGCACATCAGCCGTCGGCGCGGCTTCGCCCTGCTGCACCGCGTGGGCCAGCTCATGGGCCAGGAGGCGCCGGCCGGCACCGCTGGCGGGAGCGTATTGGCCCGCGGCAAAAACGAGTTCATGCCCGCTCGTGTAAGCGAGCGCATGGATCGCCTCCGCCGACTCGGCCGCTCTGGCGTCGTTGTGAATCCGAATTTTGCCGAAATCATAACCGAATCGGGATTCGAAAAAACCGCGAGTGCCGCCGTCCAGCGGCACCCCCGGTGAGCCCAGGGCCTCGGCGACGATCGGCGGCGCGGCACCGCCCGCTGCGTCCGGCGCCGCCGGGCGCCGCTGCAGGCGCGGCGCCGAGTTCGACGGCGGCCCCCCGGAGCCGGACGGCGCGCCGCTCATCCGCATCACCCGATCCGCCGCGAGATCGGCCTCGCGCTCGAATGCGTCACCGGGTTGGTTCAGCTTCAGCTTGGTTTGAAGCGCTCCGCCGATCAGTTTGTTTTTCCTGCACCCGGCGCACTCGCCGGCAAGTCCGCCGTCCCCGCCGCAGGCGCATTTGCGCTGCACGAGCCGGACAGGCTCGGGAACGGCATTGGGGACGGCCGGAGTTTTCACCGGCATGGCGCTGGTTCGCTCATTTTATGTTACGGCTCGGTGACGGCGCCGAAACCGCGCCGTGGAAACCACTCTCTTCCATTCGCTGCCTCACGCTGCCGCACGGTCGGTCAGATAGCGCGACGCGTTGACGTAAATCTTCCCGAACAGCTCGGGAAACGCTTCGCGATAGGGCGACAGATCGCCGGCCACGAGCATCAATCTCTCTCTGGGGATGAAGGTCTGGAAAACCGGTCTCCTGCCGGCGATCGCCACCGCCTTGAGACCGATGGTCTTGTCGTCCGCGGACTCCAGGCGCCATTCCCATGGCCCCAGCGGAAACAGCGCGTCGATGTGTTCGCGGCTGAGGACAAGCTTGAGGCACTCCAGCGCCAGATCGTCGATTCCTTCGCGCCGCGCCAGCAGCTTTTCGGCCAGCTGCTCGCGCCCGAAACAGATGCGCCGCCGGACACGCAGCGCCTTGGCCCGTATCGCCGCCGGCGGCCGCTCGATGAACTCCCTGACGAAAATCGCCTCCGCCTCCGCTTCGAGTCGCTCGAACTCGCCGCGCCGTTCCAGCGGATGGCGCACGATCCAGACGCCGTCGGCCAAGTCGCTGTACAGCACCGGCGCCTCGGCAAGATAGCGATGGCCGCACGCGAGGCAGGAAACCTCGCCCCAGGTGCCGTCGATGATGCGATCGGCGGCAGACTTGATGCGCGCGCCATTGACGCTGACGAACACCTTTTCGTCCTGCCGGGCGCCGCACGACGGACAGTCGATGCGCTGTACTACGCAGCGGCTCATGAGAAATCCGCGTATCCTTTCAGGATCGGCGCTCGGCCGCCGAGCCGGACGCCGAGGTACGACAACGACCGGCGCCCGGCGTCGTCGCACAGCCGCCGAAAGTTTTCTGCAGCCGGGCTCATGGCGGCCTCGTCCAACATGCCGGCCGCGATCTCCGGCGCAACGTCGGGATAATCGATTTTGAGAGTCGGATCGGTGCCGTCTTCGGAAACTGCGAGCGACACGAAAAGGGTTTGCACCCGGTGCCGCGGCGCCAGCCGGTCATGGTAAGCGCGCCAGCGCGCAGCTCCCGCGGCGGATGCGGCATAGCGCTCCACAGCGCGAGCCAGACGATGCTCTACGGCGCCATAGGTTTCCGGCGTCAGATACTGCGAAAAATAAAACTTGTACCAAAGCGGGC
>JBFXDF010000404.1:0-2565 GCA_050181375.1 Alphaproteobacteria bacterium
CCGAGCTGGCGGGACGCGAATATGCGCCGCCGCCGGAAGCGGACACCGCGGCCGCGCGATACGGCGAGATGCAGAAGGCGCTGTTCGCGCAGCGGAAGTCGCAATACGACGAGCAGATGCGTGCGTATGACGCGCAGATCGCGCAATACCAGGCGACCCTCGCCAAGCTGAAGGACAACGATGCGCGCTACGCCGACCGCATCGCGCTTGCCAAAGAGGTCGAGCAGATGCGGGCAACGCTGGCCGCGGCGCAGGTCGGCAGCCGCCTCAACCTGCTCGCGGCGACGGACCAGAAGACCGAGCTGCTGCGCAATATCGAGTTCAACCACAACAGCCTGGTCGAGACCAAGCATCAACTCGAGGGGGCAGTCGCGACCCGCGACACGTTTGCCCAGAAATGGCTGGCCGATACCTCTCAGGAACTCGTCACCGCGCGCAACCAGCGCGACACCGCGCGCCAGCAGCTCGAAAAGGCGCAGCGCAAAAAAGACCTCGTGCGCCTCGCCGCGAGCGACGATTCGGTCGTGCTGCGAATGGCCAAGCTGTCGGTCGGCTCGGTGTTGAAGGATGCGGAACCTTTGTTGTACCTGGCGCCGCTGAATTCTCCGGTCGAGGCTGAAATACGGATAGCGCCGCGCGACATCGGGTTCATCCGTCCGGGCGACCCGGTCAAGGTAAAGCTTGACGCCTTTGATTTTGTCGAGCACGGCATGGTCAAGGGAACAATAAGCTGGATCAGCGAGGGGGCGTTCATGGTCGACGAGCGAACCAGCCAGCCGACCACGGAACCTTACTACAAGGCTCGTGTCGCTCTGACCGACACAAATTTGCGCAACGTCCCGAGCGGGTTTCGTTTGATCCCCGGCATGACGTTGGCGGCCGACGTGCATATCGGCACAAGGTCGATCCTGACATATCTGGTCAGCGGCGCCGTACGGCACTTCAGCGAGGCGATGCGTGAACCGTAAGGCCGGCGGGACCCGGACGCGCGGACCGAACCGGGCGGTACGTCGCGGGCTGGCCGCCGGCGGCGCGGGCGATGTCGCGAAGGCCTTCCGGTTCTACCGGCGGGCGGCCGATTCGGGCGATACCGAAGGCGCCTATCGATTGGGGCTGATGTATCTGCGTGGTGACGGGGTCGTCGCCAGCCTCAGCGATGGCGTGGTCTGGCTGCGGCGCGCGGCCGAGCAAGGGCATGCAGAGGCCCAGCACCAGCTTTGCCTTGCCTATCTGCGGGGCGGCGCGTACGTCGGAACCGCGCGGTGGTACGGCGCCGCGGCGGCGATTCGAGAGGAACTCGCCGAGCGCAATCGCGACTTGATTTTCCCGAACGGCTTTTCCGTCGACGCGCAGCCGGCGGAGGCGTTCCGCTGGTGCCGGGAGGCGGCCGAACAGGGCCTTCTCGATGCTCAGGCGCAGCTTGGGTTTCTTTACGCAAGCGGCATCGGCTGCGACCGCGACTTCGCCGAGGCGCGGCGGTGGTATGCGCTCGCGGCCGAGCGCGGTCATGCCCGGGCGGAGCTCGGTCTCGGTGTCATCCACGAAAATGGGCTCGGTGTCGCGGCCGACCTGAAAACCGCGGCGGAGTGGTACGAGCGCTCGGCCGCCAAGGGCAACAGCGATGCTCAGGTCGCGCTGGCGCTGTTGTGCGACACCGGCCGGGGTGTACCGCCGGACCCGGCCCGCGCCGCTTCCCTGCTGGAGCAGGCGGCGGAGCGCGGTCATCCGCGTGGCCGCCACCATTTCGCGCTGCATCTGCTGGCGGGGGAAGGCGTCGCGGAAAATCGTGTCATGGCCGAAACGCATTTGCGCCAGGCCGCGCTCGCTGGCCACAGGCCGGCGATGGTGGCGCTGGCGCGGCTGCATGGCGACGGTTTCGAGGCGGCGCAATGGTGGCGGGCGGCGGCCAATGCCGGCGATCCCGAGGCACAATTCGCGGTGGCGGTACGATACGCGCGCGGCGAGGGAGCTCCGCAACGGCCCGACACAGCCGCACGCTGGTTCGAGAAGGCGGCGGAGCAGGGTCACGCGTCGGCCCAGTTCAATATGGGCATTTGCCGGCTGACCGGCTCCGGGATCGAACGCGACGCCGCGCTTGCCGCCGCGTGGTTTACCCGCGCCGCGCAGCAGCAGATGATACCGGCGGAGATTCGCCTCGCGCAGTTGCATTTCACCGGCGAGGGGGTGCCGCAGGATCACCGCAAGGCCGCGGAATGGCTGCGGCGTCCGGCGGCTTCCGGCAATAGCGAGGCCGAGACATTGCTCGCCGGTCTTTACCTGAGCGGCAGCGGAGTGGCCCCCGATCGCGCCGAAGCGGAGCGGCTGCTCCGCTCCGCATCGGGCCGCGGCTACGGCCCGGCCTTGCTGCAGCTGGGCCACCTCTGTGCCGCCGATCGAGCTTTGCCCGCGAAGCGCGACGAGGCGATCCGCTGCTACCGCGCCGCGGCGGAGCGGGGCGTGCTGGCGGCGCAACTGATCGTGGCGCGGAACCTGCTCGCCGGACATTGGGGCGAACGCAGGCCCGAGGAGGCCGCGATATGGTTTCGCAAGGCTGCGGAAACCGGA
>JBFXDF010000405.1:0-2522 GCA_050181375.1 Alphaproteobacteria bacterium
CCAAAGTGCGAGTCCGCCGTGTCGGCCATCAAATACCCCGTGTGTCCGCTGCTTACCCCCCGGCAGCCCCCGCGAGAGGAAGCTATACGCTTGAATCGGCCGAACTATGTGACAGACTGCCGCATAAATTGGCGGCAAACCGGCCGATCGGCGCGTTGTTACGATGCCGCCGCCGGGTATTGCAAGCCCCCGGCATCTCCCCGGCTTCCCCCTGGCATCAAGGATGCGGACCCGCCATTGCGTCTCGCGCTGTTCGAGCCGGACATCCCGCAGAATACCGGGGCGCTGCTGCGCGTCGCGGCGTGTTTCGGCGTCCCGATCGACCTGATCGAGCCGTTCGGGTTCGTTGCGGACGACCGCCGGATCCGGCGGGCGGCGCTCGACTATGCCGCGCGGGCGACGATTTGCCGCCATGCGTCGTGGCAGGCGTTTCTCGCCGGACGGTGCGACGGTTCCCGACTGGTGCTGCTGACGACGCGTGGCGGCGAGACGCTGCACCGGTTCGCGTTCGCGGCCGGCGACACGCTGCTGCTGGGCCGCGAAAGCGCCGGGGTGCCCGAGCATGTCCATCGGGCCGCCGACGCGCGGGTGCGGATCCCGATGCGGGAAGGCGCGCGGTCGCTGAATGTCGCCGTCGCCGGGGCCATCGCGCTCGCCGAGGCGTTGCGCCAGACCGGCGGATTTGACGCGCTGTGCGGGCGGGTTTGACCCTGATCGCGGACCGGGCGATATGTAAGTCCGACAGGTTCCCGGCCACATCCCAGGCACGCCATGCCGCTCGATATCGCCTACAGCGTCTGCCCGCACGACTGCCCGAGCGCCTGCGCGCTGGCGGTCGAGCGCATCGACACGTCGCGTATCGGCCGGGTGCGCGGCGCCGAGCGGCAGTCCTATACGCAGGGCGTCGTGTGCGCCAAGGTCGGCCGCTACGCCGAGCGGCAGCACCACCCCGAGCGGTTGTCGGTGCCGCTGCGGCGGGTCGGGGAGAAGGGCAGGGGGCGCGACGCTTTTGTCCCCGTCTCCTGGGGCGAGGCGCTCGACGAGGTCGCCGAAAGACTGACCCGGGCGGCGCAGCGCGACGGTTCCGAGGCCGTGTGGCCGCATTACTATGCCGGCACGATGGGCCTGGTGCAGCGCGACGGACAGCACCGGCTGCGGCACGCGATGCGCTACTCGCGGCAGAACTCGACGATCTGCGTCGCGCTGACCGACGCCGGCTGGCTCGCCGGGGCCGGCGCGAAACGCGGCGCCGACGCGCGCGAGATGGCGCAGTCCGATCTGATCGTCGTCTGGGGCGGCAACCCGGTCTCGACCCAGGTCAATGTCATGACATGGATCGCGCGGGCGCGGCGGGAACGCGGCGCGAAGCTCGTCGTCGTCGATCCGTACCGCACCGGCACGGCCGAACTGGCCGACATGCATCTCGCCTTGCTGCCGGGCACCGACGGGGCGCTCGCCTGCGCCGTGATGCACGTCCTGTTCAACGAGGGCTACGCCGACCGCGCCTACCTCGCCCGCTACACCGACGATCCGGCCGGGCTCGAAGCCCATCTCGCAACCCGCACGCCGTCATGGGCTGCCGGAATCACCGGGCTTCGTGAAGAGCAGATCGTCGAATTCGCCCGGCTTTACGGGGCCACGAAGCGCAGTTTCCTGCGGCTCGGCTACGGCTTCACGCGCCAGCGCAACGGGGCGATGCAGATGTTCGCCGCGAGCTGCCTGCCGGCCGTGACCGGCGCGTGGCAATACGAGGGCGGCGGCGCGCTCTATTCGCAGCACAATATCGCCCGGATCGACCGCACTCTGATCGAGGGCGGCGATTTGATCGATCCGGCCACCCGCATCCTCGACCAATCCCGCATCGGGCCGATCCTGTGCGGCGACAAGCGCGACCTCGGCGACGGCCCGCCGGTCACAGCGCTGTTCATCCAGAACACGAACCCGATGGTCGTCTCGCCCGATTCGGCGCTGGTTCACAGGGGCTTTGCGCGCGACGACCTGTTTGTCTGCGTGCACGAGCAGTTCATGACCGAGACCGCCGCGATGGCCGACATCGTGCTGCCGGCGACGACGTTTCTCGAACACGACGACATCTACACCGCCGGCGGCCACACGTTTTTGCAGATCGGGCGCGCCGTGTTGCCGCCCCATGCGGAGTGCCGCTCAAACCATGACGTCGTCCGCGGTCTGGCGAAGCGCCTCGGCGCGCGGCATCCAGGCTTCGAGATGACCGCGTTCGAGATTATCGAGCATACGCTGCGGGTGAGCGGTCTGCCCGGACCGGAGGCGTTCGAGGAGGGCGTATGGCTCGACTGCTGGCCGGGGTTCGAAACCGGGCATTTCCTCGACCGGTTCGGCCACCGCGACGGGAAATTCCATTTCCGGGCGGACTGGCGCCGGTACGGGCCGGAGCACGAACGCATGCCGGAATTCCCCGATCACCTCGCGGTGATCGACGATGGCGATAAGGACCGGCCGTTTCGTATGGTGCCGGCGCCGTCGCGCTCGTTCCTGAACACGAC
>JBFXDF010000406.1:0-2518 GCA_050181375.1 Alphaproteobacteria bacterium
CGCAGGCGATCTGGCGGTCCTGCGCGCGCTTGAAGGCGCGCACGAGCTGCGGCGCGCCGGGATAGCGGGCGAGCCGCCCGCCGGGATTGAGCGCGCCGACCGCTTCGAGATAGGGCGCCATCAAGACGCGGGCTTCGGCACTCACGGATGCGGTAAACAGCCGGTTGATGCCGAGGCGCCATTCTCCGGTACGGTTCGGCTCCGACGCGGTGAGATCGTAGACGCCGGCGCCCGCATGGGTATCGATGACGCGGAACGCGGCAGGCTTGGCGAGCAGATGCGCGACGATCCGGGAAAGCACGCAATGCTTGAAAACATCGGCGAAATTTCCGGCATGGAAAGCGTGACGATAATTCACGATGGAGCCTGCGGGCTGCCGCGCCGCGCCTGCCGGATGCGGCCGGCGGCGCCGCCGCGGATTGCATAAAATTGTCGGAGCCAGTTTAGCAACGCGCTCACGGGCTGGGCCTAGCATGTCCACGTCGCCGCAGGTCCCGGAGCGGGGCCTGAGGCGCGACAACGGCGCGGATGGATCGGTATGTGGCGAAGCATCGTGGCAGCGGCTCTGGTTTACGGCTACGGGCACCCGGGCTTCGACGGCTATCGGCCGGGCATGATCGATCGTCCGCTGCAGTCGTTCTACAAGGAAGTCAACCACGCGGCCCGTGACGGGCAGAAGGCGCTCGCCGTGCTCGATGATGCTCGCGCGATGCGCTATCTCAAGAGCTATATCGAGCGCATGGACACGCAGCTCCGCTCTGCGGAATAGGCGTCCCCGCCGGAGAGCCGCTCCGGGTCCGAGGCACCAAGGCCGGGCTCCAGCTTTTTTGACGCGCCTGCCTCGCGCGAACCGGCGCCCGCTTCGCTCGAAAACACCCGCGCCGTCACATCATGATTGGTGGGTGCCGCGCAGCCCGAACTGGGCGCGCGGGTTGACGTATTTCTGCGGATCGATCGCAGTCGGCTCCGGTGCGGGTGCTTCGGGACCGGCGGGCAGTGCCGGTGCGGGCGCGAGGCGCACCAGCCTGGTGAGCCCGAGCATCAGCCGGATGGTCACGAAGATCGCGGTGGGGAGCCCGATCAGATGCGCGGACACGATCGGCAGCGCCAGCACGATCGCATCCGGCCGCACGGTCGCCGCGGCGAGATAGACCGGCGCCCATACCGTGACGGTGAGCGCGGTATTGCAGACCGAGGCGAGGATGGTCAGCGGGCTTTGCGGGTCGCAGACCCAGTAGAACAGCACCTTGGCGGCATCCGGCCGGCACACGCCGGAATGCCCGAACACCGCGCTGCCGTGGTCGAGGGTCCACAGCGTCACCGCCCAGAGCGCGATGTAGCCGAGACCCGCCTGCCACGACAGGAAACGCAGGTAATCCTTGAGACGGCGCATGACGGGTCCGAATGCCCGCGCGGAGGCGGCCGAAAGGTGATTGGGCCGACGCTAGGTTCTTTACCTTACGATTCCGTTGCATCCGGGCACGCGCTTCCCGCGGGCTAGAGCTTTTCCGGCTTTGATGGAATCAAAGCCGCGCTCTAGATTCTTGTTTGGACGCGTTTTCTTCACGCGAACCGGTGCCCACTTCGCGCGAAAACGCTATAAGTCGCTGGGGAGCGCCGGGAATTCGCTTTCGCAGAGGCGCCTCGCCGCGGCGTTACGGCTCGCTCGCCGGCTCAGCCGCCGCGCACCGGCGGCATCAGCAGCTTGTCGCGCCGGCAGGCCCGCCGGTCGACCTCGGGGCAGTCGTGGAACTTGAAATCCCTGCCGAGGCAGATGCGCACCTCGCTCAGCCGCCGGCTGTCGCAGGTTACCGCGATTGCGGTTTGCGGCAGGCCGGGATTGGCCTTGACGAAAGCCTGCTCGACCTCGGCGGGCGACACCGTCAGCGCGGTCTTGAGGCCGAGATAGGCCTCCGGGATCTTGATGCCGGCGCGCGCCTTGCGCACCGTCTCGAAATAGGCCCGTGGCGTCATGCCGGAGCAGGTGCCGTGGCGCTTCCATTCGTGGAAGATCAGGCCGGTCGCCGGCATCAGGTCGAGCATCGAGGCGACGATGCTGCGGTCGAGCGCCGGCGCTTCGCGCTGGCAATATTCCGGAAAGCCCTTGTCGTATTGGGGCCAGAGGCCGTGGACGACGAACGAAAACGGCCGTCCGCCGCACTGCTGCTGGGCCGGCGTGCGCCCGCGCTCTTCCGAGGCCTGGCAATAGGACGGCGACCACGACAGTGCGAGCACGTAGAAGTCGAATCGGCCCGGCTCGTTCTGCCGCCGATCCTGCGCGCTCGCGCCGCCAGCGACAACCAGCATCAAGGCGGCAAGCGCCGCCGCACATAAGGCTACCATGGACGCCCCCACAGCACGTCGCGAGTTACGGCGCCACGCTATCGCGGCGTTGAGAACATTTCAAGAACAAAGATCGAGCGCGCGGGACATTTCAACCGGCGATGCAAGCAGGCGGCAATCAAGCGGGACCGGCTCGCGCCAGCCGCCGGCGAGCCTCGGGTCAGGGCCGCGCCAT